>JALRGX010000133.1 GCA_023259635.1 Methylotenera sp. | reverse complement strand
TTTATTTTGATCCAACGCTGGATAACCAGCTTCATTAAGTGAATGTCGGCAACATAGAAAATAACACTTTAACAAAAGTAATGAATATCAAACAATAATTGTTAGTTATTTGCTTAGTTCAAAAAGTAATTTGGACAGGCTGGGAATGGGATTAGGAGTATTGCAATAAAAAACGCCCGTCACTGATGGGCGGGCGCTAATTGAAACCATCAAATATATTAATTATTTAGGTGTCTTGAGGCTATCAGTCAAATGCGGGCTCAAAGTCTGCAGCATCTGTGCAAAAACTTTAGGGTTAGCTGCAACGATGTTGCCGGTTTTCAGCCAACTCTCATTGCCTTCAAAGTCACCCACAATACCGCCTGCTTCCTGCACCAGCAAACCACCGGCGGCAATATCCCAGGCCGACAAATTGATTTCGAAGAAACCATCCACCCAGCCGGCTGCCACATAAGCCAGATCCAGCGCTGCTGAGCCTGGACGGCGAATACCAGTAGTTTTCTTGATCATATCCTTCAGCATGCCAAGATAGGTATCCAGATGCGTAAAATCACGGAACGGGAAACCGGTCGCAATCAATGCATCCTGCAATTTGCTGCGGCTGGTTACGCGGATGCGTTTGTCATTCAGGAATGCGCCACGGCCTTTGGTTGCCGTAAACAAATCATTGCGCACCGGGTCATAAATCACGGCTTGCGTTAATACACCCTTTTGCTGCAATGCGATTGAAATACAGTATTGCGGAAAGCTATGCAGAAAATTCGTCGTACCATCCAGTGGATCGATAATCCAGATGTTTTCAGCTTCCTGGTTACTTTCACCGCTTTCTTCACCTAAAAAGCCGTGATCAGGGTAGGCATCTTTCAGGATATCAATAATCGCCTGCTCAGCAGCACGATCCACATCACTGACAAAATCGTTATAAGTTTTAGACTGAACCTTGAGAGACCCGACATCTTGGGATGCGCGGTTGATAATACGGCCTGCTTCGCGCGCGGCTTTAACTGCATTGATTAGCATTGGATGCATGACTAGATTTTCTTAAAGAACTGATAAAATGCTATTTTAACTTTTATTGACCTTAACACCAAATCAAGTGTTAAAAAATTGTCGATTCAGTCAGGCTACCCAATTGGAAAAACAAAACATTTTCAACAACATCCGCGTCGTGTTATGCCAAACCAGCCATCCAGGCAATATCGGCTCAGCCGCACGTGCCATGAAAACCATGGGATTACAGCATTTATATCTGGTAAACCCCCTGCATTTTCCTGATCCGCAGGCAACATCGCTGGCAACCGGTGCAGCCGATTTGCTGGATCGCGCCACTGTGTGCAGCAGTTTATCCGAGGCGCTGACAGGTTGCGCGTTTGCAATCGGCATGAGTGCACGTAAAAGGCAGATATCGCATGAACTGGTTAATGTGCGCGAGGCAGCATCACGTGCTGTGAAAATTGCTGCCAACCAACCAGTTGCACTGGTGTTTGGCACTGAAATGAGCGGTCTATCCAATGCCGAACTGGATTGCTGCCAGTTGCTAGCCATGGTTCCTGCCAACCCGGAATACTCATCGCTAAACCTTGCGGCCGCAGTACAGGTAATGAGCTATGAGATTCGCATGGCAATTACCGAAGGCGCCCTGGAAGTTGATGCCCCCGCCACCGAACTTGCCACGAATGAAGCACTGGAAGGGTTCTATACTCATCTGGAGGACACGCTCGTCAAAATCGGCTACCTGAACCCAAGCGCACCTAAAAAACTCAGTGAACGCATACGCCGCATTTACGCACGCGCAAAGCTGGAAAAAGAAGAAGTTAATTTATTAAGGGGTATTTTAACTTTATCTGTAACCCCCAAAAAACATACCAAATATTAAACCCAAGTGTTTTAGTCAACATTATATTTGTGGCATAATTGCATGATGTTTAACCATATAAAAGAAGACATATCCATTGTGTTCGAGCGCGACCCTGCTGCTCGCACACGCTGGGAGATCATAACCACCTACCCTGGCGTGCATGCACTCCTGATGCATCGCTTCAGTCATTGGTTATGGAAGAAAGATTTTTTCTGGCTTGGTCGATTTTTTTCACATTTAGGCCGCTGGCTGACCGGCATAGAAATTCACCCAGGGGCAACCATAGGCCGCCGTGTATTCATTGACCATGGCATGGGGATCGTAATTGGTGAAACGGCTGTTATCGGCGACGATTGCACGCTTTATCATGGCGTAACTTTAGGCGGCACCTCATGGAACAAAGGTAAGCGCCACCCTACGCTGGAGTCAGGCGTAGTTATTGGTGCCGGTGCTAAAGTGCTTGGTCCGATTACAATTGGAGAAGGTGCCAAAATCGGCTCCAATGCTGTGGTTGTTAAAGACGTACCCGCCAACGCGACTGCCGTCGGCATTCCTGCGCGCATTCTGGAGGAAGAAAAATCTAAAAAACGTGAGGCTACTGCACAAAAAATCGGCTTTGCTGCCTACGCAGTTGGTAACGATGAAAATGACCCAATGATCAAAGCTATCCATTCGCTTCTGGACCATGCGGCCAAACAAGACAAATTACTAAACGATGTTCAAGTTAAATTAGCAAAACTGAACATCGATGATGAAACCAACATCGAAATTGGCAAAGCTTTTATCGTAAACCCTCTGCCAAAAGATAAAAAATAAACAGACCGTCGAACACGTGAGGTAGTTGAGGTATTCAACAACGATATGAATATCATCCAACTCCGCACTGACCAACATTCAATCCATCAAGCATCATTTAGCAGAGCTTATTCATATAAGCCCGCCAGCAGATCATCATACGCACTTATTAGTGCCTGGTTTGTAGGCAAGTAAACATCTATCAATTCCCGGTTCCGGTTCCTATACTCTTCCCAGTTCTCATCATGATTGTGCAGAATATCAAGCAGCTTTTCTGCAGCTTGAGGAATATTAAACTCCTCATAAAAATAACCGAGATCTGAGCAAAGTTCAGAGTTATGTAATAAAGGATAGCCCAGCCAGGCAATTTCAAGCGTCAAATTATTTAACGGGTTATACATTTGATGTGAAATCACAATGTCCGTTTCTTTAGAAAGCATCCACGGTGTGTCGTGCCTGTTTTCAAAATAACATTTTCCCTTATTTTTCACGATGTCCAAATGATTAATCACGCCTAGGAACTCACTATTCTGGCGTAAATACTGTGTATTAAGCACGGACATGAACTTAATCAAATCAGGATCTTTTCTATACACTTCTTCCGCAATTAACAAAGGGTAAATAAACGTCTTTACTACATTCATATTTGGCTCGAAACAGGTTAACCGTTTTGCACCAGCTTTTGGTCGATACTCCCCTTTATTTTCCTGATTTTTTAATTTATCAGTAATGAACATTGGATCCCATACAAACGGAACCCTTTTCACCTGGCTTTCATTCAATCTATGCAGGGTTTGCAAATAATAATGATTAGCCTCCCATACCTGTGGAATAAACCACATTTGATCAAAGCCAACATTATAATAAGGTGGAACATCCACTTTCTTATTGAAAATCATGTTCTCCATTGTATAAAAGAACTCTGATCCACAACGGTAAGAGACTACTTTTGTTCCTTTGGATTTTAATTCTTCAAGCCATGACTGATGGATTGCACCACCCAATATGATCAATACATCCAAGTCTTCTTTGACATGCTCATATTGCAATGTTGGGTATATATGCCTATCCCAAGGTAGTGATTGAGTAATTGGAACTGCAGTGGTATTAACTAACGTTACTTTATGCTTCTTCGACGAACCTTGCAAAAGCTTTGCAAGAAACACCGCCGTTTGCTTAATCCCGTTTACCCAAATTGATTCGTTTGCAGACCTAAGCCCGATCGTAATACCTATTCTCATACACACCCTCTAAAAAAAACGCAACCTTGAAGGTTGCGTTTTTATTTAATTTAATTAAATATTAAATTAATTAGAAACGGAAGCCAACGCCAATACGACCAGCGGATTCACTGCCAGAATGCGCAATACCCGCGCCGACACTCATGCCGTTATCAAACAAATGGCCCAAGTTCACACCGACTGAAGTATAACCAGCAAATTGACCCACACCAACATCAACTACAGTCTCGCCTGCTTTTGATGGCGTGCTTGTTGCCTGCAGAGCAATCGCTGCTGAAATACCAGCTCTATACTCACGCTTCATGTCCCTGATATCTCTATTCACTTGATCCATTGAGCCAACCATTGAATCAAGACGGGTATCGACAGAGTCAACGCGAGTATCGCCAGAAGCAAAACGTGTGTCTGCTGAGTTCAAGCGAGTATCACCAGATACAAAACGGGTATCAGTTGAAACAAAACGTGTATCTGCTGAATCGAAACGAGTATCACCAGAAACAAAGCGTGTATCTGCTGAAGTGAAGCGTGTGTCACCAGAAACAAAACGGGTATCAGCTGAATCTAAACGTGTATCAGCTGATGTGAAACGAGTATCACCAGAAACAAAACGTGTATCTGCTGAACCTAAACGTGTATCAGTTGAAGTGAAACGTGTATCGACTGAAGTTAGCGCTGTCGCTGTTGCCGCCTCATCCGCCGTAAGGCGAGTATCGACTGAAGTGAAACGCGTATCAGTTGAAATGAACCCATTATCCACACATGTTTGAAATGCTGCAATTTCAGCCGGGGTAGGATTGGCTGCATCTGCAAATGGCGCAACACAACTAGTTGCAGCGTATGCCTGGCTTGCTGAAAGCGCACCTGCTGATAGTAACATTGACCCCACAAGTTTTGACATTAATGTCTTTGTTTTATTTTTCATTTAATTTTTCCTCTAGATAATTTTAGATTAACGTATGTTTAAGCTTGCTTAAACCTATTTACAACTAAAATACCCGGGGTAAATTAACATAAAAACTCATATATATCAAATTAGTTAACTAATTTTTATTACATTTTTTTTAAGAGTATCTGTTAACCAATTTGATAATAAATATTTTATTTAAAATTTTATATTACACTCTCAATATTAAATAAACCTCGACACATTCAATCGAAATTGTATAAAAATACTGTAATCCAATCAGCGTCTGCTGTAGTGTTTTGATAAGACCAGTTAAATTCCAGAAGCAAGTACGCTGCAACCATACAGGACATCTAACGCTGACAACTTAACGTACATTCCGGAAATCTATGCTAAAAACTTAATGCGAGTTCAATCAATAATCGCGAATCTACACCAACATCAGGATTTTTAAAGATCTTTCCTAATAATACTCTGCACCCACTGAAGTAAGAATCAGCTCTCCCATGCCACCAGGACCACCTTTTGAGTCAAAACTAACACCTACTGAAACACCCAAACTACTTGTAATCTTGACACCAGGAGGCAGTACAAATTTGTTTGCCGCAGTAACCCCTCCGCTGTTGTCTCCCGACAACTTAAGGCGAGTAAACTGCCCAATTTTATTTGCACCATCCCAGAGATGCACCTCTTCCACTGTGCAATTTTTGGCATTAAATAACAAAAATATACTTTTCAATGGAACTGCAGCATCTTCACGTTCCGAAACGACCGGAATTGACACATGAAACCAATTTACTGAGCCTGCTGGAGCTATATAGCGAGTACCCCATGCATTTTTACGCTCGCCATTCAAGCGCAAACGCTCAGGATACTCAGGTGAAAAAGCAGTACCGTGAACCCTGGCCGTCTTAACGACCCGCACCACCGTTGAGGTTGATCCAGAAGAACTCATAGCTTCTTTCTCACCAACCTTCTGTGTAACAGCAACTTTAGGTTCCGCTGCCCTTGCCGAAACTGATTCCAGCGACGCAACAATCAACAAAATAAAAAGCAAAAAAAACATCTTCATCGCACTGCTATCACGACTCTGCGTTGTGAGTTTCAACATATCATCCTCTCAAGAATTAACAGAACCAACATCAATCAGCACTATAGCTTATTATCCTAGCATCCAGCATGTATAATCTCCAATTGCCCAGCCTAACCTGGATAAGTTAAACAAATTTGAATTGCCCCAGCATATGGAGGTGCTGAGTCTTTCAGCCACTACAAGAGAATTGCATGTATTTCTCATAATTAATGAATAAAAATCATGCCTCCTGCACATCAAACCACACTCAGATAATAGTAGACTGAAACACTAAGGTATTATAAAATACTGTTTCTAATTTTTAGATAACATCATATTACCTATGCGCCTAACTACTAAAGGTCGATTTGCTGTTACAGCAATGCTGGATCTGGCAATACATGAAGTTCAAGATGCCGAGAACAACAAACCCGTCACATTGGCAGCCATCAGTGAACGACAGGATATTTCTCTGTCGTACCTTGAACAGTTATTCAGCAAACTGCGCCGCCAAGGGCTGGTGAAAAGTGTGCGCGGACCAGGTGGCGGCTATAACCTGGCTAAAGCTTATACTGACATTTCAGTATCTGAAATTATCAATGCGGTCGATGAACAGATTGATGCCACCCAATGTGGCGGCAATGAGAACTGCAAGGATAATGGGCCTTGCATGACGCACGAATTATGGTCTGCGCTGAATACTAAAATATTAGAGTACCTGGCAGGCATAACACTGGCAGATATGGTTGCCTCGCAGAAAGAAGGAAAGAAAATAACCATTACTCCACGCACCGGTAATCTGGCAGAGGCTACAAACTATAACAGTGAAGTCGCGGCCTAATAAGCGGAAGCATGACTGGCAATAACATGAGCAGCGTTTACTTAGACCACAATGCCACTACCGCTCTGGATAGCCAGGTGCTGGAAGCGATGCTGCCATGGATGAAAGCACAGGCCGGGAATCCGACCAGTCGCCACGTATTCGGCCGCACAGCACGCACGGCAATAGAGCATGCCAGGGCACAAGTAGCAGAAGCCTGTGGCGCTTACCCGTCACAAGTGATATTTACAGCCAGCGGTACCGAGGCGAATAACTTTGCAGTGAAAGGTATCACCGCAAATCAGGCTGCGACGCAAATTTTATATAGTGCGATTGAACATCCTTGCGTGAGCCGCCCAGCGATATCATTGGGGCAATATGGCTTTAAAAGCCAGGCAATATCAGTAAACGGCCAAGGCGAGCTGGACGCTGCCCACTTGGCAGCCTTATTGGAAAAACCGAGTAATTTAGTGTCAGTAATGCTGGCCAATAATGAAACCGGAGTAATACAAGGTATCCCCGGTATTGCAGAGCAAGTAAAACGAAGCGGCGCCTCTATGCACACAGATGCAGTGCAAGCGCTGGGAAAAATACCGCTGAGCTTTACCGATTTAAACGTGCATGCAATGACGATTTCAAGTCACAAAATACACGGCCCGCAAGGTGCAGCGGCACTGGTACTGGATAAACGTGTGGATATCCAGCCACTGCTGCATGGCGGCGGCCAGGAAAAAGGTTTGCGCAGCGGGACAGAGAATATCGCAGCGATTGTAGGATTTGGCGTGGCATGCGAACTGGCGGTTGCAAACCTGAACAGTTTTGCCAGCCACACCAGAGCATTGCGAGAACAGTTTGAACAAGGCTTGAAAGCACTGGATGTCACAATATTCAGTAATGAAGTGGCGCGCATACCCAATACCAGTTTTTTTGCTGTGAACGGCATTGAAGGCGAAACACTGGTCATGGCACTGGACCGTAAGGGTTTTGCAGTAGCCAGTGGCTCCGCCTGCTCCAGTGACAGCACTGAACCAAGCCATGTGCTATTAGCCATGGGTGTAAATCAGGATTTAGCGCGAGGTGCTGTGCGTATAAGTTTTGGCGGGCACAATACAGTACAGCAAGTGTCTAATTTTCTGGATACATTAAAAAACGAGATTTCGAGATTAAAACAACTGACAGGTATTGCCGCATAGTGCCTGTTAGGTTTAAAGATACAATTACTAAAGATATTATTTAAATTGCAAGGATAATAAACACGATGTCAGCATCAGTAGAATTACCAGTTTTAAAAAAGCACGATGAAGCGCATCCAATCTATTTGGATTACTCGGCAACCACGCCGATAGACCCACGCGTTGCTGCAAAAATGATTCCTTATTTGACCGAAGAATTCGGCAACCCAGCATCACGCAGCCACCCTTATGGATGGACCGCTGAAAAAGCTGTTGAAAATGCACGTGAAGAAGTTGCAAAACTGGTAGGTGCAGACCCACGCGAAATCGTATGGACATCTGGCGCAACTGAATCCAACAACCTGGCCATCAAGGGTGCTGCAAACTTTTATTCCGGCAAAGGCAAACACATCATCACCGTGGCGACAGAACATAAAGCGGTCATTGACACCGTGCGCGAACTGGAGCGTCTGGGCTATGAAGCCACCTACCTGCAGCCAGAGCCAAATGGCTTGCTGGATCTGGAAAAATTCAAGGCAGCGATTCGTCCGGACACAGTGCTGGCATCAGTAATGCTGGTCAATAATGAAATCGGTGTCATTCAGGATATTGAAGCGATTGGCAACATCTGCCGTGCAAACAATGTGATTTTCCACGTAGATGCTGCACAGGCTACCGGCAAGGTACATATCAACCTGGAAAATCTGCCAGTAGATTTAATGAGTTTCAGTGCCCATAAAACCTATGGCCCTAAAGGCATCGGCGCATTGTACGTTCGCCGCAAACCGCGTATCCGTATCGAAGCACAGATGCATGGTGGCGGTCATGAGCGCGGTATGCGTTCAGGTACACTGGCCACACACCAGATCGTTGGCATGGGCGAAGCATTCCGCATTGCCCGCAAAGAAATGGATGCTGAAAACGAACGTATCCGTTATTTACGTGACAAACTATTACATGGTTTACAAGAAATTGAAGAGGTGTATGTAAACGGTGATTTAGAACATCGTGTACCGCATAACCTGAATATCAGCTTCAATTATGTTGAAGGTGAATCATTGATTATGGCGGTGAAAGACATCGCGGTATCCAGCGGCTCTGCCTGCACATCAGCCAGCCTGGAACCTAGCTATGTATTGCGCGCTTTAGGCCGCAGCGATGAACTGGCGCACAGCTCGATTCGTTTCTCAATCGGCCGCTTCACGACTGAAGAAGATATTGACTCAACAATCAAGCTGATGAAGAGCAAAATTGGCAAGTTAAGAGAGTTATCTCCGTTATGGGAGATGTTTAAAGAGGGCATCGATTTGACCAAAGTCGAATGGGCTGCCCATTAGAAAGCGTTCTTTGCATGCCTGGCGTTGTTGCAGGCTTACTCGTTTAGACAAACTAAACGTCGCAAACCTGCGCCTAGCCAGCCCATGCAAATCGACGCTTTCCGTAAAAGTTTAAAATATGAAACACTCGTTTGAAATAGGAAGCAAAATCAAGGCGACAAGCTGAAGACAGTACGAATAGTACGGCGAAGCGCAGTCAACGCCGAGTTTGCGATGTATTTCAAACGCAATAAGGAGAAGTAAAATGGCATATTCTGATAAAGTTTTGGATCACTACGAGAATCCAAGAAATGTTGGTTCTTTGGATAAAAACGATCCACAAGTTGGCACCGGCATGGTTGGTGCACCAGCTTGCGGTGATGTAATGAAATTGATGATCAAGGTCAATGACAACGGCATCATCGAAGATGCAAAATTCAAAACTTATGGCTGCGGTTCAGCGATTGCCTCAAGCTCACTGGTAACAGAATGGCTCAAAGGCAGAACCATTGAAGAAGCTTATGCAATCAAAAACTCTGAAATTGCAGAAGAACTGGCTTTGCCGCCGGTAAAAATCCACTGTTCAGTATTGGCAGAAGACGCTATCAAAGCAGCGGTTGCCGACATCAAGGCAAAACAGGCAGCTAAAGAAAACGTATAATCAGGGATTAGACATGGCAATTACATTGACACCGACTGCGGCTAGCCGCGTAGAAAAATTCCTCGCTAACCGCGGCAAAGGCATAGGCCTGCGCCTGGGCGTAAAAACTACCGGCTGCTCAGGCATGGCGTATACGCTTGAATTTGTTGATGAAATGCAACCTGAAGATATCGCTTTTGAAAACCATGGCATCAAGATCATTGTGGACCCAAAAAGTCTGGTCTATATCGATGGCACAGAACTTGACTTCACTAAAGAAGGTTTGAACGAGGGCTTTAAATTCAATAACCCTAATGTCAAGGATGAGTGCGGTTGCGGTGAAAGCTTTACGGTATAATTCGTTTCAGCATGTCTAGCGTACACACAGAATATTTTCAGCTTTTTGCCCTTCCCGAGAAATTTGATATCGACACAAAACTGCTCGAAACCAATTTCCGCAAAATACAATCAGCAAGCCACCCGGATCGCTTTGTCAGTGCCACCGCCGCTGAAAAACTGGCCTCCATGCAGCTGGCGACACTATCCAATGAAGCTTTTGACACGCTAAAAAATGCTGCCAGCCGCGCAAAATACCTGCTGGAAAGACAAGGTATTAATGCGGTAGCTGACACCAACACTGCATTGCCTTTGGACTTTTTAATGCAGCAGATGGAATGGCGCGAACAGCTGGAAGATGCAAAAGCGGCAAAAGATATTGAAACACTTGATAAACTGTATCGTGAACTGCGTGTAGAGTCCAAAACACTGGAAGCAGAACTTATCACCTTGTTTGACGATGACAAAGATTACACCGCGGCGACCGAGGTAACGCGCAAGCTGATTTTTATTGATAAAGTATGCTCAGATATACAGCAGGCAATTGAATATTTAGACTAGCACAAAGGCTTAACATATTAGCAGGCCGGTCAAAACATAAATATAGAATAACGATACATCATGGCATTACTCCAAATCTCAGAACCCGGCATGAGCGCCGCACCTCACCAGCACAAACTGGCTGTAGGAATCGACTTGGGCACAACCAACTCCCTGGTTGCCACAGTACGCAGTGCCATGAGTACTGTATTGCAGGATAATCATGGGCATGCGTTACTGCCATCTGTTGTACGCTATGCGCCTGATGGTTCTATCGTCGTAGGGCATGAAGCACAGGCCCAGCAGAGCGCTGACCCGATCAATACCATTGTTTCGGTCAAGCGCTTTATGGGACGCGGCATCAACGACATTGCCGACAGAGCACACATCCCTTATAAATTTGTATCAAACTCAGAAGCACAAACTGCCAAAACCCTGCAAATTGAAACACGTGCAGGCCTGAAAAGCCCGGTTGAAATATCAGCAGAAGTTCTGAAAGTACTAAAAACCCGCGCAGAAAAATCATTAGGCGGAGAATTGGTCGGTGCAGTAATCACCGTACCTGCCTACTTCGATGATGCACAGCGTCAGGCTACTAAAGATGCAGCACGTCTTGCCGGTTTAAATGTATTGCGCCTGCTAAACGAGCCTACTGCAGCCGCAGTTGCTTACGGTCTGGATAATGCCTCTGAAGGTAACTTCGTGATTTACGATCTGGGTGGCGGGACATTCGATGTCTCCATCCTGCATTTATCCAAAGGCGTATTTGAAGTACTCTCCACTAACGGTGATTCCGCATTGGGCGGCGATGACTTTGACCATCGCATTTACTGCTGGGTATTGGATAAGGTTCGTGAAAGCAATAAGCAACTGACCCCACTGACAGAAGGCGATACACGCCTATTACTTACAAAAGCACGGCAGGCGAAAGAATGGCTGACTGATAATTTTGAAGCGCAGATCGTCTGCCGGTTAAGCAATGGCATTCTGGTTGATGTTACATTGACTGCAGACCAGTTTGTAGAAATTACCCAGCACCTTGTGACTAAAACCTTGGCCCCTACCCGCAAAGCCATGCGCGATGCAAACCTGGACGTTGAAGACATACAAGGGGTCGTCATGGTAGGTGGCGCCACGCGTATGCCGCATATTCGCCACGCGGTGGAAGATTATTTCAGGCAGGAACCGCTCACCAATCTGGACCCAGACAAGGTGGTAGCGCTAGGAGCTGCGATCCAGGCCAATGTACTAGCCGGTAACAAGAGTGATGATGACCTGCTGCTGCTGGATGTGACGCCTTTGTCTTTAGGGCTGGAAACTATGGGTGGACTGGTTGAAAAAGTGATTCATCGCAACAGCACGCTGCCTATTGCACGCGCGCAGGAATTTACTACCTATAAAGACGGCCAGACCGCCATGAGCATTCATGTAGTGCAGGGTGAACGTGAACTTGTGAGCGACTGCCGCTCGCTAGCCCAATTCGTGCTGCGGGGCATTCCGCCGATGGCTGCCGGAGCAGCACGCATACGTGTGACATTCACAGTCGATGCGGATGGCCTGCTGTCAGTCTCTGCGCGTGAGCAAAGTACCGGAGTTGAAGCACATATTGAAGTTAAGCCATCTTATGGCCTGACTGAAGACGAAATCACCAATATGCTAAAAGCCTCTTTCAGCAGTGCTGAAGCAGACAAGAAAGCCCGCATGCTGGCTGAAGCGCGCGTCAACGCAGGTGCAATTATCAGCTCGGTTACAGCAGCACTCGCAGCTGATGGCGACCTGATCAGCGAAGCTGAACAAAATGCGATCAAAGCCGAAGTCGACCGATTACAAACCATCGCCGCCGCGGATGACGCAACAGCGATCAATCAAGCGGTAGATGCCCTTAACCATGCTACCGAAGCCTTTGCAGCAGCGCGTATGAATGCAAGTGTAAGCCACGCGCTTAGCGGTAAAGCTATTAACTCTCTGGAAATGTAAAAATGCCACAAATTATCGTACTGCCACATGTGGAACTATGCCCGGAAGGCACTGCATTTGAAGCCAACACTGGCGAATCAATCTGTAACGCACTGCTGGATCACGATGTAGATATCGAGCATGCCTGCGATCAGGTCTGCGCATGCACTACCTGCCATGTGATTGTCCGCGAAGGGTTCAAGTCACTCACGCCGTCTACGGATCAGGAAGACGACTTATTGGATAAAGCATGGGGACTGGAGCCCAACTCCCGCTTATCTTGCCAGGCGGTTGTCGGCACCGAAGACCTGGTCATTGAAATACCTAAATACAGCATTAATATGGCCAAGGAAGGCCATCGCTAGATATTAAACAAGCCAAAAGAGGAAGCACACCCCCTAAAACAAGCTTCCCTGCCTCGAGGGAACGCTGATTTATTCACAATCCGTCATTGCGAACGAAGTGAAGCAATCCAGAACATTATATAAGAAATCGCTTCATGCGCCCTGCACCTATCCCCGTAGCAAGACTGCAGGGAATTACTGCACATAAAAACAAAAACGGCGCACTATACTTAAAATAAAATCTATAAAACAAAATTCCCCACACTAGATTATGGGGAACTGTAAGTTCAATATGTTATGGATCGCCATGTCGTTACACTCCTTCACGCCAAGCTTGTTACTGCAATAGATTGCTTGGGGATGCCCTTTACGAGTGCGCGATGACGAGGTTTCCTTATAGACCTACTGCGTTATCCATAAAACGAACTTCACCGCTGCTCAAGTCATAGATACCGCCAACGATTGCAATCTGCTTGTTGGCCAGCATGTCCTGAACGATCTCACTACTGTGGATAATCTCATCCATTTGCACCTGAACGCTCAGTGCACACACTTTTGCCACAAACTCGGCATTAGATGAATCGCGCTGTTCAAGCACACTCTTTTCCAGACGCACCGCCGGTTTAATTAAAGTCGTAATCTCGCCAATATGGCCATCTTTAAAATTATCGCAGGCAGCCTTTACTGCGCCGCAGTTGCTATGCCCCAGCACAACAATCAATTTGCTGCCCAGGTATTTACAGCCAAACTCCAGGCTACCGATCGCTTTATCTGAAGCAATATTACCTGCCAGGCGCACACTGAACACATCACCCAGCGCCTGATCAAACACCATCTCCACCGGCGCACGCGAATCGCTACAACTCAACATTGAAACAAAAGGATGCTGCCTGTCTTTGGTCATCATCACCAAATTATGCAAATCCTTGTTAGCTGTCAGATTATTTGCAAAACGATGGTTACCATCAATCAGCACATCCAGCGCTTCTTGCGGGGTCATTTTATCGCGGTCGAGCAAGGGGTGTTTATACATGCAGTATTCCTAAATATAAAGTCATATACATTATACCTGATACTTAATTTATGCATAAAAAAAGCCCGCTGCAAGTGCAAGCGGGCTATAAGGGGAACTTAAAACCAGTTTACATTGTTATGTTAATCTGGCTTGTAGTCCTAACTTAGAACTTGTAAGTCAAGTCCAATTGGTACAATTGCATGTCTTTCAAGTCGTAACCAAGATCGCCTTTTACACCGGCTGTTTGTAATTTGCTATCTTTATGCTTGCCGTAACCTGCTGCAAAGCTAACAAATACGTTCTCTTGTAAATTGTATTGCGCTTTCAGCACAGCACCCTTCATATTCACTTTAGAATCCATGAAGTCTGAATCCACTGCATTTGGGTCAACTGCATACATGCCCACATCTTGCCACCAGATCTTGGCTGACCAGTCGCCTTTTGCTTCATGTTTACCGGCTTTAGATGCAATACCAGCACCTAGCATCCAGGCTGTATCATCATTAGTGTCATACAGAGGATTACCTGACGCAACAGCTGCTGCTTTTGCACGGTCACTACCGTCGATGTTATAAACGTAATCACCGAATAATTTATAGCTTAAAGCACTGTCAGTTTTGAAACCAACTTCAAATGGCACTTCAATCGTTCTTAAGTCGTTTGTACCAAAAACATTTGCGCCCATGTTAGTGCCATCTGTGCCTGCAGGATTAAAATCACCTACGCGATTATTGTTAGAGTATTTGGTGTAAGTCACAGCGGCCTTACCCTTAACCTTATCGGTAAACGGCACTTCAGCGCCAGCCTGGAAAGCCAAAAGCCAATTTGACATAGAGTCGGCTTTATTCTGATTGCCTGAATATTCCTTGGTATCTCCAAGGTATTGTGACTGAACTGCAGTCAAGAAGATCTTATTATCGCCAACTTTGAAATTTGCCTGTTCATTCAATCCTTCAAATGTTAAATCGCCATCCCATACCATTTGTGTTGTGTATAGTGGGTTCTTCGTACGGCCAGCTTCAAGTTTCAGCCAGTCTGTCGCTTTCCAGCCGATCATCGCACGTTTGATATAAGCGGTTTCTTTTTTGTTCTCACCATTTGAGCCAGAACCGAAGGTTGCATTGTCTGAACGACCTGCACCACCCATCGCCAAAGCTAAATCTGTATAAAAATCACCAGATTCTGTTTTAACACCCAAAGTCAGCTTGTAACGGTCACGCGTTCTGTCTTGTTTTTTACCGTTAACATCTTCACCATTGCGCCGCTCAACACGTGCACGCATGTCACCATAAAGCTTAGCATTATCAACGGCATCTGAAATACTCAACTTGCCGGCTTTTTTAATTGCTGCATCGTTTTTCTTAGTTTCTTCTTTGTGACCTTTAGTGATCAAGGCACCTTCTTCTTCAGTCAACACACCTTTAGCAACCAAAGTATTTACGATGTCTGTTGTTGAGTCTGCCATTGCGTTTGCGCCAAAGCCGAATAACAAGGCACCAGTAACCGCAGCAAAGACGCCGCGCATTTTGATAGATTTCATAACTGCTCCAAATTGATAACGAAATATAACTACAAATATCTTTTGCTGAACTTCAGCACGGGAGCAATTCTGATGACCAAATATTACAGTTAGATGACAGAGATTAAATTAGTGTGACTTTTTGAACATTTTGTTGCGCATTTACAACACAACAATCTGCCCGGCGATATATAAAAAAGTCCAGCTGCTTGGCTGGACTTAATAAGCACACTAACTAACAACACATACATAAGTATAAAATCATACGGCGAATATTCAGGGTATAGCTGAATAGCATACTGGACGACAATACCAATTGAACTACCGCATATAGTGACATGCCATGCTCAAGGATAAGAATTAAGCCAGCGTCACAATATATTATATTTCCCCATCATCACCTGCACCTTTTGCCAAAACTTATGCTGGAAGTGACACATGATTTTCGGCGTCATTTTCATCTTTTACCATTTCATAAACACGCAGGTATCGCGCACATTTAGTATCTATTTTGACTGGGACGCTAATTTTTACCTCAAACTCGCGACGCTCTCTACATGGTTTTCTGTTAATATTCGCTGTCTCTACAAATATTTAGTATCTTGAGCAACTAACTCCTTCATAAGCACTGCGGCTTGTTTTCAGAGTCAAATGTTGCCTATGGACGTATCTACAATCTGCAGGGCAGGAATGGCTGATGTCAGTTTGATTGAGTTACTCTGTTTACATTACTATTTTTTGAAACAAGCAATTTATCAATAACCGAAATTAAATATCGAACAATCCAGAGGCTGCTTAATGACATTCTGTAAATTATTTCGCTGTGCATGTATCGTAAAAGATGTCACAAAACTGTAATATTCGTAGCGTAAAGTTCGGACTGTTCTAAATAGTCAAACCTTGCGGAGAAATTCATGAAATTCACTTTAAACAAAACCCTTTCAGTTTTATTACTATCAGCTACAGTTTCATTTAATGCATCAGCAGCAGAAATTACCGGTGCAGGCTCTTCATTCATTTACCCAGTTTTGTCTAAATGGGCTGAAGCTTATAAAGCAAAAACTGGCAACAACGTTAACTACCAGTCAATCGGCTCTGGCGGCGGCATTAAACAAATCAATGCTAAAACCGTAGAATTCGGCGCTACAGATGATCCTGTTAAAGCAGACATTCTAAAAGCTAAAGGCCAAGTTCAATTCCCGGCAATTATTGGTGGCGTTGTACCTGTAGTAAACATAGAAGGTGTTAAAGCAGGCGAAATCAAACTTTCTGCTGATGTATTAGCTAAAATCTTCCAAGGCGTGATTATTTCCTGGAACGACAAACGCATTCTTGCTTTAAACCCCGGCGTAAAAATCCCAGCAAATACAATTACTGTTGTAACACGTTCAGATGGTTCTGGTACAACAGCGATTTTTACTAACTACCTGTCAAAAGTTAGTGCTGCATGGCAAGAAGAAGTTGGTTCAGGCAAAACAGTAGTTTGGCCAGCAACTTCAACAGTAAGCGGTAAGGGTAACGAAGGTGTATCTGCTAACGTTAACCGCATCAAGAACTCAATCGGTTATGTTGAGTACGCTTATGCTAAAAAGAACAACATGACTTATGTTTCACTGCAAAATGCTGATGGTAAATTTGTTCTACCTGATGACAAAACATTTGCGGCTGCAGCTTCAGGCACTGACTGGACGAAATTCCCTGGCATGGCAACATTCATCACCAATGCATCAGGTGAGAATGCCTGGCCTATCACTGGCGCTACATTTGTTGTGATGTACAAAAATCCATCAGACAAAGTAAAGGCCAAGCAAGCTTTAGACTTCTTTAACTTTGCATTAAAAGAAGGTAAAGACATGGCGCTGAACTTGGACTACGTTCCAATGCCTGATGCGACAGTTAGCTACATTGAGAAAACTGTTTTCTCAGAAGTAAATGCTAAGTAATTAAAAGTAGTACGATACACATGGAGCGCTCTGAAGATCAGAGCGCTCTTATGTTAAAGATTTAGTTAAATAGTTAACCATTGAAAAAAATATGACAACGTCTATTAAGAACATCGAAAGAACTTCTAGAAAACAGCATTATCAGGACGTAATTTTCGGCTTGATTTCGCAGCTGTCGGCACTGATTGTTTTATTTGTTCTACTGGGGATTATTGTTTCATTGGTCATTAACGCATGGCCTGCACTTAAAGAGTTTGGCCCCAGTTTCTTTTTAAACGCACAATGGGATATTAATAGAGAAAAATTTGGCGGCCTGATTTCCATTTACGGCACAATTGTTTCTTCTCTAATCGCCCTTATTATCGCCACGCCACTAAGCTTTGGCATTGCACTATTCCTGACAGAAATCTGTCCGGCATTCTTGAAACGTCCATTGGGCGTTGCAATCGAATTACTTGCGGCTATACCTTCTATCATTTACGGTATGTTCGGCTTATTTATCTTCGCGCCTGTATTTGGCGACTATATTCAGCCTGCCTTAGCTGCTTCACTCGGCAAGCTTCCTTATATCGGCATATTGTTTTCAGGCGCACCTAACGGCATCGGTATGCTGTGTGCGGGGATAATCCTTGCCATGATGATTCTTCCATTTATTGCTTCTGTCATGCGCGATGTTTTCGAAATTGTTCCAGCTGTGCTTAAAGAGTCTGCTTACGGCCTGGGTTGCACCAAATGGGAAGTTGCCAGGCATATCATCTTGCCTTACACCAAAGCTGGTGTAGTGGGCGGCATCATGCTAGGCTTAGGTCGCGCGCTTGGCGAGACCATGGCAGTAACTTTTGTTATCGGCAATGCCGCTCGCATTATGCCTTCACTGTTTGCTCCAGGCAGTTCCATTGCATCAACGCTTGCCAACCAGTTTGGTGAAGCATCACCAGGCTTACATTTCTCAGCACTTTTTGCACTCGGCCTAGCATTATTTATTATCACTTTCGTGATCTTGTCGCTAGCAAAACTGATGTTGATTCAACTGGAAAAAAAACAAGGTAAGAAATCATGAGTGACATTTTAGAAAGCAAGAAAGCTATTCTTGCGAAACGAAAAAGAACAAACAAAATTGCGTTAACAATGTCCATGGTTGCCATGTCTATCGGCATGTTCTTCCTCCTTTGGATTTTAAGCGTTCTCTTTATTAAAGGTTTTTCATCCCTTAACCTGGAGATGTTTACCGTAGACACACCAGCACCCGGAAGTGCTGGCGGCCTAAGGAATGCCATTGTTGGCAGCTTTATGTTAGTGCTAACTTGCACCCTTATCAGCTCACCACTTGGTATTCTGGCTGGCATTTTCCTTTCAGAATATGGTGCTAAAAGCCGAGTTGCAGCCATCACCCGATTTGTCACCGACATTATGCTCTCAGCACCATCGATTGTAATTGGCCTATTCGTTTACGCGGCCATGGTTGCTCAAATGGAACACTTCTCCGGTTGGGCTGGAACCGTCGCATTGGCTTTAATAGCCATTCCAGTTGTCGTTAGAACAACAGAAAACATGCTGCAATTGGTGCCAGGAAGTCTACGAGAAGCCGCCTTCGCACTTGGCGCGCCAAAATGGAAAGTCAGCCTGATGATTGTATTAAGAGCCGCAAAAAGTGGCGTGATTACAGGTGTTCTACTTGCTTTGGCTCGCGTCAGCGGTGAAACAGCTCCACTATTATTTACAGCGCTAAACAATCAATTCTTCTCAACAAACATGAACACTCCAATGGCTAACCTTCCAGTCGTCATCTTCCAGTTTGCGATGAGTCCGTATGACAACTGGGTAAGTCTTGCCTGGGGTGGTGCGTTACTGATTACGCTTTCAGTTTTAGGTCTAAACATTTTAGCTCGTGTATTTTTCCGCGAGAAAGTTTAAGGATTAGTTATGGATATTAAGTTAAATGCCGCGAAAGATAATCAGAGTCAATCTGAAAACATTATTCGCTCTAATAATAAAAACGCACTCGAAATTCGTGACTTGGATTTTTATTACGGCGGTTTCCACGCGCTTAAAAACGTTTCTTTCGATGTGAAAGAAAAAAATGTCACTGCTTTCATTGGCCCGTCAGGATGCGGAAAGTCTACGCTATTACGTACCTTAAATAGAATGTATGACCTTTATCCAGGCCAGACTGCAAAAGGTGAAATCAACTTCTATGGCGAGAACATTCTCAATCCAAAACAAGACTTGAATTTACTTAGATCGAGGATTGGCATGGTGTTCCAAAAGCCAACGCCGTTTCCTATGTCTATCTATGAAAATATTGCATTCGGTGTCCGTCTATATGAGAAACTTAACAAACGCGACATGGATGACCGCGTCGAGTGGGCTTTAACCAGAGCCGCTATCTGGAATGAAACTAAAGATAAGTTACATCAAAGTGGCTTGTCTTTATCAGGTGGTCAGCAACAACGTCTCTGTATCGCACGTGTGATTGCCAACAAGCCTTCCGTACTCCTGCTTGATGAACCGACATCAGCGCTTGACCCGATTTCAACTGGCCGTATTGAAGAGCTGGTAGATGAACTGAAACAAGACTACACGATTGCCATCGTGACTCACAATATGCAACAAGCTGCGCGAATTTCAGATTACACGGCATATATGTACTTAGGTGAGTTGGTTGAGTTTGGTTTAACCAATGAAATTTTCATTAAACCGAAAAGACAAGAAACTGAAGACTACATTACTGGCCGCTTTGGTTAGTCTCCCCATCATCGCAGCTTATCAAATGTGAATCTCAATGCAGCTTATGTAACCACGACCAAAACATTAAGAGTCGAAGCTATCCGCTTCAGAACTTGATGTTTTGGATGGGCTGATAAGTAATAACTATCCGCACTACTTACCCAAACAATTCTATTCACATCAAATGTATTTATATACAAATACATTGAATAGCGCTTAGCATTACCCATTGATTAATAGCACAAGATGCTCTACTAAAAAATTAGGGAGCTGACAAAGCTCCCTATTCAAGACATTACAAATGTATTTATAGAAGCGCCATTAAGCCTCTGCGCGCATATGCGGGAACAGAATCACATCACGTATACTTGGGCTATCTGTAATCATCATCACCAGACGGTCAATACCAATACCACAGCCACCGGTTGGCGGCATGCCATATTCCAGCGCACGGATAAAGTCGGCATCATAATACATCGCTTCATGGTCGCCCGCCTCTTTCGCTTTTACCTGCGCCTGGAAGCGTGCCGCCTGGTCTTCAGCATCGTTCAGCTCACTGAAGCCGTTAGCAATTTCACGGCCAGTGACGAACAATTCAAAGCGCTCGGTAATCTCAGGGTTGGCATCAGATGCACGTGCCAGCGGTGAAACCTCTACTGGATAATCAATAATATAGGTTGGGTTCCACAACTGTGACTCTGCGGTTTCTTCAAACAGTGCCAGTTGCAATGCGCCCAAACCGGCATGATCAAATGGCTTGGTGCCAAACTTCATGATTTCAGCACGCAGGAACGCGGTGTCATGCAGCTGCTCCAGTGTGTATTGCGGTGCGTATTTCTGTATCGCACCCACAATGGTCAAACGCTCAAACGGTTTGCTTAAATCCAGTTCACGGCCTTGATATTGCAGAACGGCAGAACCAGTGGCAGCAATCGCCGCAGTGCGGATGCAACGTTCAGTGAAATCCATCAGCCACAGGTAATCTGTATAAGCCGCATAGAATTCCATCATCGTAAATTCCGGATTGTGGCGCACACTCAAACCTTCATTACGGAAATTACGGTTCACCTCAAACACACGATCAAAACCACCCACCACCAGGCGTTTCAAATACAGCTCAGGCGCAATGCGCATAAACATCTGCATATCCAGCGCATTGTGATGCGTAATGAAAGGCTTGGCTGAAGCACCACCTGGAATCGGGTGCAGCATCGGGGTTTCCACTTCCAGGAACTGATTCTCAGTCATGAAGTTACGGATTGCCGCAACCACTTTACTACGTGCAACAAAAGTCGCGCGTGTTTCTTCTGACACGATCAAGTCCACATAGCGCTGGCGGTATTTCACTTCCTGATCCTGCAGGCCGTGGAATTTTTCCGGTAATGGACGTAATGATTTGGTAAGCAAGCGTAACGCTGTCACCTTGATTGAAAGCTCACCGGTTTTGGTTTTAAACATCACGCCTTCTGCGGCCAGAATATCACCCAGATCCCAATGTTTGAACGCATCATAAAGTGCTTCGGCACGCTCGCCGGCAAGATTATCTTTGGAAATAAACAGCTGAATACGGCCGCTATTATCCTGTATCGTGGCAAAGCTGGCCTTACCCATCACACGCTTCAGCATCATGCGGCCAGCAACGCTCACACGCACCTCTTTAGGTTCAAGTACTTCCTTGTCAAAGCCGCCGAATTCGGCATGCAGTTCTGCTGCCTTATGCTCAGGCCTGAAGTCATTCGGGAATGCAGCACCGCCATTAGCATTGGCAGCCTCGCGAATTGCTTTTAACTTTTCACGGCGCTCAGCAATAACATGGTTCTCGTCCTGTTGAACAACTTCGTTGTTCTGCTGATTATTTTCTGTATTGCTCACACTCATACTCCCTGCTTCAAACTTTCTGTAATAAATGGATCAAGGTCGCCATCCAGCACGCCCTGCGTATTGCCGATTTCTACGCCGGTACGCAAATCCTTGATGCGTGACTGATCAAGTACATAAGACCGGATCTGATGCCCCCAGCCGATATCGGTTTTTGCGTCTTCCAGAGCCTGTTTTTCCTGGTTACGCTTATTCAACTCCAGGTTGTACAACGCCCCTTTAAGCATACTCATCGCTTCATCTTTGTTACGATGCTGCGAACGGTCATTCTGGCATTGCACCACAACGCCAGACGGAATATGCGTAATACGCACGGCCGAGTCGGTCTTGTTGATATGCTGGCCACCCGCGCCGCTGGCTCGATAGGTATCGATGCGCAAATCGGCAGGATTGATTTCAATCTCGATGGAATCATCCACTTCCGGGAACACCTGCACACTAGCAAAGCTGGTATGACGTTTGGCATTGGAATCAAACGGCGATTTACGCACCAGCCGGTGCACGCCGTTCTCAGTTCTTAAAGTGCCGTAGGCATAATCGCCGGAAACCTTGATAGAAGCACCTTTGATGCCGGCCACATCCCCTTCGGACTCTTCCAGCACTTCGACTTTAAAGCCTTTGCGCTCGCAATAACGCAGATACATGCGCAGCAGCATGTTAGCCCAGTCCTGCGCTTCAGTACCACCGCTGCCGGACTGGAACTCGACGAAACAATTTGCCGCATCCAGTTCGCCAGAAAACATGCGCCTGAATTCCATTTCAGCAATCTGTTTTTCCAGTGCTTCTGAATCTGCGGCAACACTTAATAAAGTGTCGTCATCATTTTCTTCACGCGCCATCTCAAACAGTTCTTGCGCATCCTTAAGGCCATTTTCAACCTCAACCAGGGTGCCGACAATTAATTCAAGCTCACGCTTTTCTTTGCCAAGTTTCTGGCTTTTAGCGTTGTCATCCCAGACCTTGGGATCTTCCAGTAATCCGTTAACTTCTTCCAGACGCTGACTTTTGGTTTCAAAGTCAAAGATACCCCCGAAGGGCATTGTTGCGCTCGCCCAAATCGCTGAGGCGATTGGCGATGATATTGAGCTGTTCCGCTTCCATGACGACTGCTTAACTTAATGACGAAAGACCAGCATTATACAACAAGTACTTAACGGGTTTAAGATGTACTAACCTTTACAACTTCACCATTCTCTTTAACAAAAGTTCCAATATCGGAACTTTCAAGAATTAACAGCACATCTTCTGATGGGCGGCACAATTTTGTCCCTTTAGCTGTTACGACAATCGGACGATTCATCAATATCGGGTGCTGCACCATCGCATCAATCAACGCATCTTCTGGCAAACTCATATCCCCCAAGCCAAGCTCCTGATATGGCGTTCCTTTATCGCGCAGAATATCGCGTGCGCCCACCCCCATCGCAGCAATCAACTCAACCAAGCGCTCACGGCCAGGTGGATTTTTTAAGTATTCAATAATTTCGGGCTCTACCCCACTGGCCCGTATCATTGCCAGCGTGTTGCGTGAAGTACCGCAAGCCGGATTATGATAAATCGTCACGTGGTGCATATTCATACTTTCCTTAAAGTCTCAAAGAACAAAATTATGTAAGGATTTTAACCGTAAAAAACCACGCTATTTCAAATGATGTGTATTTTGTAAAAAATAAATACTCGCGAATTTAGTTCCGGGCGGTTAAACTTATGAAAATAAACTTTGTAATAAATTTGTAATAATCAGGGAGATTCTGAATCATGGCAAATGCAACACTTGGTCGATTAATGGCAGCAATTTCACCGCGCAATGACAACTATTTTGTGCTATTTAACAATCTTGCGGATTGTGTTGTTAAAGGCTCCAAAGTATTAGCAATGATGTCTGCAGTAAAAGATCAGGAAAAGTTTGATGAGCACTTTGCTGAACTCAGAAAAATAGAATCTGAGGCCGATGAATACACCCGGGAAATCCTGCTCTCCCTGCATAAAACCTTTATCACTCCGTTTGACCGCCGTGAAATTCGCGAACTGGCAATGGCATTAGACGACATCATCGACTACATGGAAGATATTCCACAAAGTGCCAAAATTTACGGCCATACCGCATTTACCCCTGAAATGGTGGCCTTGGGCCAGATTCTGCTACGCGCATCCGAGAAAGTGCGCGATGCCGTCAACATGTTGTCCGATATGAAAAACTCGGAACGCATTCTGCGCACCTGTGCCGAAATCAGCGGCATTGAAGGTGAAGCTGACCACGTAATGCGTGCTGGCATGCAGCGCTTATTTGCTGAAGAATCAGACGCACGCGTCCTGATTCGCTCAAAAGAACTTTATGACATATTCGAAGAGGCTGTTGACAGCTGTGAAGACGTTGCAGATGTAATTCACGGCGTAGTATTAGAACGCATTTAGGGGGCAGATTATGGATCACGCGATTCTCATCATGGCATTACTCGTGGTGATTGCCCTCTTGTTCGACTTTATGAACGGCTTTCACGACGCAGCAAACTCCATTGCGCTGATGGTTTCAACACGCTTGCTCACACCACAGGCAGCCGTGGCATGGGCGGCTTTTTTCAACTTCATCGCATTCTTATTCTTTGGTTTACACGTCGCCGATACGGTAGGCAAAGGTATCATCGACCCCAACATTGTTAACAATGCCGTTATTTTTGGCGCCCTAGGCGGCGCGATTGCGTGGAATATCATTACCTGGTGGTTTGGCATTCCATCGTCTTCATCACATGCACTTATTGGTGGCCTGCTTGGCGCCGGTGTTGCGCATGCCGGCACCCAAGGCATCATCATCGGCAGTAAATTAATCACGACCGGGCTAGGTATTGTACTGTCTCCCTTATTGGGGATGTTGCTTGCCATGCTGTTATCAGTAGCGGTGCTATGGCTGTTTCAAAAATCCTCACCCTACAAAACCGAGACTCGATTTAATAAAATGCAGTTTATCTCATCATCCCTGTTCAGTTTAGGACATGGCGCTAACGATGCTCAAAAGACCATGGGAATTATCACCGTGCTGCTGTTTGCTAACGGCTACCTGGAAGGTGATTTTCATGTGCCATTCTGGGTAGTGATTTCATGTCAGCTGGCGATGGGTTTGGGCACCCTGATGGGCGGATGGCGTATTGTACGCACCATGGGGATGGGTATCACCAAAGTGCGTCCCACCGGTGCTTTTTGTGCACAGACATCCGGTTCTATCGCACTATTTTTAGCCACCACACTGGGTATTCCTGTATCAACAACGCACACGATCACTGGTGCAATTGTAGGCGTAGGTGTATCTCGTCGCGCATCAGCTGTACGCTGGGGCTTAGCCTCACGCATTGTTTGGGCGTGGGTACTGACTATTCCATGCGCAGGCTTAATCGCCGCGATGTCATATTATTTAGGACGTACCTTCCTGAATTAAACCCAGATGAGACTCAGGCCTTAACGGTCGATCAATTTAACAAGAGGGTTCCTCATGAACCCTTTTGTTTTTTAGGGAATTATGGAATAAATTTAAAGGGACTTCTAAAAATAGCCTAAAAAATTTGCAAACCTTTAAAAATCTTGTTCTCGTCATTCCCGCGCAGGCGGGAATCTAGGTGAGATTAAACATTAAATCTATCAATTACAATCACTTATATTGAAATCTGACTGGATTCCCGCCTGCGCGGGAATGACAGGGTTTAGGAAAGTTTATAGTCTTTAACAAAATTTGAATTAATAGAAGTCCCCTTAAGGTGCTTCATCTTTCTTAGCAGCAGTATCTCCAATTACTTCTCTGGCTTTATGTGCAGCATTTTTAGCAGCCTCAACTGCTTTACGAGCCGTCTCCCTGGTTGCCACGGCTGCTTTTCGGACCGCTTCCTTGCCTGAACTGGCTGCTTTTTTTGCAGCTTCCCCAGCTCCTTGCGTTGCCACTTTAGCGGCTGTTGCCGCTTTTTTCACTTCCTCCTCTACCTCTTTGGCAGATTTTTTGGTTGCTACCGTAGCTTTCGCGCTTGCTTCCCTCGCTTTTTGCAATGCCAGATTCGCAGCAACTTCAGCTTCCTGTGCTGCCTGGCTTGCTTCTTCTGCTGCTTTCTGCGTTGACTCCTGAACGGCCTGATCAGCCTTATCATATGCTCGCTTAGCTGCGTCTTCGGCTTTCTGGGCAGCTTCCCTCGCATCCTCAGCTGCATTTTTTGCCCTTGTTTCAACTTTCTGTACGGATGCCTCAAGGTCCTCGGCAAAAGTATTCTCAGCGGCCTGGATACTTACACCAGTCAGCAACATTGATAATATCAAACATGTTTGCAGCTTCATTATTGATTCTCCTTATTACCGTGATAGCGATTACAAACTCCTCTTTTGAAACAATTTCCCCAGCAGTTATTTATTGAGGAAATGTATGCAGAACCATATCTACCAACTGGAAACAGGGCCAAGGTTAAGCGCATCATTGATGCTTTAACTTTTAGGGACTTGGATAATAAAATTTAAGTAATACTCTAAATATTCCCTCATCAATAATTGAATATAACCATATGAATATAAATGATAAATAAGTGCCAGCACTTATGAGCCAGACAAGATGCCAGCAAGACTTTTGCTGCTATGCCAAAGGTAATCTACTAAATGGGTTTAATCAGCGTTGCCATAAAATCTGCGGTGCTTCCAACGGAACAGCAACACCGACATGGTGAGGAATGAGTCGCACTGTATAATCTGTTTCTGGCCGGATTGCAGGCACACTCGCTTGATAAGCATAAGCGCTTGCAGCACCTACCAACTGCCTTGCACGCTTCATCTCTATACGCTCCGGCGCAGCATCATTAATACCGTTGGCATAAAGCTCAACCTTCACGTAATCCGGATCAATATCATCAAGATACGCCTGCACTTCAAACAGATATTGCTCGCCTGCAGCTTCAATTTTGATTTCGCTTAGGCGTAATGCATCCCATGACCGATCCAGCGCTCGACGCCAGCTCACGATGTGTTCGCCGATTTTTCCATTATTCGCAGCGCGTTCCAGATAAGCGCTAGCAGCAGGAAGATAATATTGATTTGTGTATTCAATGACTGCACGATTGGTGGAGAATAACGGTGTCAGTCGCGCCATGCTTTCCCGCATTTTCGCCACCCAGGCGACAGGAATGCCTTGTTCATTCCGCGTATAAAATTCCGGTATCACCTCATGTTCAAGCAAGTCATACAAAGCCTCAGCTTCATACGCATCCCAAGCCGGATCATCGGAATGATCCTGTCCATCTCCCAGCGCCCAACCTACGTCTGAGGCATAGGCCTCGGCCCACCAGCCGTCCAGCTCTGACAGATTGAGGCAGCCATTCACCAATGCTTTCATTCCGCTAGTGCCGCAAGCCTCCCAGGGACGACGCGGTGTATTAAGCCAAATATCAGCCCCCTGTACCAAATGCTGGGTCATGTGCATATCGTAATCACTGAGAAAAATCACATGGTGCCGCGCTTCTGACTGCCCGATAAATTGCCTCCATTGCTGGATCAAGGCTTGCCCTGGCTTGTCAGCAGGGTGGGCCTTGCCAGCGATAATAAGCTGTACGGGGCGCTGCGGATTGGTTAATAGCCGCAGCAGCCGCTCAGGGTCATGCAATAACAAATTAGGTCTTTTGTAAGCGGCAAAGCGACGCGCAAACCCTAGCGTCAGTGTGTTAGCATCAAACACATACTTTGCCGCTTCAACCTCTTCAGATGGAGCCCCGGACACAGCCAGTTGCTGAGACAAGTGTTTGCGCACGAACTCAACAAGTTCCCTGCGGGAGATACTGCGGAACTGCCACAGCCTGTCATCGGGAACACGATAAATATCATGCTCTAGGCATTCCGTGCCTCCCAGCCAACGATTCTTTCCACAAAAACCAGTCCAGAGATCGTCGGCAGCAGCCGAGTCCCAGGTGGGCATATGCACGCCATTGGTGACGTGCCCCACCGGCACTTCATCCGTAGGCCAGCGAGGGAACAAAGGCGCAAACAGGTGGCGGCTTACGCGCCCATGCAATTGACTGACACCATTGACTGCGCCACACCCGCGTATCGCCAGATAAGCCATATTAAAAGGCTCTGACGGATCATCCGGGTTTTTGCGTCCCAAAGCCATCAGCTCCTCGAATGGTATGCTCAAGCCTTTTGTGGCATAACCTTCAAGGTATTGCTTGATAAAATCGGGTGAATAACAGTCAAAACCAGCGGTCACTGCCGTATGTGTAGTAAAAATATTGCCAACCCTGGTAGCGGCCAGCGCAACTTCAAAAGCCTGCCCGGTCTCTTCCATAAAACTCCGAGCACGCTCAAGCACGGCAAAGGCAGCATGCCCTTCATTTAAATGGCAGACTTCTGGCTTGAGGCCTAGTGCGGTCAGTAATCGCCAACCGCCGATACCGAGCAGCATTTCCTGCTTAAGACGCAGTTCCGGCCCACCACCGTAAAGTTCGCTGGTAATTCCCCTGTGCACAGGATAATTTGCCGCATCATTGGTGTCCAGCAGATACAGTTTCACGCGACCAACCTGAGCCTGCCAGGCCCGCAGCCATACCGAGTACCCGGGCATGGCAATTTCCAGCCGCAGCCACTCCCCGTTTTCCTGGCGTAAAGGTGTAATCGGCAACTGCCCTGGGTCATTGTATGGATAGAGCGCATGCTGCAAACCATCGCTGTCGATTACCTGGCGGAAATAACCCTGCTGATACAGCAATCCAATACCTACCAATGGCACGCCCAGATCACTGGCCGCCTTAAGCTGGTCGCCAGCGACATTACCCAACCCACCTGAATAAATAGGCAAGGCTTCACTGAGCATATATTCCATACAGAAATAAGCGATACAATTTAACTTAGCTTGGGGCTGGCTTTTCTGAAACCAGGCCGGAGCCTCAACAGCATCGCGTTTGGTTAGTATCAGATCATCAATATTCTTTCGAAAATCCGGGTCGCCCAAAACGCGTAAAAGCGTATCCTTTGAAACCGTCTGCAAGACTACCCAGGGATTCATAGTTCTATCCCACAGCTCCGGGTTCAGCTGCTGCCATATCTGGTCTGTAGCATGATTCCACGATGCATGTATATCCAGTGCCAGCTCGGATAACAGATCAAAACCTTCAATATCCGTATATAAATTACGCTTTTTGGGGTGAATAAATGGTATTTCTTCACTCATTATCCTGATCCTTATCCTGATCCTTAGTGAACGCAACTGACTCTCTAATGCATACCAGTGCGTTTACGTGCCATCAGCTCAATTTCTTCCACGATCTCTTCTTGCCGCAATCGGTTACGCAGTCGCTTCAGATCATCGCCGCTACGCTCAAGATGCCGAAGCGCATTTTCCATCTGCATCAGGCGCATATGATTTTCGACACGAATAGATAAAAACTGCATAGACAAAATTGAATGGAATAAATAATGCTCAGCCACACCAGTTGCCACTTCAGCCGCAGGCGCATGTACCAGCGGCGGCATATTGGCACCAGATAGGCCAACAGGGAATGGAAGAAGCCGTTGCACGCGAGCCCCCTCCTCGTCTCGCACACATGCAACCAATCCACTCGGCTTAGCAAGCTTTTTCTGCGTCCTGCCAATTTCCAGCACAATCTGATCGATTACTGAAGCTGCATCTAATGCACCATCTGCACCCGGTATGGAAATAATTTCGGCTTCATCTTGCAGCAATGCAAACAACCTCTCACCCACTACAATAGTTGGCTGCCCGCTGGTATTCGCCATGCGCCAGCTGCGCGCGACATCTTCATTAAAGCTGCCGCAAAATCCTCTTACCGAACCAAATAGCAACCAGATATCATGAGCAGCAGGTAATTGTGGCCGCAAATATGCGGCAACATCCTGCATTGTTCCGGTCAAGGCCGTTACAACCTGCCGCTGCGACGCCTCACGCTTCATGACCCGGTGCAGCTCTGCTAATGCAAAGCTGCGCATCGCCCCGAGTATGCCTGACAAATCCTCATACAGTGCAAGCGTGCCTTCAATTTCCCGGCGCTGGGTCATGACGCATTCTCAAAAAACACCTGTAGTATGGTAAACCACTGCTCTTTTGGCGTATCTAATTTCAGCCCATGCGCTGCGACTGCATCAAATAAAGCAGGCAATAAAGCCACCGCCTGTTCAGGTGAGAATCTATCCAGACTGCCCGAGCTGTAGGCCAAGAGCCATGCCAGATGAGATTCCTCAGACAAGGCAGCAAGACGGTCTTGCTTGAGCAAGGCTCGCAGCAAGCGCCCACGCTGCAGTTTTTCTTCAACCCCGGATTCCAGCTTGGTGCCAAATCTTGCAAACAATTCCAGATCAAGAAACTGCAAATATTCCAGGCGTATATGCGCCGACGCCGCCTTAATCGCAGGATGCTGCGCCTTACCGCCTATGCGCGAAACCGAACGCCCGATGTCTATGGCAGGCAGCATGCCGGCATCAAAAAGCTTGCTGTCAAAATAAATCTGGCCATCGGTAATTGAGATCAGGTTGGTTGGAATATAGGCAGACAACTCACCCTGACGCGTCTCAATAATCGGCAATGCCGTCATGCTGCCGCCACCATGCTCTGGTGCAAGCACGGTTGAGCGCTCCAACAGGCGCGAATGCAGATAAAAAATATCCCCGGGGTAAGCTTCACGACCTGGAGGACGCTGTAACAACAGTGACAACTCCCGATAGGACTGTGCATGGCGCGTCAAGTCATCATATACAATCAGCGTATCTCGCCCAACGCGCATCCAATGTTCGGCAATGGCGCATCCGGCAAATGGAGCAAGATAACGGAAACCAGAAAGCGCATTCGCCTCTGCGACTACAACCACTGTGTAATCCAGTGCATTAGCTTCACGCAGCGCCTCAATCGTACCGGCTACTGAAGAACGGGGTAAACCGATAAGCACCATGACACACAGCACATTCCGATTGCGCTGATTAATGACTGCATCCAGTGTCAAGGCACTTTTACCGACGCCATCATCGCCGATAACCAGCTGACGCTGCCCCTTGCCTATCGGGATCAATGTGTCGACAATTTTACTACCCGTATAGAGAGGTTCACTGACAAAATCACGTTCAATAATCAGCGGCGCGGCTGCCTCCAGGTTGCGGAACTCTCGAAACTCCGGCGCCGGCAATCCATCCAGCGGATTGCCGAGGGGGTCAATGACGCGCCCGATTAAAGAGTCACCAACACCGACTTCCAATCTACGCCCAGTATGTATTACCGACATTTCTGCCGTAACACCGTGCTTCTGTGATAACAGAATGGCACCAATGAGCGTCTTGCCCAGCTGGAACACCAGACCCATACTGCCATCATCAAACTCAATCAGCTCATCAAGCCTGGCTGAAGGCAAGCCGCGTATCCAGGCAATACCATCGCCGACACCAACAACACAACCTCGCTCCGATAAGCGGGTTGTGAAACAATAATCAGCGTCGTGATTTATCTTGATCTCATCAAGCATACTTGCTTTGCCGTCTGAAAAATTGCAGCTCTTCGGCCAGATTCGCATGCAACAAACACTCGCCAACCGTCACGCGCAATCCGGCAATCAACTCTGGATCCAGCTTGAAAACAGCATTTATCGGGCGGCAGGCAACTTCGGACAGCGACTGGGAAATGCTGGATAAATCCTTATCATTCAGCGCATGCGCTGATGCAATCTCTACTGTCACTCCACTCTCAACCACTTGGGCCGCCTTGCGCAAGGCCTCCTGCTCAGCTGACGGCAACGCTTTCATGTCTTGCTGAAACATCTTCACAATACTTGCCGTAAGCTCCGGTGTGGCAAGCCGGCGCAACATGGCCGATGCATTCTCATAAGCCTCACCGGCAGCCTGCCTGGCCAGCTCTGCCTCGCGTGAGGCTGTGATTGCAGCTCCCCGCACACGTGCCTTGGCTTCTTCATCAGCCAGGGACTGCTTGATATTTTCCGTAGACACTGCCCTTAGCTGCGCCAGTTCCTGCTCCAACTGTTGCCGCGCCTGCTCACGTTCTTTATTCCAGTCTGCCAGGCGTGCCTCGTATTGCGCCTTAAGGGCTTCAGCATCCTGCTGCAGCTGTTCTGCACGGGCAACTTCAGCACGCACTCTTTCCTGGCGCGCATCAAGAATATTCAGCACCGGCTTGTAGAAAAAATGCTTAAGCAACCATACCAGCACCAGAAAATTAATGACTTCAAGTACAAAGGTTGTCCAATCGAATTGCATCATGAATCCTTTAGGGCGCTCATTTCAGGAAATATTCCAGCAGCGGGTTACGGAACAGAATAATCAACGCAATGACCAGGCAATAAATCGCCAAAGATTCAATCATTGCCAGCCCGATAAACAGGGTACGTGTGATGGTCTTTTCCGCTTCGGGCTGACGCGCCAGAGCTTCCAGCGCACTGGCAATAGCCCGCCCCATTGCGATAGCCGGCAGCATTGTGCCAACCGCAATTGCCAGACCTGCAACAACGGTTGATAGCATACTAAACAGATGTAAATCATTCATATTTATTCCTTGTGGTTTAATAATGGAAGTTGCTGTGCGGGCTCACTGCTACCAGGATCAGTGGCATCAGACTCACTCTCGTTCGGCACAATGGCACCCGCGATATAAATAAGTGCCAAAATACCGAATATATACGCTTGCACCAGGGCTTCAATAATGTGCAGCATGAGTAGCGGTACCGGCACTAGAAAACCGGCTATCATTAGCACCAGCAGCGCAGCCATTTCGAGGCTCATCATATTGCCAAACAAACGTACAGCCAGCGCCAGTGTGCGCGTGAGTTCACTGGTAATATGAAATGGCAGCAGAATGATGTTCGGTTCTGCATAATGCTTTAAATAGTTACGCAAACCTTTACTGCGTATGCCAAACCAGTGTGTGGAAGCAAACACAAGTGCCGCCAGGGCCGCCGTAGTAGAAAGGTCACGCGTGGGGGAGTGAAGCTCCGGAATCAAGCCCACCAGATTGGCAACCAGGACAAATATCCACAATGTTGCAATAAATGGCAACACCCGGCGTACTGATGCTTTCGGGAGCACTTCCGCCATGGCAGTCTCGATTGTGGCAACAATACCTTCCGCAATCGTCTGGCCTCTTGCCGGCGTTTGCTGCAAGGATCTCGTCAGGATCATTGCCAGCACCACTACAAATATCATCACGCCCCATGTCGTCAGCACAGTGCTGCCCACAGGCAAGCCTGCCAGGTAAAAAACCACAGGATGATCTATCGCTTCGGGATTCATGATTTCTCTTTCATAAACCTGAGTGCATTATATGCCCCAAGCACGATACCTAAAACAATCAGGCTGACCGTCCAGCGCACAGAATAACCGGTAAACAAGGAATCCAGCCATCTACCCAGATACGCACCCGCCACAATGGGTACAACAAACAGCAAGCCGACCGTACCCCCATAAAAGGCGATTCCAACCCAGGTTGCCGGCGCCTTTTCCTTCATCTCAAGGCGTTGGATATCCTTGCTGGTATCCTCAGTCAGTTTTTCCCGGTCGGTCATACTCTCTGCACCTCACCGTACTCCTGTCCACCCAACTCACCCAGGCGGCGTATCAATGCGTGTTCTATTTCAACCAGTGTTACACGCGATTGATGAATATCAGAATCCGTTGCCGCCATTTCATCGGCAAGGAGCTTGCAAATGGAGGTACGCTCTTCTCCAAGGAAATAGCGCACGGTCACCAGCGTCAGTTCATTATTAGCGAATGAAACCACGCCGCCCGGCAATGCCAAATAATGCCATTTACCTGACATATCGACAAAACGCGCCAATCCATAACGCAGCACAGCTACCATTTTTGCATGTCCGGCAAGCAAGCCAAAACTGCCACTGCTATCTGCCCCGATAAACTGTTTAACGTTATCAAATCTCTGAACGCTATGACTATCCATCAGATTTAACGCAAAAGCATTCATTCCGGCATTGCCCCCCGCATATAGCAGTCGGCCTCACTCAAGTGATCATATTTGCCATTGATAATACCCTCGCAATCAGTAATAGTCTGCGCTAACGTAACGCGCACACCGGCAATACCGGTATGATCAGCGACCACATTAAAAGGTTGCGTCAGGTAACGCTGCAGCCGGCGCGCGCGCTCAACAATGCAGCGATCCTCCTGGGAGAGCTCCTCAATACCGAGCATCGCAATAATATCTTCAAGCTCCCTGTAACGGGAAAGATGCTCGCGAACCACATGCGCAACCTGATAGTGGCGATCGCCAATGACGCGATGATCCATCATCCGGCTGGTTGAACGCAGCGGATCAATTGCCGGGTATATGCCTTTTGCCGCCTGCTGGCGGGAAAGTATCACAATGCTGTCGAGATGGCCGAGGATAGTCGCTACCGCAGGGTCGGACATATCGTCAGCCGGCACATACACAGCCTGTACCGAGGTAATTGAACCGCGCTTGGTCGACACGATACGCTCTTCCAGAGAGGCCACCTCTGTTAACAATGTAGGCTGGTAACCCACCGTTGCCGGCATGCGCCCTAATAAACCTGAAATTTCGCTCCCTGCCTGTACGAAACGAAAAATATTATCCATCAGGAACAGCACCTCGGTATCCAGACTGTCGCGCAGATATTCTGCATAAGTCAGGGCAGTGTAGCCAACATGAAAGCGTACGCCGGGCGACTCATCCATCTGTCCGTATACCAGCAAGGCCTTAGCCAGCACGCCGGCATCCTGCATTTCATGCCACAGTTCATGGCCTTCACGCATGCGCTCGCCTACACCGGCAAATACCGAGACACCCTGCATAGATGCACTTACCGCATGCATAAACTCCATCATCAATACGGTTTTGCCAACACCCGCCCCGCCAAACAAACCGGTTTTACCACCGCGCACAAATGGACAAAGCAGATCGATGACCTTGATGCCGGTTTCAAGAATTTCCGTAGGAGGCAACGTGTCTGAAAGTAGCGGGGGTGATGCAAGAATATTTCGGAATGTATGTTCCGGCATTGCATTGCCGCCATCCAGCGGCTCACCGAATACATTCAGCATGCGACCAAGGCAGGCCATATCCACCGGCACATGGAGGGGAGCACCCCGGTCATATACCGGCATGCCACGATACAACCCTGACACGGAATGCAATGCAATGGCTCGAATCAGGCTTGGCTCCAGATGCTGGTATACCACCAGCACATAACGCCGATTATCACAGACCACATCAAGCGCCTGCCCCAGTGCCGGCAAGTAATCGCAGCGTACATCTATTACCGACCCCTGCGCGGCTTCAATATGACCGATAAGCTTCGAATCGCTAGACATGATATTGCTGGCATATCCATAATGAGTACAAAATAAACTATACCATTATTAGCGTCTTATGATTTGCGATTGGCTGTAAAGCGTCTACAAAATTGGTGGTGATTCAGTACTGAAACCACTGTGAATTCCTTTTTCCCCAATACCCCTAAAAAAGTTAATACAAAAACACGCCAGAAGGCATTGTTAAAGCAATGCCGCTGGGGTTAACATTTCCAGGAGACGGTTAATCACTCACGCTGATATCCATTAACTACAGGCAATATTACAACGGCACAGAAACCTTACGCCTACCCACCTATCATATCTGATAGGTACATTCCCAATAGATAGTACAGGAGCACTTTCCACTAAAAAGTCCTTGTTATGTAACAATATTGTTAAAGATTTGTTTACCTGGATTTAAGAAAGGAAATTGCCAAATGTTTATGGATAACAGACCATCTATAGCTATCAATGAAATTGAACATTACTTAAAACCTATGGCCCGGCAGTGTATTAATTTTAGATTGGATTATCGTCAAGTATCAGAAATGTTCAAGACTATGCTTGTCTCTATAGCGGAAAGTGAATTTGCTATTGAAGGCAAATCTCAAACGGATAGTCGTATTTCACTACTCACCGGTGTGCACCGTAAAGATGTCCGTCGACTACTGAACCGCGGAGAGAATAGCGTTATGCTGCATCAGCATGACCTCATTACCAAACTGATCAAGCGCTGGATTGAAACATCAGAATTAATTGGTGATGATGGAAAACCAAAATCGATTCCTAGACACCCACACCCTGATTATTCAATTTCATTCAGCTCGCTTGCCGAAGAGATAACCTCTGACATTCGTGCACGCTCGCTATGGGATGAGTGTGTAAATCTTGGCCTGATAAGCATGAGCGAGGATGGCATGGTACATTTATCACCTGATCATCTACAGCTGAACGTACGTAGCGAAGAAGATGTATTCGAAGATGCTACGATTTAACCATTCTGATTAATAATTCCTGCCTCTCCAGCTCCGGCCAGAATACGCATGCTATTCTGGCCGTTTTTTATTTCTACGCAGTGATATATCAGAAAGCATAGGTATACTGCAAGCTGAACACATCAACATCCGTATTATAACTTCCAGCCAGATTACGTGTAACAGTCGGCACAAAAGGCGTAACCGGGGTATTTAAATCAAGTGGCGCATCTTTCATAAAGATACGCAAATAACCTATATCCAGCATCGCCGATTTGCTGATTTTATAATTAGCCCCAAGTCCCAAGACCCATCTATTTTCATCTGGAATACGTGGATTGCGGAATGCATCCGGTACAGGAGACTCATCATAAGCCACACCAAAACGCAGTTTCCAGGCATCGTCGTATTTATAGGTCGCACCCAAGGAATAGCGTTTAGTGTTATGCCAGTTTTCTGCAGTCGCACCTATCAGCGCTCCATCCGTACGTTCTACCCGCAACTCTTCAAATTGACTCCAGCGCGTCCAAAGGACATCCCCCATAATATCCCACTGGTCATTAAGCTGATGCAGCACACTGATTAAGGCTGTTTCCGGCAAAGTAATGTCAGCTTTAATTGGTCCGTTCGCTAAATCCGGCAACCAGGATAATTCAGTGGGCACATTCGAGAATCTTGCACCCCCCTTCAAGTGATGATGTACCTTGGACCGGTAGGCCAATCCTACTCGGGTACCCTGCACAAGCTCGGTCATTAGGCCAAGATTGTACCCCCATCCCCAGTCATTACCCTTTAAATTAAGCTCGCCATCACGTGCCTGAGGTGCTGCGCAAGTATCAATTGCAGCCATAGCGCAGACAGAGCCAAAATCCAGGGCATTGCTTAGCTCGGCACTGATGTATTGAGCATTTATACCAAAACCGAGAGAAAGCCTGTCATCGACCTTAAACGCCAGCGCAGGGTTGATATTGATTGTTTTCAGTTCCGACTTAATAGCGTCATAGCGTCCAACCCATTGACTGTCATATTCGGTTTTTAAACCGAAAGGAGAGAAAACGCCAAGCCCGATCTTTACATGATCATTCACATCAGCAGCATAATATAGCGTTGGCAGCAGTGCCAAATCACCGGCATCCCCGCCTGAACCACCCGACAATAACGGATCACCGACACCTGCGCCAACAAGCGTTCTGGAGTCATTATTATTAAAATTAATTGATGACTTGATGGCATACCCTGCTACTGACAGTTGTGCCCCCTGGATTCTCGAAAGGTCCGCCGGGTTTGTCAAAATGGTGCTAGCATCCTCTGCGGCTGTGCCAGCCCCCGCAAATGCATTACCTATACTACTGCCACTCATTTCTGTCAGTGCAAAGCCAGCTGCATATGCAACATTTGAAATAACCAGCAATGTCCCCAATAACATTGAAGGAAAATACATATACTTCTTCACAAAATCGCCTTGGATACACATGATATTATTAATCGCTAAGCTGATGAATCCAGCCTGCCAGATCAACAGGTTCTTTGGGGATACCCAATGCTTTTAAGGTAAATTGAATACTGGCTTCCAACTTAATCGGATGCAATGAGTAACCAGCATCGTTAAGCCAGATAAGAAATGCCAGCCATGAAACATGCTCAGCGGAGATAGGGGTATCGGTTCGCGCTTCCATAAACTCTGCAAAATTATATGCATTACTCAATGCGATACCGCCATTACCAGATATTTGAAACTTACCCACCAGCAGTTCTTCTAAAATCCTGATTCCATCTGCGCCACTACTGTTTTGGAAGCGTTGTCTTATTTCATCCAGCTGCTTGCGCACTGCCTGGCCAAATTCACCGCTTCGGCAGGCCTCTACACCGACTATGTCAGAATAGTCCATCGCGTGCCAGTCAGGCTCGACAGGAAAATCGATGCCAGCACTCTTTGCAATTGAAAGATAAGTCTGTACCGTGGCTACATTTTCAGATGCAGCAAGACTGGCACAGAGCGTATGTAAAGTGCCAATGCGATTGGAAGCTATGAGCTTTTTCCAAACCATCACTTTTTCACGCAGAAGCTTCGCATGCTCCTTACGCAAGTTCGCCAGATCAAGCGCTTGCTTCAGCTCCATCCTGATGGCGGAAATTTCCCAAGGTTTTTGAATATAGCGATGAATCTGCCCCTGGTTCACCGCCTCAACAGTTTGCTCCAGTTCCGAATAGGCAGTGGTGAGAATCCGAACAATATTTGGGTATTTTGTGCGCGCATAAACTAATAACTCATTGCCATATCCACCTGGCATACGCTGATCTGATACCAGTACCAAAAGCGTTTCTGCGTGTTCATCAAGCAATCTTTTGCCATCTTCTACGGAGCTTCCAGTTACTACAGGGGCAAGAGAGTTAATTGCTCTCTGGAAATATTTTACTGCTGTAGCTTCGTCATCGACAAATAATATCTGCGGTGCAGTGATAGCCTGATTACTGATTACTTGCTCCATTTTATTGCTCCATTTTTATATATTTGAATGTCATTAACATTTTCAATACCGTTGTTATTCATGGCGCTAATCAGCCTTGATGATTTCAGCCTGGTTTTAATAACAGGAAATTTCAGGGTGATAACCGTACCGAATTCCGCAGTAGAGGAAATGAGGATATTGCCACCGAAAGATTGCATCACACGCCGGCAAAAGACCATGCCCCAGCCCTTGCCACCTGAGTCTGCATGCGTAGTAAACGGCGTTTCCATCAAGTGCGGCAATATGTCGGGCGGTATGCAAGGCCCGTTGTTAGTAATGCAAATTTCAGGACCATCATCAACCAGAATGCTAAAGACAACCTTAGGTAATGCATGCCCGTTCAATGCACGCAGGGCATTACTCAAGATGCTGGATAACACCAGGGCAACACAGTTTGGCAAAGCCGTCACCTTGAAATCTTCATGGATATCTACCTGAATAAAAGCATGCTGCTCAGGTGTTAGAGGGTAAGAGTCCAGCAGGGATAACACCATCTGATGCGCTGTCATCTCACCGTGAGCGTTAATACGAGGATTAACGGTATGAATAGAGTTTACAAATGATAACAACAGAGATAAACAATATTGCGCATTATCACTAATGCTCAATGCGGCCTTACCAATATCCGGCATGGACTGATTAAATCTATCCTTATCACCAGTTCGGTTTTGTATACCTAGCGAAAAATTGGCAATAGCAGCCAGCGGTGTATTCAACTCGTGCGCAAGAAAATTAAGTGTCTCATTCATCGCAACGAGTCTCTGCTGCCTAGTTACGCGCTCCCAAGACAGCCCATAAGCCTCTCGCAATACATTTTTAACTTCCTCTACATTCAAAGGTTTCTCAAGGATACGGAACACTTCGCCTGAATTGACCGTGTGCAGCAGAACTTCCCTATCTGCATAAGCAGTTACCAAAATCCGGATGATATGCGGAAACTCTCGTTCAACCTGGCATAACAAATCACCACCGTCACGACCTGGCATACGGTAATCTGTCACCAGAATGCCAATCTGTAAAAACTTGTCACGCAGCATCTCAATCGCATCATCCGCACTGGATGCAGTTAACACATCAAACTCATTCCCAATAGAACGGAGAAAATATTTCTGCGCCATTTCTTCATCATCCACATACAGGATGGGAATGGCATTAAAATCATAGTTATTCGCCAATACTTTCATTATGTCGCTCTCGACAAATCAAAAATCATTTTGGTCCACACACCCAACTCACTTTCGGCTCTTAATATACCGCCATGCCGCGCTATTACACCGTAACTGATGCTGAGCCCAAGCCCCAAGCCCTGCCCAACAGCCCTTGTTGTAAAAAAAGGTTCAAATACGCGAGACAGATTTTCTGGTGCTATACCGGGACCATTATCCTGTACCGAGACACGTAACCTGTCAGCATGCCAAGCCGCAGAGATATGAATTGCCGGATGTTCGCGGTTAACTTTACGCAAAGCAAGTGCAGCATTACTGAACAGATTAATTAATACACCGACGATGGCAGCCTCATCTCCATGCACCAGACTGTCTTGAGGAATGTCGCGTGTGATGGTAATGCCCTTAATCTCATGCCCCACCAGACGCAGGGAGGAGTTAACAGCGCGCTCCAACATAAAGTCGGCTTCACTACGCTCAGACTCACTAGGGCGATACGCAAAAATCTTCAGGTCAGAAACAATATGCTGTATGCGTTGCATGCCATGCTGCGCATCAACCAGACACTCTTTAAGAGATTGTGTTGCTTTAACGGCCGGCTCTTCCATGGCGACACTGATCGCCATTAAGCAATAATTGACCGGATTATTTACCTCATGCAGCAATCCGGCAGCTAAGGTACCAATGGAAGCCATTTTTTCCTGTTGCAGCATCTGGCCTTTGATTTCAGCCAGGTTTTTATTGGTTTCTTCAAGTAATATGTTTTTTTCTGCTATTTCCGACTTAAGGCGAAATAATGTGAAGCGAGCACGTTCGTTATAGAACGTATAGACAGTGCTAATTGATGTAAACATTACTAAAAACAATGAGTTGACCAGAAAAAGACCTTTCAGATCAATTTCATTTGGATTATAGATGCAGGCTATAGCATAGAGAAAATAAGAAAGCACACCGAAAAATATGTTCTGCCAAACGCCTAATGCCATCACTATAGACGCATAAACCGCAAGATTTAATCCAATGAAATATAACGACGCTGCACCATCTGTTACGTAGATCATCCAAGAGATCATGACCTGCGGAAGTAATAGCCAAACGAAGCTTATCTTATTAACATTATCTTTGCCCCATGACGTTTTAAGTAGCAATATTCCGCATAAAATTAATCCAGAGCATAAAATGCGAGCGATAAAAAATTGAAGTAGCTTTTGAGGGTACAAACTGTAATCTAAGCTTATACCTAGCAAAATAAGAGCGATGCCCACGTATGCCCCACCATGAACGATTTCAAGTCTGAAATCTCGTAATGCATCCTTGTATATAAGGTGTAAGTTTTTTTTCACGGGGCGATCCAAGGTGATCAAATAATACTCGCTTCTGCAAATACATTGACGCCCGTTGCATCAACATAAATATGGTGTTCAGTAGAGCATTCGGGGAGAATCGATATCATCTGCAGCTCGTCTCGATAAATGAGGTACCATTCCAGCAGATGCTCCATACCAAGCTTATCCGGGTTGCTTGAATGTACATTAGTAATTAGCAGTCTACCTTTGCTGCGGGTGCGTGTAGCAAAATGAGCAGTTAATCTTGAGCACACCTTATCAGAGAAATAATCAAATAAGCCGGCACAATAGGCAGCATCGTATTCCTTAGTTTCTGGCGCATGCTTATCTACACTGCGTTTAAGCAATTGATGCACCGACTCATGAATATAATTGATAATAATGGGTTTACCCACTTTTTCTGAGATTCCCGTCAGTATGCCGCGTGTGCGAGTTAGCGTTTCTTCGCTGAAATCAACTAAGTCGAAAGATAAAAACTCGGGGTTAGGATAACGCTGCAAGAAGCGCTGAATTTCAATTGCTGGGCCACAACCTACATTCAAGATACGAAACGGCCGACCAGCTTTCTTTGCTGAGTCAGCAATACGTATCAAAAAATCCACCAAAATATCAATACGGTTGCTATGAGCAGCGGCAGCGGCCGTTTTCAGGAAACCTGTATTCACAATCTGAAAATAAGTGCTTGGTCCTTGTCTAGGATCTCCAAGCATCTGATTAACCATTTCATAGTCCCCAGCATAGCCTAAGGGCTTGGTAAATGTGCG
>JALRGX010000112.1 GCA_023259635.1 Methylotenera sp. | reverse complement strand
GACTACGTCGATATTTACCAGCTGCACTGGCCGGAGCGCAATGTGCCCATGTTCGGGCAATACCAGTTTGATCCGGCGCAGGAGCTGGATGCAGATGGCAGGCAAATAGAATGGGTGAGCATACGCAACCAGCTGGAAACCTTGGCTGAGCTGATACAGGAAGGCAAAGTACGTGCTGTGGGGCTGTCTAATGAGTATCCATGGGGCTTGATGGAATTTTTGCGAATTGCCAATGAATATAACCTGCCACGCGTGGCTACCGTGCAGAACTGCTATAACCTCATGAATCGGGGTATGGAATTCGGTATGTCAGAAGTTTTATATCGAGAGAATGTAAGCCTGCTCGCGTATTCTCCATTGGCATTTGGACATTTGACCGGGAAGTATATTGATAACCCGGAAGCTAAAGGCCGTGTCACGATGTTCCTAGGCTATGCACAGCGTTACAAGAAACCAGGTGTGCCTGCTGCCAGTGCTGCTTATGCCAAGCTCGCCAGGGCACATGGCTTAACCCCAACACAACTGGCACTGAGTTTTGTTTATCATCGCTGGTTTGTGAAAAGCACGATTATCGGCGCTACAAGCATGGCACAACTCAAGGAAAACATTGATGCATGGCAGACTCGCCTCTCACCTGAGCTGGTGCAGGAAGTCGAGCATCTGCATCTGACAATGATGAACCCGGCGCCATAAGCGGCGGAGCTTATGGCCGTTTAGCGTGAAAATGCACAGGCTGTGGCTGCGCCAGTTGCAATACCGGTTTGCGAATCTTGCCCATCACGTGCATCTCGCAGGGTTTGCAGTCAAATTTTAGGGTATAACGGTCATTGCCGCTGATGAGTGTCATCGGCTCAGCGGTTACCGTACCTTGTACGCCTATCACTCCTTTGGCTTCTTTCGGGCACAGGCCGTGGCTGAAGCGCAGGCAGTGCTTGGTGATCATCAGCGGCACTTCGTCCAGTTCTTTGTTGGCCTCATACGCTGCTGCAATGATTTTTACGCCATGTTTCTGGTAAAAGGCACGAGCCTTCCGGTTATACACGTTGGCAAGGTAAGTCAGCGTATCTTCCAGGTAGATGGCTGGCGGTTCTATAGCTGCGCGGCGGGTTGGGCGTTCATAGCCTAGTGTGCGCGTCTCTGTCAGTTGTTCGATGGCGTCGCGGCGCAGGTTATTTACGACAGACGCAGGAATAAACCAGGGCTGGCTGGTATGTAAAGAGATACTCCTGGCGCTAAAGTCAGTGCCGCCAAGTTTGTTCAGGTTCTCACGCAGGCTGCTTTCGGCTTTCTCCGTATTTTGTGCGGCTTGTTTTTCAGCTTCGCACGTGGCTCTGGCGCTGAACTGGTTATCATCAGTGATTGTCAGTGCATAGCCATCGGATGTTTCATAGAAGGTGATATCTACTGCGATTTTGCGTTGGGCTGATTCTTTTTCCAGCAGGCGCATAAATGCATGGTCACGGTTTCTGAATACGGTCATGCCACGACGTATGTCTTCCGGCATATCGTTTGGATATAGGCGCTTGCCTTCTACGGTATTCACGCGCAGGCCAACCAGCTCCTTGTGTACATCAAAAAAGCACACGCCATCGCCGTTGTGCAGTTCAATGTTTGTATCAACTTCAAAGTAGTCTTTGCCGACTTTAGTGACCTTGCCCAGTTCTTCACCCGAGAATTTCGGTGTGTCGAATGCGCCGATATCAGCCTGGCGTCCATTGGCAAAATAATCCGTAGCACTGCGGTTAAAGGTTTTTTCCGGCTGTGGTGTAAAGGTATAGCTGCATGTGCCGGAAGAGGATTTTGCATACTTGCTATATTCTTGGGGCATATCTTCAAGAATCTCGTCCAGTAACTGGCGGTAGTGCGCAGTGGCATTTTTTACATAAGGCAGGTCTTTATAGCGGCCTTCAATCTTGAATGAGCTTACCCCGGCTTGAATCAGTGCGCGCAGGTTTGCGCTCTGGTCATTATCCTTCATGGACAGGAAATGTTTGTCCTTGCCGATAATGCGGCCTTGCTGGTCTTCCAGCGTGAATGGCAAGCGGCATTCCTGTGAGCATTCGCCACGGTTGGCGCTGCGGCCGGTATGCGCATGGCTGATGTAACATTGGCCACTAAAGGCCACACACAATGCACCATGGATGAAATATTCGAGATTGGCCGTGGTGGCATCGGCAATTTTTTTAACGGTGTTTAAATCCAGCTCGCGAGCCAATACCAGCTGCGAGAATCCGACCTGATCCAGAAATACGGCTTTTTCCACGGTGCGGATATCGGTTTGCGTACTGGCGTGCAGCTGGATAGGTGGCAGGTCCAATTCCAGCAGGCCCATATCCTGGATAATCAGAGCATCGGTACCGATCTCGTAGAGCTGCTGTACCAGTTCGCGAGCGCCTTCAAGTTCGTTATCGTGAAAAATGGTGTTGAGTGCAACAAATACCTCCGCATGGTAACGGTGCGCATGTTTCACCAGGCGGGCAATGTCAGCTACCGTATTAGGCGCCTTTGCGCGTGCACCGAATGCAGGGCCGCCGATATAGACCGCATCGGCACCGTGATTGATGGCTTCGATACCAAAGTCAGCGTTTTTTGCGGGTGCAAGCAGTTCTAAATGATGGCGATTTTTTTGCATAATAACTTTGATAAATCAACAGGATGCGCACTATACCACAAAATGAATTGACTCTCACTGCACAAGGTGTTACCTTGGTAACACTTTATTGAGTTAAGGAGAGCGACATGGCAACTACCAGCTTGAAATTACCGGATGCGCTTAAGGAGCGAGTGGTTAAGCTTGCAGAACTTGCGGGTAAGACGCCACACGCATTTATGGTAGAAGCAATTGCGACAGAGACCGAACGCATTGAAGAAGACAGGGCTTTTATGGCGCGTGCAATTGAAGCAAAAAAACATTATGACGAAACAGGTATTGGCTATGATGTTGATGAAGTACATGCTTTTTTGCGGGCCAAGATTCAAGGCATTGCATTACCAGAACCAAAGCCTGTTAAGCGTAGCTAAATGATAAGGCTGGAATACTCGCAAGCAGCACTGGCTGACATTAATCGTTTGGTATCATTTTTGATAAATAATAATATTTCGGTTGCATTGGAAACATTTGACATTATTGATGATGCAATTCAAGTACTTAAACGACACCCTGATATTGGTCGAATTACCAATACAGCAGGCAAACGAGAGCTAATTATTTCGAGAGGCCGAACCGGCTATATTGCCATTTATGAATTCGATAAACTGACTGAAGTTGTCGTAATTCTGGCGATTAAGCATCAGCGGGAAAATGAATTTAACTAACATGTCGAACAATAAAACTCTTCTTGATCGTAGCCTGCAATCCGTATGGCATCCTTGTACACAAATGAAGCAGCACGAGACTTATCCGCTTATCCCGATTCAGCGGGGTGACGGTGTCTGGCTTTATGATGCAGATGGAAAACAATACCTTGATGCGGTGAGTTCGTGGTGGGTGAACCTGTTTGGGCACAATAATCTTCGGATCAAGGATGCGATCAAGCAGCAGCTCGATACATTAGAACATGTGATGCTTGCGGGCTTTACGCATGAGCCAGTCGTTGCCTTATCCGAGAAACTCTCAGCGCTCACCGGTTTGGGGCATGCCTTTTATGGCTCCGATGGTGCGAGCGCGACCGAGATCGCGCTCAAGATGAGTTTCCATTACTGGCGTAATATCGGTAAAACCGGAAAAACCAGATTTATCAGCCTGCAAAACAGTTATCACGGTGAGACTATGGGCTCGCTCGGTGTCACGGATGTGGCTATTTTTAAAGATACTTATGCGCCTTTGTTGATACAGTCGGCACAGGTGCCAAGCCCCGATTACAGGATGGCTGAAGCGGGGGAGAGCGCCCAGGATTTTGCATTACGCTGTGCCGCGCAGCTGGAGGAGTATTTGGCGCAGCATCATGTTGAACTGGCAGCGTTCATTATTGAACCTTTGGTGCAGTGTGCAGCAGGCATGGGCATGTACCATCCTGTGTATCTGACCAAGGCGCGCGAGATCTGTAGTAAATATGACGTACATCTGATTGCTGATGAAATTGCGGTAGGCTTTGGCCGTACCGGTACCATGTTTGCATGTGAGCAGGCTGATATTCGGCCCGACTTTATTTGTCTGTCCAAAGGTATTACCGGGGGATATTTGCCATTATCAACAGTGCTGACGACCAATGATATTTACCAGGCTTTTTATCACGACTCTACAGTGAGAGGCTTTTTGCATAGCCATAGCTACACCGGAAATCCGCTCGCGTGCAGTGCTGCTTTGGCAACTTTGGAGATATTTGAAACGGATGATGTTGTATACAATAATAGGGAGAAGTCAGCCCGGATTATGGATAAAATGCAAGTGCTTACTGACGTTCCGTTGCAACATCTGCGGCATCAGGGCATGATATTCGCTTTTGATGTGGTTACTGGAAATACGCAGTTTTCCAAGCAGTGCTATCAGGCTGGTATTGAGCATGGGCTGCTGTTGCGGCCAATTGGGAATACGGTATATTTTATGCCGCCTTATACGATTACTGACACCGAGATTGATTTTATGATCAGCACCACTCATGGGGCAGTAAAAGCTTCGTTATGATGCCTCGTTTATTTTTCTTCATAATTATTTCATTTACCAGCTTTTGCGCGCAGGCAGAGCTGCCGGCCACTGTTACCGAGGCATTGCAGAAAGCAGGCATACCGCAGCAGGATGTTGCGGTATATGTACAGGCGGTTGAAAGTAATGCGCCGATCCTGAGCCAGAATGCAGAGCAGGCGATGAATCCGGCATCCGTCATGAAAGTGGTGACGACCAATGCGGCACTGGGCATACTCACTCCTGCCTACCGCTGGAAAACCGAAATTTATCGTGACGGCAATCTGGCCAATTGGCTGTTGCAAGGTAACCTGGTGATTAAAGGGTATGGGGATCCAAGTTTCAAGGCACAGGAATTCTGGCGCCTGCTTATCGGTTTGCGGCAGGCAGGCGTAAAAAAAATCAGTGGCGACTTGATTATTGATAAAAGCTACTTTGCTGCCAGTACTGATAATGTCAATTTCGATAATGAAAAATGGCGCGCCTACAATGCATTGCCGAGTGCATTCCTGGTGAATGGCCGTAATACGAGCTTCAAATTTACAACGACTGATGATGCTGTGAATGTCACACAGGAATTTGAATTGCCTGAAGTGGTGATTGTAAATAAGCTGAAGCGGGTGGCTGGTGCCTGTGGAAGTTGGCGCAGCAATATGAGTTACGATGTGCAGCCTGATGATAATAAGTCGGTTGTAACATTCAGCGGCAGTTATGCCACAGGATGCGGCGAGCGTTTTCTGGAACTGAGTTTATTTGAAGACGAAAAATATGCGTTTTATACATTCAGAAAATTGTGGCGTGAATTAGGTGGTGAGTTTGATGGCGCTTTAAAATTACAGGAAACACCTGCCACTGCAATTAAACTGCTGGAACAATCTTCAGAGCCGTTGGGCAGCATTGTGCGTGACATCAACAAATGGAGTAATAATGTGATGGCGCGGCAATTGCTCCTAACTATTGCGGCTGAAAAAAAGGGGCCTCCTGCTACTGAGACTAATGGTGCAGCAGCGATTCAGGCATGGTTGTTGGCAAATGGCCTGAAATTCGATGAGCTGGTGATTGAAAACGGTTCAGGACTGTCCCGTATTGAACGTATCAGCGCCCAGCACCTGGGGCAATTGCTGATGCGTACTTATAGCAGTCCGGTAATGCCGGAAATGATGGCTTCGCTGCCAATACTTTCCCTTGATGGCACCATTCAGCAGCGCCTCAAAGATAGCCAGTCCAATGGGCGGGCGCATCTCAAGACCGGCTCACTGAACGGTGTTAGTGCAATTGCCGGTTATGTGCTGGATGCCAATAACCATCGCCATGTGCTGGTGATGATGGTTAACCACTCCAAAGCCTGGGCCAGCAAAGCCGCGCAGGATGCGTTGATAGAGTGGGTGCATCAGCAGCCATAGGAAAACTTACTTTTCAGGCGCATTACTGCGTTCCGAGCGCTTTGTACTGCATCCTGAAAAGTAAGTTTTCAAAGTATATAACGTGTTATTAGTAGATGGTTTTACAGTATCATTACGGATTACTTTTAAATGCTACATTTAGGGTTAAACATGAAATTATTCAATACATTATTAGCAGGTATCTGCTTATTAGGCTTGAGCGCATGCCAGGCCGAGTCAAATAGCGCGAATGCAGAAACACCAACAGCGAAGGAAGCAGTAAAAATGTCTGAAAACATTACAGAATTACAGAAGATTGACACGCAGGTAGGCACCGGCCGTGAGGCCGAGCCAGGCTTTAACGTGACTGTACATTACACAGGCTGGCTGTATGATCCATCTGCCAAAGATGGCAAAGGCAAAAAATTCGACAGCAGCCTGGACCGCGGTCAACCATTCAATTTCTTCTTGGGAGGCGGTCAGGTGATTCAGGGTTGGGATGAAGGTTTTGCCGGTATGAAAATTGGCGGTAAACGCACATTAATCATTCCATCAGAAATGGGTTACGGCGCACGTGGTGCGGGTGGCGTGATTCCACCAAATGCTAACCTGATTTTTGATGTTGAGTTGTTAGCCGTTAAATAAAAATGTAATTCTTGTCATCATACGGCGTTGCTTACAGTAAATAATGCCTTACATACACACGTATGCTGCGGCCTTATTTTCAGCTCGCGCCTTGTCTGATATATCGCATCAAACTTGTAGCTTTCGCGCATCAATAACCAGCTTTAGCAGGTATATTCTGCGGAGAAGACCCCTGCGGTTTCAGCTACTTAGTTTGATGGTGATGCCCTTAACGGGTAAAGCATTACATTTTTAGGAGAGATTTATGCACGTAAGAGTGAAATGGATAGACGGCGTCAGCTTTGTCGGCGAGTCTGAAACTGGTCATGCAGTAGTAATGGATGGTGCGCCTGAGAATGGCGGCCGTAATATCGGCATGCGCCCGATGGAAATGCTGTTAATTGGAATGGGTGGCTGTACATCATTTGATGTGGTCGCCATCTTGAAAAAGGCGCGCCAGCCTATTGTTGATTGTGTTGCCGAGATTGACGCAGTACGTGCTGATGAAATACCAAAGGTATTTACCAGGATTCATGTACATTTTGTGGTAACGGGAGATAACCTGAACCCGGCCCAGGTTGAGCGGGCGGTCAAATTGTCTGCAGAGAAATACTGCTCGGCCTCTATTATGTTGAGCAAAAGCGTAGAAATTACGCATGACTTTGAAATAAAACCACTGACCTTTGAAGCTTAAAACATATTGTATTTCATCTCAAACCGGTGACAGATTTAAATTTGATTGCTGGCTTGAGATGATTTTCTTTAGTGTTACTTTAAAATCAATTTTTAGTTTCAATCACTTTCACGGATAGAGGTTGTTCGTCTTCCAGAATATTCAATAAACGATCTACATTCGGGTGTTTTCCGGGGCAATTCTCGGCATCTTCAGTATGTTCGCAATAGAGGCTAAGCCCTTCTACGGCGGCATCCATGGATATTTCACCATACATGCGCGCCAAATGGTTATAGACCTTTAACGAGCCCTGGCTACCGGGTTTGTTTTCAATGACGCCAGCGGAGCTGCCATCTTTATTGTAAAGCTCAATACGCGCTACATGGGAAGCATCGTCAAGTGTTAATAGAACGTCGCTGAATTTCTGCATTTGGGTAATTACCTTTATTGATTGTGTGCGCAATAGCTTATGCGCATGAATAATTTATTAAAAGTGGTATGTAGAAGCGGTCATGACTTTAGACATTTGCTTCATACAGAATTTAACCGGTGCTGGCAGTTGTGCTGCACCTAGTTGTTTGGCGTCATTGGCATGTTTAGCCTCGTCTACGCGCATCTGTTCAACAATTTTACGAGATTTCTCGTCAGATTCCGGCAGCAAGGTAAGGTGGCTGTATAAGTGTGCGCCGACCTGTTTTTCAGTTTCTTCCAGAAAGCCAAGGCTCCATTTGTCACCTAGCGCCCCTGCAATGGCGCCGATAGCAAAAGAGCCGGCATAGAACAATGGGTTTAGCGCGCTGGTACGTCCGCCAAGTTCAGTGATACGTGTTTCACACCATGCCAGGTGTTCTGTTTCTTCGCGCGCTGCCTGCTGCATGGTTTTGCTGGTTGCAGCATCGCGGGCGGTAAGTGCCTGGCCACTATATAAAGCTTGTGCACAGACTTCACCTGTATGGTTGATACGCATCAGCGCACAGGCATGTTTTTTTTCAGCATCTGTTAATTTGGCTTCAGCTACATTTTCATCCGGATGTGCGCGCTGGCTATGTGCCTTGGCAAGAAGTGTACGCAGGCCGGTATCGAACTCGCTAATGAATCTGTCTAAAGTTGTGTGTCTCATAGCTGGTATTCTACGCCTAAATTTTGTCGGCACATCCCATTTGTCTGGCAATAAATTGTATTGGAGGTGTGCTGCTGACAGTAGCCTGTATTTGATGTTGCAAACATGGCAGCATCATTAAAGTTATGATTGAATTATAAACGTTTTTAATTGGCTGTAATGGGTTTGGCGGTGATATTTTACGATGTAAAAAAGCCGCCCCCAATTCGGAGGCGGCTTAATCAGGCTAGGTGAATGTTAATTTGTTTTAGCTGTTTCAGATTTTGCTGCGGGCTCAGTTTTTACGGGCAGGCCTTTGAGCAGGTTCATTGCCTGTGCAAATTGAATATCATCTTTACTGGCTGGCTCAATCGGAGCTTGTGGCTCGGCATATTTCTTCTCGTTGATTTTTTCTTTGGCAGTATTACTTGTGACTTCTGCTTTTACTGGCTCACCAGTTTTGTCATCTTTTGGATTTGATAAATGATGTGTCAGGTCGGCTTCATGAATGTTGCCAGACTGGTCTGTACCATCTTCAACAATATAGTCAGGCACAATGCCTTTGGCTTGGATTGAACGGCCTTTGGGCGTGAAATAACGCGCCGTGGTCAGCTTGATGGCCGCGCCGTTATTCATAGGCATAATAGTCTGCACTGAGCCTTTACCGAAACTCTGTGTGCCCAGTAATGCTGCACGCTTGTGATCCTGCAAGGCGCCGGCTACGATTTCAGAAGCAGAGGCTGAGCCGCTGTTGATGAGCACAGCCATTGGTACGGTTTTGATATCTTCCGGTAAATCGCGCAGGTAATCATTAGCAATACCGCCGCGGACATAATTTTCAGGGCTTGCGGTCAACTGCATTTTTGAATCAGGGGTACGGCCTTCGGTATAAACCACTAATTCACCTTTCGGCAAGAATGCAGCGGCTACGCCAACCGCACCATTAAGCAAACCGCCGGGGTCGTTACGCAAGTCCAGAACAAAACCTTTGAACGGACCTTTGTTCTCGTCATGCATCGTTTTAATAGCCTTGGCCAAGTCCTCACCGGTGCGCTCCTGGAACTGGGTAATTCTTACGTAAGCGTAGCCAGGCTCAGGCATTTTATATTTCACGCTTTTGCTTTTGATGATGTCACGTGTCAGTGTGAACAGTAACGGTTTGGTTTCATTTTTACGCACGACTGTTAATACAATCTGTGTGCCAGGCTTTCCGCGCATGCGTTTTACTGCATCGTTCAGGGTCATGCCTTTTACCGGAGTTTCATCCAGTTTTACGATAAGGTCACCGCTTTTTAAGCCGGCTGCATAAGCTGGAGAGTCTTCGATCGGGGAAACAACTTTCACCAAGCCATCTTCCATGCCAACTTCAATGCCCAGCCCGCCGAATTCCCCCTGGGTTGCGGTTTGCATATCCTTGAATGCGTCCGGGTCAAGATAGGTTGAGTGTGGATCCAGGCCTGTCAGCATGCCGCTGATGGCTTCCGAAATAAGTTTTTTGTCTTCTACCGGTTCAACATAGTCGCTTTTGATTTTTCCGAATACCTCGGCAAATGCACGCAAGTCATCCAGCGGCAGTTGAGGCTTGACCATTTTTTCAGCCACGGCAGAATAGGTCAGGCTCAACATAAGGCCAAGCATGATGCCTGAGCCAACAAGTCCTATTTTAGTAAAACGGTGATGTTTATTTTGTACTTGCATGTATTATTCTCGAGAAGCTATATTTATTCAGTAAGTTGGTGATCGAACTTCAAATTCTAAGAGTTTCAAATATATGATTTAGTTTCAGGCTAGATTGAATATATTATCAATCATGCATATTAAACTATATCTGTCAGGACATACAAATTGAGTAAAAATATCGTCGAAATTACCTATTGTACACAGTGCCGCTGGTTGTTGCGTGCCGCTTGGCTTGCGCAGGAGTTGTTAACAACATTTGAGCAGGATTTATACAGTGTTGGCCTTAAGCCGGGAACAGGCGGCATTTTTGAAATCACCTTAAATGGGGAGTTGATTTATTCGCGTAAAACAGAAGGGCGTTTCCCTGAAGCCAAAGAAATTAAGCAATTGGTGCGAGATCGTATCGACCCGGAAAGAGACTTGGGTCATTCCGATAGGGATAAAGGTGATGAGACTAATAAGTGACAAATCATGATTTTAGTATTCTAATCAGAGCTTTAATTGATAATATAGCTGCGTATATAGATATATTGCCTTTTATATTTGCAATAAAGGAGAAAAGCCATGTCAAAAAATCACAATCCAGTAGTAGATGCACTGAATACGATTTTGGAATTGGAATTGGCCGGGGTTGTCAGGTACACCCATTACTCCCTGATGGTTTTCGGCTATAACCGCATACCGATTGTTTCATGGTTACGCGGCCAGGCAACAGAATCATTGGATCACGCCAATAAGGCAGGCGAGATTATTACGCATCTAGGCGGACATCCTTCGCTTGCAATCGGTCCATTACTTGAGACGCATAACCACGACATAGGGGATATCCTGCGTGAATCGTTAGCACATGAAACTTTTGCGCTGAATGCTTATAAAGCATTATTGAAGCTGGTAGAAGGCGACTCTGTGATGCTGGAAGAATATGCCAGGGAGATGATCTATCAGGAAGAGCTCCATCTCGGCGAAGTGGATAAAATGTTACGTAAACCCGGTGACCTGGCAAAATTTAATATATAAAGATTTTAAAATCAGGTAACTAAAGTATAGCCTTGAGGCAGTGGGATGCCTGTTTGAAATATTGTTTGATGCTAAGCATCAGGCTGCCTTATGCTTTTAATTGTTATTTGCAGATGCATTAATGCGCTGGGCACCATTGAAGCGCTTTTGCCAGTAAATATCCTGCATATCCTCAACTCGTACTCCGCCGCCGCTGCTTGGAGCGTGGATAAAACGGTTGTTGCCCAGGTAGATTCCTACATGCGAGAACGTGGATTTTAAGGTGTTAAAAAATACCAGATCACCGGGCTGTAATTCGTTTTTTGGGATAGTTTTTCCTAGTTGGCTAATTGCGCGCGCGCCATGTGGCAGCGTCAGGTTTGCGGACTGCTGATACACGTAGCGCACAAAGCCGCTGCAATCAAATCCGGATTCCGGGGAGTTGCCACCGTATTTATAGCGGATGCCAGTCAGGCTTAAAGCATTAGCCAGAACCTCGCGGGCGCGCTCCGGCCAGCTTGCTTCATCAATATCCTGCGTACCGGGTTGGGCGATTTGTAGTTTGCGTTCAGATTGCAGGCTGCTGCTGGTTGGCGTAGCGGGATTTGCTGCACAGGCAGTACTGGCTAGTGCGAGAAAAATGCTAACAAGATAGGGTATATGAAAAAATTTGATCACGCAGGCATTATATTAAAGTTAGTTTGAAGTACCAATTAGTTTTTATTGATTATTCCCTACAGGCTGATGTGCTGTTAAATTCTGATTTATCTCCAGTTTTTTGGAATTCTCTTTGCCAAGTCGTGGGATAATTGCCACCCTATGAATCAGTACAGTATCCGCCAGGTTTTTGAAGAAGATGGGATTTTGGCCTCGCATATCGAAGGCTACCATGCGCGTACCCAGCAGTTGGAAATGGCTGAGGCGATAGCGGATGCAATCGAGCATAACACGCAACTGGTGGCCGAAGCAGGCACCGGAACCGGCAAGACTTTTGCTTATCTGGTGCCGGCGTTACTGGGGGGCGGCAAGGTTATTATTTCTACCGGGACTAAAAACCTGCAGGATCAGCTTTTTAACCGTGACTTACCCAATGTGCGCGATGCGCTTAAAGTGCCGGTCACCGTAGCCATGCTCAAAGGGCGCGCTAATTATGTATGCCATTACCATCTGGAGCGTGCTGCGAATGAAGGGCGCTTTGCCTCACGTGATGATGCCAAGTACCTGCATATCATCAAGAACTTTGCAGAAAATACTAAAACCGGCGATAAAAGTGAGCTGAATACCGTGCCGGAAAATGCCACCATCTGGCCAAGTGTGACTTCGACGCGAGATAATTGCCTGGGCGGCGACTGTAATTACTATAAAGAGTGTTTTGTCATGGAGGCACGTAAACAAGCGCTGGCTGCCGATATCGTGGTGGTGAACCATCACCTGTTTTTTGCCGATGTCATGCTGCGCGATGAAGGGGTGGCTGAGCTGTTACCCAGTGCCAATACGGTGATCTTTGATGAGGCACATCAATTGCCCGATGTGGCTGGCCTTTTCTTTGGTGAAGATGTATCAACCAGCCAGCTGGGCGAGCTGGCGCGCGATTGCAACGCTGCGCATTTAACACTGGCGAAAGACTGTATTGAACTGGGTGAAACAATACCGCTGCTGGAAAAATCCTGTAAGGATTTCCGGCTTGTGTTTGCTTATGAGGGGTCACGCATGCCGGTGCAAAAAGCGCTGGCATTAAAAGGTTTTCAGCCGGCATTTGATCATATGCTAAGCCAGTTGCAGGCATTGGCGGACATACTGGAATCCCAGGCGGCACGTGACCCGCTGCTGGAAAAATGCTGGCAGCGCAGCATGGCTTTGCATGATTTATTAAGCCGCTGGCAATCTGCCGAGAATCACAATCTTGTGCGCTGGATTGAGGTGTTTACGCAGTCCGTGCAATTGCATGCTACGCCGCTTAGCGTGGCAGAAGGGTTTGGCAAACAACTGGATGCACAGCCGCGTGCCTGGATATTTACTTCGGCAACGCTCGCGGTAAAAAACGATTTCAGCCATTACCTGGCGCAAATGGGTTTGCAGGCGGCCACTACTGCGGCATGGCAAAGCCCGTTTAATTATCAGGAGCAGGCATTGTTTTATGTACCGCCCGATATGCCTGATCCCAATAGTCCGTCTTATTCTGCATGTGTGGCTGCGGCTGCATTGCCGGTATTACGTGCCAGTGGCGGCAGGGCGTTTGTACTCTCTACCAGCTTGCGCGCGATGCGTGAAATTCATGCGTTGTTAAAAGAGGCCTTTGCTGAAAACGGCATTGAAAGCCCGTTGTTGCTGCAAGGCGACAGTTCCCGCACGGAATTGCTGGAGCGTTTTCGTAAACTGGGCAATGCTGTGCTGGTGGGCTCGCAAAGTTTCTGGGAAGGTGTCGATGTGCGTGGTGAGGCCTTAAGCGTGGTGATTATTGATAAGCTGCCATTCGCACCGCCGGATGATCCTGTGCTGTCTGCGCGAGTAGACAAACTGAATGCCGAAGGCAAAAACGCGTTTATGGAATACCAGCTGCCTTATTCGGTCATTACCCTGAAGCAGGGCGCTGGCCGCCTGATCCGTGATGAGAATGATAGGGGTGTACTCATGATCTGCGACCCGCGCTTAATCAGTAAATCTTATGGTAGAAAAATCTGGCAGAGTTTGCCGCCTTTCAAACGTACGCGGGTGTTGGCAGATGTAGAAGCGTTTTTTTCCTGATTTCAGTATTTCCCTCTTTACCTGTAAGCTAAATGTAAAAGTTATTAAGAAATTGTAACAAGGATTTTTTTGTTACAACCTTCTGCATTAGAATGCGCGCCTTTCAAAATAATAAGATTAATTAGGGGTCTCACATGCGTTATTCTTTATCTGTGATAATAGGTTCTGCAATATTTGCATTTTCATTAACCAGTGTTGCTGGTGACTGTAATAACACAGTGATGGGCGGCGGTTGTTCCGGTCAGCCTCAGGGTGGCGTTTCACCGCATATGCAGTCTCAAAACCCGATGAATACCGTAACAAAAGTAAAAAGCAAAGATAATACCGGTGCAAAAGCTGCAACACCTGCTAAAAATGTAAAAGTTAGCAACGCAACCGGTCAGAAGCCACAAATTTAAACGCCTTAAATTCTGTTGTCTTAAAAAGCTGACGATTAAAACCGTCGGCTTTTTTAATTTCTACTATCTGCGCGGACCATATAGCGCTATAGTTTTGCAAAAATTAAGGCAGAAAACCTGGAAAGCGATGTCTTTTACTCATATCCCGGAAACTCAGTATACGCTCACGGCCATTCGTGCGCAGGGTGCGGGTGGGCAAAATGTGAATAAGGTTTCCAGTGCGATACACCTGCGTTTTGATATTCACGCTTCTTCGCTAAGTGACTGGCTGAAGACGAGATTGCTGCACCTGAAAGATCATCGTATCAATGCCGATGGCGTGCTGGTGCTGAAAGCCCAGCAGTACCGCACACAGGAGGCGAATAAAAGGGATGCGGTACAGCGTCTGCATGAGATTGTGAATGCGGCAAATCAGGTGAAACCAATGCGCTATGCCACACGGCCTACCCGGAGTTCTACCCAGCGCAGATTAGAAAGTAAGACCCAACGTGGGCATATCAAGCAATTACGTGGCAAAATAGCGGCTGATTAAATTCCTTATTACATTCGTTCTGTGAAACTATTAGCCTTTGACACCTCTACCGAATATTTGTCCTTAGCCCTGATGCAGGGCGATCGCATCAGTACGTTTGATGTGCTGGCAGGGCAAAGCCATTCACAGCAGATACTGCCACAAATTCAGTCCTTACTGAGTGAGGCGGACGTGCGGCTGCAAGACCTGCATGGAATCGCTTTCGGTGCCGGGCCCGGTTCTTTCACCGGAGTGCGTATTGCTGCCGGCGTGGCGCAGGGCCTGGGTTTTGGTGCCAACCTGCCGGTAGCCGGTATCTGTACCTTGCAGGCTCTGGCCGAAGCGAGTGGCGCAGATAAAGTGATTGCCTGCTTGGATGCGCGTATGGGCGAAGTTTACTATGCGGCTTATATTAAAAATTCCGGTACTGATCAAACTGGTACCTGGCAAACAGTCATCGAGCCGGGATTATATAAGCCTGATGCCGTGCCGCCGATTGAGGGTGAAGGCTGGGTCGGCGCCGGCAGTGGCTGGCAAGCTTATGGAGAGTTAACTCAGTCTTATTCTAACCAGTTACAAAAAACTCTTCCTGAATTGCTGCCAACTGCCAGTGCCATACTACATTTGGCCCAGCCTGAATTTGCCAGTGGCCAGGCACGGCCAGCTGCTGAGGCAATGCCTATCTATATCCGTAACCGCGTAGCGCTTAAAACAGCAGAGCGCGAGCAGGGTTTGCGTTTATGATTGAGCGAAATCCCAAGTACCAGTTCCGACCCATGACGGAGGCTGATTTGAGTGCCATCATGGAGATTGAGCCTCATATCTATTCCCATCCCTGGTCACGCGGGAATTTCAGTGACTCCCTGGCTTCCGGTTATTCTGCATGGGTGTTGCTGGATGGTGCAGCAATTATTGGTTATTCATTAATGATGCTGGTGCTAGATGAGGCGCATCTGCTGAATTTAAGCATCGCTAAAGCCTACCAGAAACAGGGCCTGGGCAGGCTGTTGCTGGAACATATGATAATTGTAGCCAAACGGCATAATGCGGCGAATATGTTTCTGGAAGTACGACCAAGCAATATCTCGGCGATTGCACTTTATGAAAATATCGGGTTTAACGAAATGGCGGTACGTCGCGGCTATTATCCTGCACAAAACGGTCGCGAGGATGCCGTACTGATGGGGTTGGCATTATGAGTCTGATGACACGCGAAGATATGCTGCGTGAGCTGGAGCTGCTGCCTGCCTGGCAAATGAGACAGCCGTTACCAATGTCATTAAAAACAGCATCGCCAGCGCCTGAGGAAATGCCGACTGAGCCGACAATACCTGCGGTAGTTGATAGCCTTGAAGCGGAGCCTGTACTGTCCTCTGTGCCGGAGCCTGTTTCACAAGGGGTGCAGGCATTACCACTGCGTTTATTGCTGAGTGAAGACAATGCATTTGCGTTCTTGATTACGCCATATGCAGCTGAAGACGATATGCAGGCAATTGAAACTTTATTGAAAAATATGATTCGCGCCATGCATACCAGTTGCCATATAGATGTAACCGATATGGCTGATAATATTTTTGCAGAGCATGCGCCAAAGTTAATTATCAGCATGGGGGCGGAACCGGCTAACGCACTGTTTAACAAATCCTCTACAGTGGAAGAGTGGCGCAGTAACCAACATGAAAATCAGCCACTTTATGGAAATATACCTGTGATTGTGACCTGCCACCCTGCATACCTGCTTGAAAACACTTTAGATAAAGCGCAAGCCTGGCGTGATTTATGTCTGGCGATGAAACTGGTGCCGCGCTTGTAATTCAGCTTGTTGCCGCCATATAGACAATATCGTGATTGATTTTTTTAAAGGAACGACGATGAAAAACCTGATGCTAAAAATTGCAGCTTTATTATTTGTGTTAAGTTTAAGCGGCTGTGGCTACAACACATTCCAATCACTGGATGAAGAAGCCAAAGCAAGCTGGTCTGAAGTGTTAAACCAGTATCAGCGCCGTGCTGACCTGGTGCCAAATCTTGTAAATGTGGTTAAGGGTTACGCATCACATGAAGAAAAAGTGCTGACTGAAGTTGCCGATGCACGTGCCAGAGTGGGTAGCATTCAGGCATCACCGGAGCTGGTTAACGATCCGGAGGCATTTGCCAAATTCCAGGCAGCACAAGGTCAGCTGACTTCAGCACTATCACGCTTGCTGGTGGTTTCAGAGAATTATCCGAATCTAAAAGCAGACCAGGGTTTTAGGGACCTGCAGGCACAGCTTGAAGGTACGGAAAATCGCATCACCGTTGCGCGTAACCGCTATATCGAAACCATTAAAAACTACAATATTGCAGTACGCTCTTTCCCGCAAAATCTTACCGCGATGATGTTTGGCTATAAAACCAAACCTTCATTTACGGTAGAGAATGAAAAGGCGATTTCAGTAGCACCGACCGTCAGTTTTGAAGACAAAAAATAACGGCAGCCTTTAGGGTAGCTCTTACCAATGTTTTCTGCACTAAAAGCTTTCCTGCTCACATGCTGCATGATGTTGCTGTTCGCATCCGGCAGCCTGCGGGCAGAGCTGGTGCCCGTGCCGGCATTGCAGCACCGCGTTACCGATCTCACCCAGACCTTAACACCTGAGCAGCAAAGTCAGCTTGAAGCAAAAATAGCCGGGTTTGAGCAGCAGAAAGGCAGCCAGATTGCAGTTCTGATTGTACCTACTACATTGCCGGAGGCGATTGAGCAGTACAGTATCCGTGTGGTAGATTCCTGGAAACTGGGACGCGAAAAGCAAGATGATGGCGTACTGGTATTGGTAGCGAAGAATGACCATAAAATGCGCATTGAAGTTGGCTATGGGCTGGAAGGCGCAATCCCTGACCTGATAGCCAAGCGCATCATTACAGAAATTATGACGCCCAGTTTCAGGCAAGGTGATTTTTACGGCGGCATCAACCATGCGGTCGAGCAGATCATGAAGTTGATATCCGGTGAGCAGCTGCCAGCACCCAAGCGTTCCAAATCGAATGACGGTGGGTTAGGGGATATGTTTTTTGTGATCTTCTTTGTCGGGTTGATACTAGGTGGTATTTTGCGAGCTGTTTTTGGTAGATTCCTGGGTGGCGTGCTCAACGGTGCAGCAATCGGGATGCTGGTTTGGTTGATAGGCGGTATTGCATTTCTGGCAATACTCTTTGGTTTTTTTGCTTTTCTAATGACATTGGGAGCTGGGGCTGATTTTGGCGGTGGTCACGGTAGAGGCTATGGCGGTGGTGGTTTCAGTGGTGGAGGCGGCTTTAGTGGGGGCGGCGGTTTTAGCGGCGGCGGCTTTGGCGGCGGTGGGGCATCGGGGAGCTGGTGATGATAGCTAATCTTTTCAAACGTGCATGCCGGCATCTTTTTATTTCGCCGCTTAGCTTAAAAAAACGCTTTCCCCAAGCAGTCATGCAGCGCATTGAGCAGACCATTGCCGAGAGCGAGCAAGCGCATATGTAAATAAACTTGAAGCAACTGATTGCTCTAAATTAAATCCCGAGTGTTTGAAGATGGCACCAAGTGCAATAAAGCTTGTTGCTAATGCAACAGCTGGACTTCTTCCGCCAGCTAAAGATTTTAGCCCTAATAAAAAATATTTTGAATTAACCATTAGCCGCCAAGGAACAGTCGGCCTACTTCTTCGTTTTGCAAAAGCTCATCGCCTTTACCCACAATGGCAGTTTCACCAGATACCAATACATAACCAATGTCTGCAAACTCTAATCCTTTTTTAGCGTTTTGCTCCACTAAAAGAATTGTTTTCTTCTCGTTCTTTTGTAGATCACCTAAAATTTCAAAAACCATATCAATATATTTTGGCTCTAATCCAATTGAAGGTTCATCGACTAATAGAATATCTGGATTCATAATCAAAGCTCTAGAGATTTCTAATAATCTTCTTTCTCCGCCTGATAATACTTTTGCTTTCTGATTTCTTCTCTCACCTAATCTTGTATATTTTTTTAAAACCTCATTAGCTGCATCTCTCGATTCTTCGGCTTTGTCTTTAATAAATCCGCCCATAAGTAGATTTTCTTCAACCGTCATATCTGGAAACACAGAATTATCTTGCAAGATATATGCTACACC
>JALRGX010000032.1 GCA_023259635.1 Methylotenera sp. | reverse complement strand
GCGCACGGAACGCAGTAACCGAGATAGTATGCGGTATACAGGGAGGTTGCGAGTACCGCGCAACGCAGTAATGCGCCCAAAATATGTATTTATTGAAGTACCCATTAACTGATTAAACCTGTAGTTGGCGAACTAGGGCTTGCAGAATAAAGCTTCTTAGGCATGCGGCCAGCCAGATACGCTTCACGTCCTGCCTCAACTGCTTTTTTCATCGCGCCCGCCATCAAAACCGGGTTGCCAGCAGCGGCAATCGCAGTGTTCATCAAGATACCCTGGCAGCCCAATTCCATCGCAATTGCCGCATCAGATGCCGTACCAACACCGGCATCTACCAGCACAGGCACTTTGGCATTCTCAATAATGATCTGCAGGTTCCATGGATTCAGGATACCCATGCCGGAACCGATCAGCGAGGCTAATGGCATCACGGCCACACAGCCGATTTCTTCCAGCTGCTTGGCAATAATCGGGTCATCAGAGCAATATACCATTACGTCAAAACCATCTTTTACCAGCGTTTTGGCTGCGGCAATCGTTTCAATCATGTTTGGGTACAAGGTATTAGGGTCGCCCAGTACTTCCAGTTTCACCAGCTTGTGACCATCCAGAAGTTCACGTGCCAGACGCAAAGTACGCACTGCATCATCAGCCGTGTAACAGCCCGCAGTGTTTGGCAGATAGGTAAATTCTTCCGGCGGCAGGTAATCCAGCAATGAAGGTTCACCGGCATTCTGGCCGATATTGGTACGGCGGATCGCCACCGTGATGATTTCTGCACCGCTGGCATCAATCGCCGCGCGTGTCTCGGTAAAATCTTTATATTTACCGGTACCTACCAGCAAACGTGACTTGTAGGTTTTATCTGCAATTTTTAATAAATCTGACAATTGTGATTCCCTTAATTTACAACGTTATAAGATTTGCAATACTGAATTAATTATCCGAGGCCTATTACCCGCCGCCAACTGCGCCAACGATTTCCAGCTTATCGCCATTTGCCAGCTGTGTAGCTTCAAACTGGCTGCGCGGCACGATTTCGCCATTGCGCTCTATTGCCAGACGCTTGCCGACTAGCTCCAGATGCTGAACAAGCTCGGCTACAGAGAGATTAGCAGCTTCAAAACTGCGGGATTTGCCATTGATAATGAGTAACATGGTTTGTGTTGTACTGAATTAAGCCAAGAATTTATGCAGTGCGGATTCAACCAGCCACAATATAATGCAGCAATGCGAATCCGCAACGTCATAGAAACAGATGTTAAAACAACATTTTACGAAAATAATAGGGTACTTAGCAAACCTTATATTGATTATTTACAGGCGTTTTTTAAACATAGCACTTTAAGATAGATACCCTATACAAACCGGCTGCAACCAAGCAATACTCAAAATGTAAATTTACAGATGCATCCCTGCATATCGGCCAAAAAGCACGTATCTCGTTGTACAATATGGTTAATTTGTTAATTACTTGAAACACAATCCGGAAAACCAATCATGAACATTCAAAGCCACATTGCAGACCTCGACACCCCTACCGGCGTGATGCGTACCTATATCCACCGCCCCGTTGGCGAAGGCAAATACCCGACTATTCTGTTTTACTCAGAGATTTTTCAGCAAACCGGCCCGATTGAACGTGCAGCAAAAATCATGGCAAGCCACGGCTACGCAGTGTTAGTACCTGAAGTATTCCATGAACTAAACCCTATCGGCACTGTTTTGGGCTACGACGACGCTGGCCGCGACAAAGGCAACGCAGACAAAGCTGCTAAAGACGTACAAGGTTACGATACTGACAACGCAACCATGATCGCATTTGCAAAAACACAACCATGGTACAACGGCAACATCGGCGCCATGGGCTTCTGTATCGGCGGCCACTTGGCATTCCGTGCGGCACTGCAACCTGAAATCAAAGGCACTGCCTGCTTCTACGCAACTGACCTGCACACGCAGGTCATCCCTAACAAACCAGGCCAGCACAGCATGGAGCGTTTAAAAGACATTTCAGGCGAATTGCTCATGATCTGGGGCAAGCAAGACCCGCATATTCCTGCACCAGGCCGCGCAGAAGTGTACAAAAAACTCAGCGATGCCAACATGATATTCACATGGCACGAATTCAATGCACAACATGCGTTCATGCGTGATGAAGGCGACCGCTATGACCCGCAAACTGCGATGATCTGCTACCAATTAGCGCTGAATCTGTTTAGCAGAACACTGCATCAGTAATTTGGTTAATTCAGCCGCGTGGGCAGAATTCTGCCCACGCTAACTTGGCTAAAATCAGCATGACATCAAATAACTTTAAATTATCACGAGTCTCGGGGCAGCCAGTTAGTGATACTGAGCTTCTCGCTGATTTAAAACGGGTAAGCGAATACTCAATATCTCAACGGTATCTATGCCTAAATACAATGAGCATGGCCAATACGATAACACCACAGTAGCTAGGCGTTTTGGCACTTAGAATAATGCACTAATTAAAGCAGGTTTAGCAATCTCAAATGAAATCAATATTTCAGATGAGCGCTTATTTGAGAACATTTTAGCATTATGGCAACACTATGGTCGCCAACCCAGACGCAGTGAGCTAGCAAAGGTACCTTCAACTATTTCACAAGGCCCTTACAATAGAAGATTTAATTCTTGGACTGCCGCTTTAGAGGCTTTCGTGGAATATGCCAATACTGGTGGAACTGATGCACCAACAGTGGGATCAAGTAATGAAAGTCAACCAAAGACAGGTCGAGATCCTTCTCTTCGCCTTCGTTGGCATGTGTTACAACGAGATCATTTTACCTGTTGCGCCTGTGGCTCAAGTCCAGCCCTCACATTAGGTGTTGAACTGCACGTTGACCACATAATTCCATGGAGTAAAGGCGGCGAAACACTACTATCCAACCTTCAAACCCTTTGTTCTGTATGCAATCTCGGCAAATCCAATATATATCCTGGCTAACCTAATCACTCAAGCCCTTTAGGGTAATGGAATGGACGTCCACTTGCCCCTTCAGCCGCGCCGAGTAGCGCAAACAAAATGGGGGATTTCGACGAGGACTGTTTGAGCGAAGCGAGTTCCGCAGTCGCCCATCTTGTCGAGCAACGCAGGGAAAAGCGGGTATGGGGTAGCCTTTTCTTTGGTTTCTTTTTTTTGGCTAATCAAAAGAAAGAAACTCGCCCGACAGGCGAAACCGACAATCCAATTAACCCTAACGTCTAATAGAAATCAACTGCTGAATATGAAACAGTGAGGGATTACTACCCGGCAGGACCATTTCCAGCAGCATACCAATCAGCGCAATAATCAAAGCGGCAAGCAGTGCTGCCCATATGCCTGAAAGGTTAAAGCCTTTCACTAAAGATGCAATGAGCATAATCAGCAAGGCATTAATAATCAGCAGCACAATGCCCAGCACCCAAGACGCAGTAGATAGCGGGATCAATGCCAACCCGGGGCGCACAATAATATTGGCCACACATAGCAGTAATGCCGATGCCAGTAGCGCCAATATGCCAGAAAATGACATGCCCTTAAGCGCGCTACTTGTGAGCCATAGCGCGAGCACCATCACCGCCCAGTGAATCAATAAAGTTTGTACATGAAATGTCATCTGAATTGCCTTAAAGAATTAATCGGCCAAATTGTACACTGCTGGCGATAAACCACACTATAAGTATTGATTTACGTGCATGCCGCAACCTGATTACGTGGGTAATTAAAAAGCAAAAAGGGCAGAAACTCTGCCCTTTTTGCTTTTTAGAACTTGAAAGTTAAGCTGTTAACTTAAACCTCCAGTTGTGGACGACCTGCTTCTGGCCAATCCAGGTGGAAGAACTGACCACGCGGTTGATCAACACGCTCATAAGTATGTGCGCCGAAGTAGTCACGCTGACCTTGCAACAGGTTTGCAGGTAAACGATCACTACGGTAGCCATCGTAGTAAGCCAATGCAGCAGCAAAACCTTGTGCAGGAATACCGTTAGTCACCGCCAAAGCGATTACTTTACGCCAGCCAGCTTGACCTTCGTTCATCGCATTGGTGAAGTATGGGTCTAACATCAGGTTTTTCAGGCGTGAATTCAACGCATAAGCATCAGTGATTTTTTGCAGGAAGCGTGCACGGATGATACAGCCGCCGCGCCAGATCTGGGCGATTTCACCGAAGTTCAGTTTCCAGTTGTAAGCCACTTGTGCTTTGTCGATCAATTGGAAGCCTTGTGCGTATGCACAGATTTTTGAGCAGTACAATGCATTTTTGATCGCTTCGATCACTGCCTTTTTATCTGTTTCTTGCTTGATAGTTGGACCTTTAAGGATTTTGCTTGCTTCTACACGTTCTTCTTTCAGGCTTGAAAGTGCACGTGCATAAACTGCTGCTGCAATCGCGTTAGCTGGTGCGCCTAATTCAAGCGCATTTGCAGCTGTCCACTGACCTGTACCTTTTTGGCCGGCTGTATCAAGGATTTTGTCCACAAGGAAGCCAGGACCCATCGGGTCTTTTTGCTGCAAGATGTCTGCTGTAATTTCAATCAAGAAGCTTGAGAGCTCGCCTTTGTTCCACTCAGCAAATACTTTACCGATTTCGTCTGCTTCCATGCCCAGCAGGTTTTTCATCAGCCAGTAAGCTTCACAGATCAATTGCATATCGATGTATTCGATACCGTTGTGCACCATTTTCACATAGTGGCCAGCACCGTCAGGACCGATGTATTCAGCACATGAGAAGCCGCCTTCAACTGGTTTGCCTGGTTTGCCGCCTTCTAAAGGTGCGCCAGTTACTGGGTCTACTTTAGCTGCGATATCACGCCAGATTGGCTCTAAACTTGCCCATGCTTTACGTGTACCTGATGGCATCAGGCTTGGACCGAAACGTGCCCCGGTTTCACCGCCAGATACGCCTGAACCGATGAATTCAATACCTTTAGCAGCTAATTCTTTTTCACGACGGATTGTGTCTGTCCACAATGCATTACCACCGTCAATGATGATGTCGCCTTGCTCAAGGAAAGGTAACAAAGCGTTGATAGTAACGTCAGTCGCGCTGCCTGCTTTTACCAATAAGATGATTTTACGTGGGCGTTTGATACTTAATACAAATGAAGCCAGGTCTGCATGACCAACCACATTGGCGTGGGATGGCTCATTTTTTTGACATTCTTCAATGAAATTCACCATTTTTTTCGGGTCACGGTTATAAACCGCAATGGTATAGCCGTGATCGGCGATATTCAGAGCCAGGTTTTGGCCCATAACAGCTAGGCCAACAAGGCCAATGTCAGCATTTTTCGTAGTCATTTATCTTCTCTTTTGGAGTTGTTTAATGGAAAGGGATTTTTTGTACGCAAGATTATAGAACTTTTTAACGTACTAATCCGCTAAAAATTGACTAGAAAGGTGAAATTTTTCAGTTTTATACCAAAAACTTACAACTATTTAACAAATTCATGCCAAAAGCTGGTTGATTGGTAAATATTGGCGCACAAAACCGCCCACTCAGAAGAGCTAATAAGACGGCTAAAAGGATAAATCAATAATCACTGCTTCTGCCGGTAGAATAGCCTTGCGGTATATCGTTCTGCCATTCCCCACAATCGGCACAGGAATGATCGTGCATTGTAAGGCTAACTATCAAATTTGAACTACCGCAGAACTTACAGTTTACCGGGTGCGTATGTGCTGTTTTATGATGGTGCTGATGGTGCTCTGTAGCAGCTTTTGCACTGCCTAACCCATATTTGTTATCCATGGCTAAACTCCGTATAAATACAAGTTCAGGAACTACCAAGTTACGCCTTTTTTGCAAGTTGGGCAAGTAGTAACGTAAACCATGACGAGTCTTGCCTGGCCCAGGCTAATAATATAATGGCAAATATAGAGAAAGCAGAAGTAGTCTTCAAATATATAGCGAGTTTACTTTTCCGCCTTTTGTGGCTTGCAGTTAGTGTAGGCTATTTTCTCGCCGTCATTCAGCGTAGTTGCATCACCATTGATCACCAGCGTAATTGCACCGCTATTATAGCGATTATCACCAGCTGTCTTGGGCAGGTTTACTTCATGGTCAGGATAAATAAGCCAGGCATCATTGCCATTATTTAACATGCGCACATAAAAATGGCCTTTGCCTTCACAAACGTACTCAGTAGCATTCTGCGGGCCTCGTGCTCGCTCTGCAGAATCAGAAACAAACGGATTCAGATTAACTGAACTGCATGATGGCAATACGGCTAACATGCCTGATAAAAGTAAGAGGTGACGCAGTCTCATGCTCATGTTGGAATACCCGGTATTTTTGAATAATGTTATTTAAGGACATGACTGCATTTTGCCATGTATACAGAAAATCTAGCAACCACCAATATTGGCAGCCTTCCAATAGCGCTTATTGATGACCGGCCCTGGTTAGGCGATCCAGCACCGCCATCCACTCTGTGCCAGCAGGCGGCAATTCTACCAGCAAGCGGCCTACTTTCATTGCATCCAGCGCATGGAGCGCACTATATAACTGCTCTGCTACTTTTTTCGGCTGACTAGACAGAGTAATTACTTTGCAATTTGGCACATCCCCCTCACCAATCAACAATGCCGCACAGCTTGTATTGGCGCTTAATAGGGCATCACAAGCTGCAAGCAGGGCCTGCCTGTCTGTATACAGGGTTACCGGGGTTCGCGGCGAATAATGCAGCGCATGCTGACCGGGTACCTTGGGCGTCGCTTTTATTTCATTCTGTACCTGTGAAGCACTTTGCGCCAGCTGTGGGGCACCGGCCACTTTCGTTATGTCCGCTTCGCTGATCATGCCGGGGCGTAGTAACTGCCATTGCCCGCCAGGGGCCACGCTTACGATTGTGGATTCAATGCCGACCGTACATGCACCGCCATCCAATACCGGAACAGCCTGCCCTAATCCTGCTTCCACATGTGCTGCCGTAGTTGGGCTGAGCTGCGTGAATAAATTGGCAGATGGCGCGGCAACACAAAGGCCGCTTTGCTTTAGCAGCGCCAACGCTACTGGGTGATTAGGCACGCGTAACGCAACTGTAGACTCATCACCGCGCACCACACGGGAAACATGCTGCTTGGCCGGCAGCACTAACGTCAACGCGCCTGGCCAGTATGCCTTGGCTAATTTAACTGCAACTTCCGGAAAGTCTGTAACCCAGTCAGCTACCTGGCTGATGTCGCTGATATGCACAATCAAAGGATGGTCTGCCGGACGCTGCTTGATTGTAAATATCTTTTTCAGCGCAGCATCATTAGTCGCATCAGCAGCCAAACCGTAAACCGTTTCAGTTGGGATGGCTACAACTTCACCTTTTTTTAGTTCTGCAATTGCCTGCTCTAAACTTACGCGCATGATTGATTGATTCTGGCTGAAAACATCATTTTACTACTTTACGTAAATATTCATGCATATTGAGAATTGCCTTCAGTTAAAATGCTTTTTTCAAAAAAGGAATACACATGTCGCAAATCACCGTAGAAAAAACCCCTAGCCAGCAACGTTTAGATGCTCTTAATGTGAGCAAATGGCCAACCTGGCAAAAAGAAGTATCTGTGTTTCCATGGACATTTCCAGAACAGGAAATTGCTTATATTCTGGAAGGCGAGTGCGTAATTACCCCAGCTGGCGGCGAACCGGTAACTTTTGGCAAAGGCGATCTGGTGACTTTTCCTGCTGGCATGACTGCAAACTGGGAAGTGAAAAAACCACTGCACAAACACTATCATCTGGATGGTTCTAAACTCTGCCAGATCTACCGCCGCATTAAACTGGCGTTAAAGCTGAAATAACTCAAATCATTACCCGGCTTATACAATGCAACCTTAAGCCGGGTTCCTCACAAGCCTCTGAGCTATTTATTTGTAAGCACATCTGGATTTTAGCCAGTTAAGTGCGCCGTCCCCGGCGGCTTTGCCCGTTGCAAAACAAGCCGTTAATAGATATCCGCCTGTTGGCGCTTCCCAATCCAACATTTCACCCGCACAGAACACTCCCGGTAAATTCCGTAGCATCAAATGTTCGTCCATATCTTCAAAAACGACACCGCCAGCACTACTGATGGCTTCATCCAGTGGGCGCGGCGTTACAAGTGTAAGTGGTAACGCTTTAATAGCTATACCCAGGCGGGTCGGATCCGCATAATCTTGCGCGAAAACTAGCTCCCGCAGCAATCCTGCTTTAACACCTTTAATGCCAAGGCGGCTTTGGAGGTGACTGGCCATTGATCTGGAACCGCGCGGGTGTGCTATTTCATTAATAACCTGCTGCTGTTCCTTGCCCGGCAACAAATCCACATGCACTTGCACTTTTCCATTGACTGCAATCTGGTCACGCAATCCTGCCGACATAGCGTAGATTAAGCCGCCTTCAACACCGCCGACCGTTATCATAATCTCGCCTTGCTTACGGTGTACAACACCCGCAATATCCGTATAAGTTAGTACAACGGTTTTAACCGGCTCCCCTGAAAATCTTGCACTGAAATGTTCACTCCAATTCGTATCAAATCCGCAATTTGCCGGTTTCAGTGCCGCGACTGATACCCCATGCTGCCTAAGCAGCGGCACCCACAGGCCATCTGAGCCAAGTTTGCCCCAACTTCCGCCGCCCAATGCCAACACTACAGCATCGGTCTCTACTGTTTTTTCTCCATCTGGTGTAGCGAAGCGCAGACCCTTATTAGCATCCCAGCCTAGCCATCGGTGGCGCATGTGGAAATTTACCCCTGTTTCACGCAGCCGATGCAACCAGGCACGCAGCAAAGGGGCCGCTTTCATTTCGCGCGGAAACACACGGCCAGAGGAGCCCACGAACGTTTCAACACCCTGCGCATGTATCCATTGGCGCAGTGCTTCCGGCCCGCACATGTCTAATAAGGGAGCAATATTTTTCTGACGGGCGCCATAACGGCCAGCAAAAGAAGGCAAAGGCTCTGAGTGGGTAATGTTCATACCGCCTTTGCCAGCCATCAGAAACTTACGACCAACGCTCGGCATGGCATCAAAAAGATCTACCTTTACTCCGCCCCGGCACAGTACTTCTGCCGCCATAAGGCCGGCAGGGCCACCGCCGATGACTGCAGCAGATAATGACTTATTTAATGGCATTAACACAACTTTAATATTTTATTGGCTGAAGGATAGCACGATGATCTCATGCACTACAAACAATCACATTCATTCACACCTATTCGCTATCACAACACACCCAGCACCCTTAATAGCTTAATGGCCGCTTCAGACAACAAATTATCTTATTTTCAAATTTAATATTAATTTACATTAATTATGGGAATAATTCCCATAATTAATGTAATATTGTCACATACAAATATCCCATTATTGATACTTTATTAATATTGAAAGTACAGGGGCATGAGGTTTACCTCATGGAATAACAACGTGTTATTTGATTATTTATGGAAAAACTGATTACAAACATTGCAGCTAGATTTCCTGATTTAACGAAAGAAGATGTTTCGCTATCAATAAATATCATGATTGATGCAATGTCTGAACGATTAATTAATGGTGGCCGTATTGAATTACGAGGTTTCGGCTCATTCAGCCTGAATGCCAAGTTACAAAGTCAGCGCAGCAATTTGGCGGATGAAACAAATAAATCTGTAACGGTAAACCCGTTCGTTCATTTCAAACCTGGCGTAGTTATACGGAAAAACCTTAATGATGCAATCTGAAATGATAAGGACTAACTATTGGGCACTTCTATAAATACATTCTTTGGACGCATTACTGCGTTCCGTGCGCCTTTGGCGCATATATTCTGCGGACACACCCTTCACGGGTGTTACTGCATCCCAAACTCTGTATATCTAAAAGTGCCCTATACAAACTGGACATATCAAAAAATGTTGTCCTTCATAGTTTCATGACCGAAAGAGAGATTAGATTATGGGCAGACTTTTATTAATAGGCTTTATTCTGGTTTGGATCCTGGGTGCTTTTTTAATAGGGCATAAAATCGCGTTAATAATTAATGAATCTTTATTCTACAAATCATCGGCCACTATATCAGTAACAGTTATAGCAAAAAATGCAATCATAATAGATACTGTTAATGCATCTAGCCTCAAAAGCTAAGAAGAAGCGATAGATAACTACATAGCTTTTATAAAACCAAGCAACATTAAATCTAATTAACATCAAGACATAGCACATACTAAGGTTATAGTAATAACGCCTTTAAATTACCATGCCTTACGAAATGTCAGATTAACCCGATATTCACCCAGGGCAGGGTGACTGCCCGCCTTAACCGGCATTACACCATGATAGCGTAGGCGTGATTCACCGCCCCAGATCAGCACATCACCATGATAAAGCGGCAGTTTCAGCGGTTTATCACGCCTGACAAAGCCACCCATTTGAAATACCGCCGTAACACCCAGAGAAACCGACACAATCGGCTGACTAAAATCCTGCTCATCTTTATCCTGGTGCAGGCCCATGCGGGCACCAACTTGATAGCGATTAATCAGGCAGGTATCTGGTTTAAAATCTGCAAAACCAGCAACATCTGCGGCTTGTTGCGCCAGTTGTTTAAAGCTGTCCGGCATGGTCGGCCAAGGCTTTTGCGTTAAGGGGTCTAGCGAGGCATAGCGATAACCATTTTTATCACTCACCCAGCCCGAATCGCCGCAACTTACCGTAGTAACTGACATGGTATAACCACCCGGCGTGACCATTTGGCGCAAAGGCGCCGCCTGAATAACCGTTACCAGGTCTGCCAGAATCTCATGCTGAAACGGCACCACGAATCTGCGCAGTAAAATTACGTCTTTCAGGATATCCTGCCTTGCTGGCTGCTGTGCAAATAATAGATCGAATAAATCCATTAATAGATTGGCTCTAGTTACATTACATTAAGCATATTTTAACCGGGACTTTACTATCTCCTGCATGCAATATTCATGACTAAAACTTAACGTTATAATTCGACATGACTGCAAATGATATTTATGCGAATGCTACAGCTTTTCTAAGCAATATTGATGCTGACTGGGAAGAGCTAATCCGGACGGTAGGCCCTTATGCATTTACCCCCAAACCAGAACGTGAGCCTTATGAAGCCCTGGTACGCGCAGTGGCATATCAGCAGCTCAGCACCAAGGCTGGCGACGCCATTCTCGGCAAACTCATTAGTCATTTCGGCGCATTTCCTACTCCGCAGCAATTAATCTCTGCAGAGTTTGATGACCTGCGCGCTGCGGGTTTTTCCGGCAGAAAAATCGAGACACTGAAAGGCATTGCTGCAGGTGTACAGAACGGACTGGTACCGTCGAGATCCATTGCCGACAGCATGAGTGATGAGGCCTTGATTGAATGTCTGGTTACACTTAAGGGAATTGGTCGGTGGACTGTAGAGATGATGCTGATATTCACACTGGAACGTATGGATATTCTGCCAGCTGATGATTTTGGCATTGTTGAAGGCTACCGCCGACTCAAAAAACTGGAAACAGCACCTAAACACAGGCAGATGACGGAGATCGGCAAAGCCTGGAGTCCCCATCGTACTGTTGCCAGCTGGTACCTGTGGCGCGTGCCTAAGTAAATCATATACTAAGGTTAGTGCGCCTAATCTATATCGGCAGAGTCACACTAGGTCAATGACGACTCATCGGCAAAACCAGGGCGAAAGCCCATCATTTCACTTACTGCCTTATTCACTGCACTAACATATTCTATTCTACACGTTGCCCCAAATAAAAATGGGGTTTGCACCTATAATATAGGGCTATGAATATTTTCAAATACCATAATTACGCCTTCGCTAAACTTCTGGCATTCCGTATCCAGATATCTCTTGCATACCAGATTATGGCCGTTGTCGTCGGCTGGCATATTTATGAAATTACACATGATCCATTATCACTTGGTTTGATCGGGCTGGCAGAAGTGATTCCTTACTTCGCATCCGCGCTAATTGCAGGGCATGCTGTTGATCACTATTATTCACGCCGCCTGTTTGGCGCATTGGCTGCAATATTGCTGTTTATCAATGCATTAATACTCACGGCATTATCAATTGGATGGTTAAACGGTCAGGCTACATTCTGGATTTATGGCGCTATCGTCTTCACCGGTTTTGCCCGCGCCTTTATTGCACCTAGCTATAACACCCTATTTGCAATTATCGTTCCCAGAAAGCAGTTCGTAAAAGCTGCAAGCTTAGGTACAACCGCATTTCAGGCTGGACTGGTAATGGGGCCAGCTATCGGCGGTTTTTTAGTAGGTTTTGCCAGCAAGACTGTTGCCTACGGGGTTTCCAGCATACTATGCCTAAGTGCAATGATCGCAATGCTTCTCATCAAAATAGATGAGCCAAAAAACGCCGAAAGCACCCACTTATTTAACAGTATCAAACAAGGATTGGACTTTGTATTCAGCAACCAGGTAGTGCTAGGTGCCATGTCACTGGATATGTTTGCAATTTTATTTGGCGGTGCAGTAGCCATGCTGCCGGCCTTTATTAACGATATTTACCGGTTAGGACCGGAAAGTCTTGGAGTATTACGCGCAGCACCGGCGGTGGGAGCGATTGTTGCCGGGTTATGGATTACGCACAACCCGATTAACCTGCATGCCGGACGTTGGCTGCTCGGCGCTGTGGCCGGCTTTGGCATATGCATCATCAGCTTTGGTTTAACCAAGAGCTACTGGATTGCCGCAACGATGCTACTGCTTTCCGGTGTTTGCGATGGCATCTCTGTCGTGTTGCGCCAGACCATTATGCAACTGGCAACACCGGACAGCATGCGCGGTAGAGTAGCCGCTATCAACGGCATTTTCATCGGCTCATCCAATGAATTGGGTGCATTCGAGTCAGGCACAACCGCTCGCTTGATGGGATTGGTGCCATCGGTTATTTTTGGTGGCCTGATGACTTTGTCTGTAGTCGGCATTACCAGTAAATTTGCACCCAAATTACGCCGGTTGGAACTGCATCAGCTGCATTAAAGCTAAACATAAGCATGCGTGATTTAGACGAACTATTCACTGCTTTAGCCAAATCCACATTCCGGGCCGGCTTCAAGTTAAACAGTAAAGATTTGGCTTATTTACAGCAAAAAGGCTTATCGACTGTGCTTGACCATGCGGAAGCCTTCATACAAAGCCGTCTGGCACCCGCAGTTATTGAAAACGATGGTAAACAAACACCGATGCGCGGCCATCCGGTTTTTGTTGCGCAGCATGCCACTGCATGTTGCTGCCGTGGCTGTTTACAAAAATGGCACCGGATTCCGCAGGGGCGGGAGCTTACCCAAGCCGAGCAGGCTTATATTGCAGTAGTGCTGGAGAAATGGTTACGAGAAAAAGCAAAACCTGCATAAGTACCAGAATCAACCATAAGTACCATCAACTCTGGCTTTACACAGAATTGGCGCATAAATGACCAGAAATATCGAAAACCCGACAATCCAGAAAACTGCTGACGTTACCACCCAAATTGTATAATTCTGCATTGAAAACAACGGGAAAATTATACGAAACACAGCGCTGGCGCCAATAGCAGCAAAAACTGCTTTCAACCAAAGTGAAGTATTTCTGATATCACGTCCGGTATGGCCCAATGCCACACGCGACATCATGCCAACCGTCATTAAACCGATGCCGCCGATGGTGAACAGATGCAAGGTTAAAATTGACGGGATATCCAGCAAATCTTGCAGACCATATAACAAGAAACCAAAATTAATCAGCCAGGATGACAGGTATAGGCTCCATAGCAAGGGCACGCGCCACAATGCCGCCGTATGCCAGCTGTATAGACGATAGCTATTCAGCGCGAACAGAACCACCGACAGTAACGATGACAAACCGGCTGCATGTATAAAAATCTCGTTAATGAATAAACCGATAAATAACACCATGATGCTGATATCCAGCCATCTATATTGCTTAAGCTGGACTTTATCAACAACCAGATGCACAACGCCGCGCTCAATAAAGAATGGAATCACACGGCGGCCAATCATCAGAATTAAACCAATAAACAGAAATACCGCCCCGTTAATGGCATATAACATGCCATTATTGATTAAGTTATAACAGCCAAGATAGAACACCAGATTACCGGTCCACAGCAACAGTAATTTGGATACGACTGCAAGCTGCTGCCACTGCCTGGCACGGATAATCGGATGCGCAACGGCAACGATCAGCAGCAAACCAAACATCAGATCAGCCAGCGCAGCCAAAGCCAGAAAAACGGTACCAAAAAGAAACAGTACCCGCGCTACACACCAAAGTGCAAACAACACCAGCAAAGGCTTGCCATGCGGTGTTTGCACCCCTGTCCAATTTTTTACCGCTGTCAGTAAAAACCCTGCAACGACTGCCATGCCATAACCATACAACATCTCATGTGCATGCCACTGGCTAGGAATGATATTGCTAATCTGGATATCGCTGTATGAAGTATAAACTGCCATCCAGCTTGCAATTGATAACACTGCAAAAATAGCGGCCCCCAGAAAAAACGGGCGAAAGCCTAAATTAAACAAGGCAAAACCCTTTTCCTGCTTTAGTTTATTCATTTGAATCTGCACTACTGCCATCACCGTCCAACCTTTAATCTAGAGAACCATCATTAAGGAATTAAACCTTTTTCAAAAACTCCGCTTTTAACAAAAAGTTACCTGAATCCGTTTTACAGTCTACACCATGGTCGCCGCCAACTAGTCGGATGCTTTTCACTTTTGTACCCATTTTCAGCACGGTAGATGAACCTTTGACTTTAAGGTCTTTAATCAACACAACTGAATCACCATCAGTAAGCACATTGCCGTTAGCATCCTTGACCACGTCCCCGCCATCATCTTCTTCCGCGGATGCTGCGATAGGCCATTCAAAGCCACAATCAGCACATACATAATTATCTCCATCCGGGTAGGTATTTTCCAAGGTACATTGTGGGCATGCGGGTATATTTGACATCTCTAAACTCCTAAAAATTAATTTCCATGACATTTCTCGCAAGCGATCACAGTCTATGTGATGCGCGCTTATTATTTTTATTGGTGCCGCCCACGACATAAGAAAACACAGAATAAGTCGCCGAGCGAGATAAAGTGCACCCGTAAAGGGTGTATCCTTGGAATATATGCGCTAAAGCACATTATTCACACGCCAAAGTCGCACGGAACGCAGAAAACGAGATA
>JALRGX010000061.1 GCA_023259635.1 Methylotenera sp. | reverse complement strand
GTGGAAGACGGCATGCAAATGCGTGACTTTGTGTACGTAAAAGATGCTGCAGCAGTCGTCAGCTATTTCCTTCAATCGGCAACCGGCAGCAAACCTGCACCAAACGGCATCTACAATATCGGCACAGGTAAGGCGCGAAGCTTCAAGGACCTGGCAACCGCCGTCATGTCCAGCATGGCGCGTGAACCGCACATTACTTTTATCGACATGCCGCTAGACTTGCAAGGTAAATACCAGTACTTTACCGAAGCGACCATGAACAAACTCGCCAGCATCGGCTATAAACAGCCATTCCACAGCCTGGAAGACGGTGTACGTGACTATGTGCAAAACTACCTGATCAAAGAGGATAAATACTGCTGATGAAATATGTTGAATATCTAAAAGGCGAACACGCCGCGCACATGGCAATGTTTAATGCGGTGGAACCTTTATTCCCGTTAATTAGCGATGTAGGCATCGCCATGCAGGACACGATTAAAAACGGCGGAAAGATCCTGCTCATGGGCAACGGTGGCAGCGCTGCTGACAGCCAGCATATCGCGGCCGAGATTGTCGGCCGTTTTAAAAAAGAACGTAAAGGCATGCCGGCTATTGCGCTCACTACAGACACGTCGATCCTGACCTCAGTGGGCAACGACTATGGTTACGACTATATTTTCGCACGTCAGATTGAAGCGCTATGTCGCCCGGAAGATTTGGTCATCGGCATTACCACCAGCGGCAATAGCGCAAATGTTGTACGCGCGATGGAGGCTGCCAAAGAAATCGGCGCGGCTACAGTTGGACTCACTGGCGGCACCGGCGGCAAACTTAATGCTCTCTGCAGTTACAACATCGTAGTTCCTTCCAGCGTCACCGCACGCATTCAGGAAGCGCATATCTTTATCGGGCATTCGCTTTGTGAAATTTTAGAGTCCTGATTATTTATGCAACACAAATTACTCGACACCGCTAAACATTTTGGCAATCTTGAACAACACGTGCTCGTGATCGGCGATGTCATGCTGGACCGCTACCTGATTGGCGATGTCAGCCGCATCTCGCCTGAGGCACCAGTACCGGTAGTACTGTTAAAATCACAGCATGACCGCGCAGGCGGTGCTGCCAATGTCGCTGCCAACCTGGCTTTGCTAGGCATCAAAACGCATATTGTAGGTTGTGTGGGCAATGATGGCGAAGCAACGATTCTGGTGGATTTAATCAACAAAACAGGTATTGACCACAGCAGCATCATGTATTCGCCGCAGCGCCCAACCATTGCCAAAACCCGTATTTTGAGTGGTCATCAGCAAATGATGCGTCTTGATCAGGAGAGCAATGCAACATTTAGCGCAGCTGAAAATGCACAACTGACGCAGGCTATTCAACAGCAGCTGGCACTGAAACCTGCCATTGTGATCTTGTCTGATTACGCCAAAGGCTTGCTCAGCAATGAGGTATGCCAACAAGTCATTTCACAGTGTAATGCACTGAATATCCCTACCCTGGTTGACCCAAAAGGACATGATTACAGCAAATATCAACATGCCACAGCGCTAACCCCCAATAAAAAAGAAGCCGCCGAAGCCTGTGCTACAACAACGAATGATCCGAATTTAATTGATAAAGCTGCAGCACTTAAAGATCAATTAGGTCTACAGTTCTTTGTAGTGACGCGCGGTGATGAAGGTATTTCACTCATAGATGATCACGCACACCTGCTACCTGCCACCGCTAAACAGGTATTTGACGTATCCGGCGCAGGAGATACCGTCATTGCCACACTTGCCGCCGGAATGATGCATGAACTGAGCCCACTGGAAAGTCTACAACTTGCCAATGTCGCGGCCGGAGTTGTGGTGGGTAAAGTAGGTACGGTTCCAATTACACGCGATGATTTAATCGAAGCTTTAACGAGCGAACAAACCTCTGAGCAGGCACATAAAATTTGCGACTTGCCCCAGCTACTGCAGAAAGTAATTGCCTGGAAAAAAAATAAACAAAAAATTGTCTTTACCAACGGCTGTTTTGACCTGTTGCATGCCGGCCACGTCACCTATCTGGAAGCGGCAAAAAAGCGCGGCGATATACTCATCCTGGGTTTAAATACCGACCGCTCGGTCAGTGCGCTAAAAGGTCCTACACGGCCTGTTGTTAATGAGAATGACCGCGCACGTGTACTGGCCGCGCTGGAATCCGTAGATGCCGTCGTCCTGTTTGATGAAGACACGCCGTTAAATTTAATCAATGCGCTGAAACCTGACGTGATTGCCAAAGGCAGCGATTACACGGCAGATCAAGTTGTAGGTGGCCGGGAGGTCGAATCCTGGGGTGGTGAAATCGCATTGATTGATCTTGTTGCAGGGCGCAGCACCAGCAACATCATCAAGAAAATGAACAGTTAAGTTAGTTATAGCGTATGCCTACTAATAAAATCCTGATTCTTGGTCCGTCCTGGGTTGGCGACATGGTTCTGGCGCACAGTCTATTCCAGGCGCTGAAAACCCAAAATGCAAATACCATCATTGATGTAGCCGCACCGGCATGGACATTGCCGCTATTAGCACGCATGCCCGAGGTTAACCGCGCCATTGCTCTACCATTCAAACACGGCCAACTGGCCTTGCTTGAACGCATCAAATTTGGGCGCAGCTTAAAAGGGGAAGGCTACACACAGGCGATTTTGCTCGTCAACTCATTCAAATCTGCCATTTTGCCACTTGCCGCAGGAATACCACAGCGCACCGGTTTTCTGGGCGAGTTCCGCCACGGCCTGCTTAACGACATTCGCCCCCTGGATAAAACCAGACTACCACGTACTGTCGACAGGTTTGTAGCATTAGGCATGGATAAAGCCGTGCAAGCATTGACGCAAATTGCGAACCCGAAATTAATTGCCGATCAGGATAATGCACTGCGTGTCTTGCATAAACAAGGCATTAGCAAACCTGAACAAAAAATCCTCGGCCTGTGCCCAGGAGCAGAATATGGCGAAGCTAAACGCTGGCCCGCCGAATATTACGCAGAAGTTGCCAACACCGTACTTAACCAAGGCTGGCAAGTCTGGTTATTTGGTTCAGACAAAGACACTCCCGTTACAACTGCTATCAATAATGCGACGCAAGGCCGCTGTCAGGACTGGGGTGGAAAAACAAGCCTGGGCGAGGCTATCGACCTCATGTCACTTTGCGATACCGTAATCAGCAATGACTCTGGCCTTATGCATGTGGCTGCGGCTCTTGATAAAAAACTGATCGCCATTTACGGTTCCTCAGACCCACATCACACTCCTCCTATGCACCCGGATGCAGTAGTAGAATACCTTGGTCTTGATTGCAGCCCATGCTTTAAACGCGAATGTCCGTTAGGACATTTAAACTGCTTGCGTAAAATTACACCTGATACCATTAAGAAACTTGTTGATCAGTAATAGCAATAACTGAATCCCAACCACTCAATTTTAATAATACACATCATCATACTGCTGCATATACTAACGTGTGAATATTACAATTTTTCCATATGCAGCATTAGAGTTCGGTATTGGTTTTATTCCCTCGTAATTTCATGTATAACACCACACGGTGTAATATATAAACTCATGCTTAAATCGCCCATCAAAAATGTCTAATCCCATACAAAAAATTATTGTCAACATTTGTACCTGCAAACGACCAAGAATGCTAAAAGCATGTCTGGACTCAACACTGACACAACAATTACCAGATAATTGGCAACTGGAAGTTCATGTAATTGATAACGACCCAGAATCAACACTTGTTAACGAAGTAGAAAACTGGAGCATGACTACCACAATTCCTATACGCTATTTCCGGGAGCCTAGGCGTGGCATACCATTTGCAAGAAATACTGCGTGCGAGTATAGCCTAAAACATCAAGCCGATTGGGTCGTATTTATTGATGATGATGAACTGGCTATGAATGGCTGGCTAAATGCCTATGCTGAAGCTGTTGCAAAATATACATCTGATGTTTATACGGGCCCAGTGAAATATATATTCCCCAATGACAGTGCCGAGTGGCTTGCCAATAAAAATGAAGATAAAACAATTGATGGCACACTTAAAGAACGCGCAGCTACTAACAATGTCATGATAGCCAAACATGTACTCTCCCCTGACGGCATGAATCTAACTTTTGACAATCAAATGAGCATGATGGGTGGTAGCGATAGCGATTTTTTTATACGGCTTGTAGCAACAGGTGGAAAAATAATTTTCGTAAAAAACGCACTGGTTTCCGAGGAAGTATTGCCGAATCGTACTACTTTGGTTTGGCGGCTCAAACGCCAGTTTAGATCCAGTACGAACAGAATATATATCTATATGAAACTTTATGGGCCTAAAAAAACTACCTTTATGGCACTAAAGGAATCCCTTAGGCACTTACTAGACGGCACCATTGGACTTATTTTCTCGCCAATCTTTTTAGTCGCAGGTAAGAACAATTTCAAAAAACGCTTTTATCATGCATTAAGGCATTTCGCCAAACTAGGTGGCAATATTTTTGGTTTATTTGGTATGCATCCTGAGCCTTATCGGATTATTGACGGCAATTAAGTGACCTAGAATTGGAACTGCCTCTTTAGTTAACTACACGACCTTGGCTGACACTAGACTTTGTCCCAACCAGATATTGCAAGCCTAGCTGGGCTGGTAGAAAAGCGAACATAAGTGACACGATTCAGGACTTTAGCATTTGAAGGAAAAGGGTCATCAAAAACCATAAACTCAAGGCAACTCCAGATCATAACCAAACTCTTTTGCTACCCAATCCAGACATGGCCCCAAGCTAGGCAGTATTTGCTTCAGATATTCTATCTTTGCAGGATCGTTTAAATACTTCCTTGTCGAGTGGCTTTCAATCGGGCGAAGTCCATGCATTGCCGCTACAGCTTCCGGTGGCGCGTCAAAAGATTTTGTCGCATCGTGAGCATTGATAGAAACACTCAATCCAAACTTGCCAGCGATTTTATTCTGAATTATAGAAGGGTCTTTAATTAAATCTTCAAACTTTACTACTAACATGTTATCTCTTTTG
>JALRGX010000046.1 GCA_023259635.1 Methylotenera sp. | reverse complement strand
GTCACCCTGATCGGCAACCCGGACTATGAAACCAAGGCCAGCTACAGCTTCACGGTAGAAGCCAGTGACGGCGTCAATGCGGCCACCACCAAGGACGTGACCCTGGCCGTCAACAACCTGGTTACAGAGGCGTTTGATGATGCCGGTTCAGTGAATGAGGATGCTACTTTAACCGTAGTTGCACCCGGCGTACTTGCCAATGATTACGACAATAATGCAAATCCAATCCAGGTATCTGCTGTGAATGGCGTTGCAGGAAATGTCGGGGCTGCAATCTCTGGTATTTATGGTTCGCTGACGCTTAATACAGATGGTAGTTATACCTATGTGGCAAACAATGCGAATAGCCTGGCTGCAGGTGATACGGCTGCCGATGCCTTTATTTATACGATATCTAATGGTGTTGGTGGTAGTGCTAACGCAATACTTACGATTACGCTTACCGGCACCAATGATGTCCCAGTTTTTGGTGGCGTCGATACAGGTGCTGTAACAGAAGATGTCGCTGTGGTAAGTGGTAATTTATCAACCAGTGGGACGCTGACAGTGACTGATGTTGATAACGGCGAGTCTATGATTGATGCATCCGCTCCTGTGGTTGGTAGTAACAATCTAGGTACTTTGTTAATTAATGCTGCTGGGGAATGGACATATACTGTAGCTAATGCTGCTGTGCAGTATTTAGCTGCCGGTGAAACGCGTGATGAGGTATTTACGGTTACCAGTAAGGATGGATCTACACATGATATTACCGTTACCATCACCGGTAGTCAGGATAACCCTACGGCGCAGGATGCGACTATTCCTATTCCTAAGGATGCAACCCATGTGCTGACTGCTGATGACTTTGGTATTGTTGATGCAGATGCGAATGACGTGTTGGTGATAACCGTTACTTCAGTTCCGTGGCAGGGTGTATTGAAATACTATGATGGCGCGAATTGGTTAACGGTTGCAGCAAATGATCAGATACCGTATGAGGATATTCAAAACGGGCTGCTGGTTTATATCCCTGCTACGGGTGATACGGGCAATGAATCTTTTAATTACACGGTATCTGATGGCGTGTTCACAACAGCAGGTAATACTGTCACTTTCAGTATTAATATTGAATTATCTGTGTCTAGCCCATTGCCGGTTGATGAAGGCAAAGCCACGGTATTTGCTATTGAATTAAGTGATGCGCGTGCGGTTAGTACGGTTGTTGACTTAACCTTGGGCGGCGAGGCGACAGTCGATGATTATGTAACGCCGATGCAGTACCGTATAGCGAATGGTGATGGTACTTATACGGCTTGGCAAGATGTAAGCGGCGGGCAGATTACGCTTGACGCAGGCATAACCAGGGCAGAAGTTAAAGTTAAGACTGTGGTAAATGATGATGGTGTCGATGTTGTTAGTGAAACATTGACACTTACTGCTACAACAGCTGCTGCGGCTGATCTTGCCAATACAACTGCTACCGGTTATACCTCGATTAACGACTTGCCATCGTTGCTGGTAAGTGGTGCGTCTTATGTGAGTGAAGGTAATACTACGACCTTTGCACTGGAGTTGAGCGCTACCAAGGCAACAGACACGTTAGTAAACTTAAGTTTTGAAGGGGTGGCAACTCCGGGGGCATTGGCGGATTATGAATATAGCCTTGACGGTGGTACTACCTGGATTAGCCTGGCGACAACGACTATTACGATTCCTGGTGATGCAACGTCTAGCCCAACCGTTGAAATTATGGTGCGCACCATTGCAGATGCTGTAGTTGAAAGTGATGAAGTGCTACGGCTGGTTGCAATAACAGGTGATGCCGGTATCGCTAATAACGGCGTGCAGGTTGCGGCATCTACCTTGATTGTGGACCCAATCGTTGCAAGCACTAACGAAGATACTGCCGTCACTATCCTGTCTGGGGCTACTTATGATTATGCATTACTGGGGCAAGCTGCTCATGGCACATTGACCAGTATTGGAGGTGATATTATCTACACGCCAGATGCAAACTGGTCAGGTGCTGATAGCTTTACCATTACTAAAACGAATGAGGTGGGGTTGAGTGTTACTTCTGTAGTGACTGTAAATGTGACCGCTGTGGCAGATGCTCCAGCTGTTACGATTCATATTAGCGATGTGCCTGTAAACTCTGCCATTACGACGCAGAATGTGATCGTGAATGGCGATTTTTCACAGGCTTTAACGACTGGTTGGGTTAGTAATAAAAATGGTAGCGGTACCTATGGAGTTAATGTAGGAGGGGCGCTGCAATTAACTACCGGCAGCCAGAACAGTCATACTGGTTATTCTCAACAGAATATTGCTGGACTGACAAGCGGTCAAACTTATACTTTTACCATTGCGACAAGTATTGCACCTACTGCAGCAAATGGCATCGTGAGTTGGAATGGTACCAAGCTGACACCAACCAGTTACACTGGTGGTGTGGCAACATTTACAGTAACGGCAGGAGCAACCAATACTCTGTTGTTAACCTCTCAACCTACCAAGAACACAACAGTAACATTTGACAATGCAACGCTAAATGTTACAGACGTATTCAGCTATACCTATACAGTGAATGCTACGGCAGCACTCACTGATACAGATGGTAGCGAGACCCTAGGTAATACCATTACGATTACCAGTTCAAACCTGCCAGCAGGTGCTGTGATGAAATTGAGCGATGGTACAACACTGGTGCCGGATACAGATGCCTCAAGTGCTTACAGCTGGACTGTTACGCGTGCTCAGGCGGAGGGGTTGCAGTTAACAGTTAATAAATCAGCTGGTACACAGTTTATACTGACTGCAAGTGCAACCAGTACAGAAGCTGCAGGCGGTACTGCAACAGGTACGGTTGATACTGCTTTGATTACAATGCCTGCTAATGGTACAAGTACGCCAAACCCTATGCCAACAATTGCTGATGCAACGGCCACTTTGAGTAATTTAATACAAACGCAAGATATTGCTACCAGTTTTGGCGATGGCACCAATACTTTCTCTTGGGTGTCTGTCGCGGACTCCTTGCCGGAAATCTATGCAAATGGTGAACTGGTTCAGTATTCGTTAACGGTAAGCCCTGATGGGCAAATTGGTACGATTACCGGTTATACCTCAGCAGGTGATGTGTTTGAATTGGTCATTACTTTAGGTTCACCAAACGCGACAGCTGAATATACGCAATTTATGAGCTTGCAAGGTACGGAAGTCGTTGCCACAGGCGATACAATGGTGGGAGGCGGTAATGGCAGCGATTATGTGTTAACTTTTGGTAGTGGAGCCGATGCGTTTAATGCCGTAGTCACTGGAACGAATTATGTAGATGGCACTACAACTACTATCAATACCAGCAGCAAGTATATTGGTGCTTCCAATAACCTGATGAATCCAGGTGAGAGTGTGACGATGGATTTTGCAAGTGGAACAAGTGGTTATGCAGTATCCGCAATGCAAGTTTCAGTCTTTAATTTTGATAGTGCTTCGGCAACTGCACCGGATGAATTGACAATTTATGGTACAACTGTGGATGGTACACAATTTACCTACGTTGTTAACAATGCCAGCCTGGATGCTAATGGGATGTATACAATTACAGCGCCGGGTAATGAATTGATCAGCCAGCTGGTTTTTGAAGCGGGCACTCAAAGCTCATTTAAGCTTGGTATTGAATCCGTGGCTTCGGTACAGTATGACCCAAGTTTTACTTTGGATCTGACCTATCAGTTGACGGATGGCAGTGGTGACAGTGACACTGGCACTATACAGCTAACGCTAGGCGGTGGTGATGCGGTTATTGGAACTTCGGGCGATGATGTCTTGAATGGTACTATTTACAACGACATTATCAGCGGTGGGGCAGGCAATGATACGATGACCGGAGGCTTGGGTTCAGATGTATTCCACTGGGCTCTGGCAGATGGCGGTACTGCAGGTGCTCCAGCACACGATGTGATTACTGACTTTGATACGGCTGCCAACTCGGACAAGCTGGATCTGCGCGATCTTTTGATCGGGGAGAATTCAAGTAACCTTTCTGATTTCCTCCACTTCGAGCAGTCAGGTGCAGATACTATTGTTCATATCAGTAATAATGGAGGCTTCTCCGGCGGTTATGTGCCGACGAATGAAGTGCAGACTATTACCTTGCAGGGCGTAGATCTGGTAACTGGTTTTGCCAATGACCAGGCAATTATTGCAGATTTAATCAGCAAGCAGAAATTGATTACAGATTAGCAGCTATAGTCTGCAAATCTTCGGTATAAAGCCCTTAGCTAATTTTAGTTAAGGGCTTTATCCGGTATTTTTCATTAGACAAACAATCTTAATGTTGTCATTCCCTTGCTGAGTACAATGCATCGTATACTGTCATTGCGAGCCAGCGGGGCGTGGCAGTCCAGCACAAATAAAAAGCGACAACCCAAGCAAGCCTCTGGGTTGCTTTGTTTTATTCGTGATAACAAAAACCCACTGGATTGCCGCGGGCTAACGCCCTCGCAAAGACGGGGTGTTTGTAAAATCGCCAATGCTAACACTACCATTATGCGCTAGCCACTCGCAATGACGTGGTGGTTTGTTGTTTCACTAAACAGGTGTTGAATTAATGACACTTTAGGTAAAATTTATTAAGCTGAAATGTTGATGACATGGGGTATTAATCAAGCTTAGTCTAAATTTAGCCAATCTGGTAGCATGAGATTAAATGTAAAGTTTTGTTAATATTCTTATATATTCTATACAAATTTCCACATAAGTATTTGATGCAGTTAGAATTGTATGTTTTTAATAATTGTGCTGGCTATTGATTGTACATATTTGTGGCTACTTTAAATGATGCCTGTTTATCTTGGGTATGAATTTTGCTATTTTGATGACAAATATTAGTTAAGGATATGTATTCAACACAAAATAACAGCATTGAATAATTGCATTTAAGTAGTCCAGGGTTTTTATATCCTTTAATAAATCAAATTTAAAAATACCTATTAGCTCGTCGGGTTTCGGAAAGTAAGCAATTGAATAACAAATATAATTTTACTGCACGACTCATACTGCTTTGCATGACCGCAATGTCAGTTAAGATTTCTTATGCAGCACAGCCTTTAATCACTCTGAAAGATATGGTTGAAAAAACCATTACTGCTAATCCTGAGGTGCAGGCGCGTTATCACAAGTTTCTAGAAGCAGGTTATGAACAGGATGCCGCGCGTGGTAATTTTTTGCCTAATGCTAGTATTGTTTCTACCTATAGAAATCAGGAGGAGATGTATAAGCAAACCGGAAATACCGGCGTGCCACGCATGAATAACGAGTTGGTTTTACGGCAAATGATTTTCGACGGTTTTGCTACAAGTAATGATGTGAAGCGCTTGGGGCATGCAAGCCGTGTCAGGTATTACGAGTTGCAGAGTGCAATGCAAAATACAACCTTGGAATTTTTGAAATCTTATATTGATTCATTGCGCTATCGAGAACTGGTGCAGTTTGCAAAAGATAATTATGTAGTACATAAGCAGCTTTCGGACCGGATTCAGGAACGCGTAAATGCCGGCGTGGCCAGAAGGGTGGATCTGGAGCAGGCTACTGGGCGCCTGGCTCTGGCAGAGGCTAATCTGCTCACAGAATTGACTAATCTGCATGACGTTACTGCACGCATGCAACGTTTGTATGGTGATTTGCCGCCAGATACTTTGGAGGCGCCTACATTTTTTAATAACGGTGTTGAGGCAAGCGCTACGGAGGCATTGAAGCTGGCCTATTTGCAGAATCCTGACTTGCTTTCTACTATCGAAGATATTCAGTCAAAAGAAAACGAGATTAAAACCAACGAGGCACGTTATATGCCTAGATTGGATTTGCAGGCTCGTAAAAACCTAGGCACTAGCGCTGATGGACGTAACAGTACTAGCGCAGCAGACGTGCTTGAGCTGACTATGAACTTTAATCTATTTAACGGTTTTTCTGACAGTAACCTGATTAAGCAAACCGCAGAGAAACTCAATGGCTCGCGTGATATGCGCGACAAGGCTTGTGTAGACACGCGTCAGATTGTAGCGATTGCATATAATGATATTAAGCAGCTAAAAGTACAGCGTACTTACCGTGAAACGCACAAGGTGTCTATAGAAAATGCACGTGAAGCTTACCGCAAACAGTTTAATATTGGCCAGCGTACCTTGTTGGACTTGCTTGATACTGAAAATGAATATTTCCAGGCCAGGCGGAATTTGGCTAATACGCAATATGATATTCAAATAGCCTACGCTAGAGTATATGCTGGGCAAGGTGAACTATTAAGAAAAATAGGTGCTGCGCGCGGCAATTTGCCCGAATACTCACGTGAAGAGTATATGGATGCCGAGAATATCTGTCAGGCTGTAGCGCCGGCACAATTGGAAGTCGATAAGGAAGCTCTGTTACTGGATGCTAAACCACTTGACAGTTTTATGCCTCGCTAGCGACTGGCCGGCAGTTCGGTGTAGGTTCAGTAAGGTTACACAGTAGAAATTCTTTGAAAGCATACTTGCCAGGGTATGCTTTTTTGTTTGCGATCATTTATTAAGTTGCAGTGGTATGGAACGGATTGTGATCTTTATATTTTTGGCTAAATAAAAAAAATATAAAAATATCTGTGAAATTTAGGTGAAAAAATCTCAGTAAGTGTTAGAATACGCACCGCAATTTGATGTACACCTTCCATCCGCCCGGGTGGTGAAATTGGTAGACACAAGAGACTTAAAATCTCTCGCCTCTCAAGGGCGTGCCGGTTCGATTCCGGCCCCGGGCACCAAATAAAAGCTTTCCCGTAATCGATATGATTATTTGGGATACACTCTTCACTTTTGATTTACTGAATTTTTTCTATGTTTTGTTTATGACATTGTCTAAGCTATAGATTTGGCGTAGATACGCTCATGCATTCTCAGGTTAAGTCGAAAAAAAAGGTAGCTGGATCAGCTACCTTCAAAAGGGCCCCACATGAGGTGAGGATTCCATGGCCTATGACCGGACCATAAAATTCTTGATTGAATATTTTTATTAAATTCTTTAGTCAGTATTTTTTAATATTGCCCAGTTCTTAAAATATATCTGGTATTTTTAAATGCGCATTTAATTCTTTAATGACTGCATTATGACATAAATAATAAAATAATGGTAATTTTTCCCATATTTTTATAGTATTTCTTACGTTTGGTTTTGCCAAATGTTTGTATAAATTACCTGCTGACTAGAAAATCAGTTATTAATAATAAATAGCAGGAATAAGGGGGATAGTAATTAAGGAGCAAATAATATATATTGTGATTCAATATCCATAACGCACAGCTGGTTTAAGTTGTTTTAGTTCATTATCACTGTATAAGCGGCTTTTGGTAATAAATGCCAGGCCAGTACCGCATTCAAGTGAAAAAGAGCCGCCAGATCCAGCTACTGCATCCAGTATCGTATGTGTATTTTCAGAAAATGAAAATTGGCTGTCACTCATGTAAAAAACAGCGCCTGCTATTTCCCCTAGAATGACATCGGATGGACTCGGCTTGAATTCATTTGCTGGCATGCAGAGTGGACCGCTGCCTTCACAGCAGCCACCAGACTGCATGAATATTACAGGCCCGTATTGTGCTGTTAGTTTTTGAATTAACTCCAATGCTGCTGACGTTGCAGTGATCCGATCTGACATAGGGATTACTTTCCATAAAAAAAGAGGCGGTATGAGCGCCCCTTTGTTGTGTAATATATGTCAGCAATTGCTGACATATATATTACGTCGAAACTATATTGTTAAAAGAAGCCTAGTTTTTTAGGGCTGTAGCTTACTAACAGGTTTTTAGTTTGCTGGTAGTGATCTAACATCATTTTGTGTGTTTCACGGCCAATGCCAGACTCTTTGTAACCACCGAATGCAGCATGTGCAGGATAGGCGTGATAGCAGTTTGTCCACACACGGCCAGCCTTGATGCCACGTCCCATACGATAGGCTTGGCTGCCATCGCGTGTCCAAACGCCTGAACCCAGGCCAAATACTGTATCGTTAGCAATTGCTAATGCCTCAGCTTCATCTTTAAAGGTTGTAACAGCAAGTACCGGGCCGAAAATCTCTTCCTGGAACACGCGCATTTTGTTGTTACCCTTTAATAATGTTGGCTGTACATAATAGCCATCCGCAAATGTGCCGCTGATTACATTACGCTCGCCACCGATTAACACTTTAGCGCCTTCTTGTTTACCAATATCAATGTATGACATGATTTTGTTGAGTTGGTCTTGGGAAGCCTGCGCCCCAATCATGGTGTTGGGGTCTAATGGGTTACCTTGTTTAATTGCAGCTACACGAGGTAATACGCGTTCAATGAATTTCTCATAGATAGATTCTTGAATCAATGCGCGTGTCGGGCTGGTGCAAACCTCGCCTTGGTTGAATGAGAACAGCACCAGACCTTCAACTGCTTTATCCAGGAAGTCATCATCGGCATCCATGATATTTTCAAAGAAGATATTAGGGGATTTACCACCTAACTCTAATGTAGCCGGAATCAAATTGTTGGCGGCAGCTTGTGCAATTACGCGACCAGTTGCAGTTGAACCAGTGAAAGCGATTTTGGCGATACGCTTGCTATTTGCCAATGGCGCGCCTACTTCACGACCGTAGCCATTAACAATGTTAATAACACCTGGAGGCAAGATGTCAGCAATCAGTTCCATCAGCACAAGGATGCTGATAGGTGTAAATTCTGCTGGTTTCATGACTACACAGTTACCGGCAGCTACAGCAGGTGCCAGTTTCCATGCGGCCATCAAAATCGGGAAGTTCCAGGGGATGATTTGACCAACAACGCCAAGCGGCTCATGGAAATGATAGGCTACCGTGTTTTCATCAAGTTCACTGATGCTGCCTTCCTGTGAACGCAAGCAGCCGGCAAAATAACGGAAGTGATCAATTGCCAATGGAATATCTGCATTGATAGTTTCGCGGATTGGCTTGCCGTTATCGATGGTTTCAGCCGTAGCCAATAACTCAAGATTGGCTTCCAGTCGATCAGCAATTTTTAGTAGCAGGTTTGAGCGCTGTGCCGGAGGAGTTTTTGCCCAGTTATCAGCAGCTGCGTGAGCAGCATCTAAAGCAAGTTCAACATCTTCTGCACCCGAACGAGCGGCTTGTGTATATGGCTTGCCGGTGATAGGAGTAATTACATCAAAATATTCTCCTTTGACAGGTGCTACCCATTTACCGCCGATAAAATTATCGTACTTAGCCTTGTAAGGTATTTTTACACCAAGACCTTTTAGTAAATCTAAACTCATGCTAACTCCTCTAGGTTTTCAATTATTAACTTCTGTATTACTTTTATTAATTTGCTGTTTCGATACTACACGCCAATTAACTGGAATATAGCCTTAATGTTACATAACCCCTTTAAATATAAGGATTAAATATATTGGCTATATTTATTCAGGAACAATAAACTTAAGTGATGTTCAAATCAAGTCATAGTTATCATTTTTTTAAAATTAAGTATTTTACTTAGTCATACATATTATTTATATATTTTATATAAGACATATTCGTTGGGAGTATTCTGATTCATCTTGATGCTAGCCCTGGCATTAATGAAATGTGAATTTATATAAGGATCAGATATAAATATCTGAGCAATTTAAGCTGTATGAGTAAGATTTTTGTATCAATATAGACTATAATTCGCCCGTCTTCGGAAGAGTGGATGAGCGGTTTAAGTCGCACGCCTGGAAAGCGTGTTTAGGTGAATAGCCTAACGCGGGTTCGAATCCCGCCTCTTCCGCCAGTAATATAGTAAAAACGCCACTATTGTGGCGTTTTTGTTTTATACCTACCATAAATTCCATTAATAAAAATATGTACCATCGATATTGCGGCGTGCCATGCACACACGATATCTTTCAAATGATGATTCTCATCTGGATATAGAGATTGTTATGAGAAAATTGTAGTCATGATGATGGATGTCATCATTGTTACCGGTTAGCACAGGAGTTGTTATGCAAATTAATCGTCATTCTTCATATCCATTAATAGCGTTGGCAGTGACTACATATTTTCCAATCACCGTTTTCGCACAATCGGACGCTGAATCGCGCATAAAAGCATTGGAAGATAGGGTGCAGCAGCTGATGCAGCAACGCGCTGAACAAGATGAACAAATAAATGTCCTAAGCAAAGAACTTGCTGCCATCGGCAATCAGGTCAGTCAATCCAAAATTGCAAAGCCAGAAGTAAAAAGCACAAGCAAAGGCAGCCCGGTTTATGCGAGTTTTAAAGATGGGCTAACCTTTGAGGATGGTACTGGTGATTGGAAATTACAGCTTAATGGGCGTGTACAGGCAGATTATAGGAGTTACCGTCCAGATGACTGGAAAAATGATACATTTAGCATTCGCCGTGCAAGGTTAGGTGGCACATTTTCATTCCTTAAAGATTTTGTTTTGCGCGTAGAAGGTGAGTATGCCAATGATAATGCAGGCAATAAGGGTACTACTTCGCTTACATATGGTTATCTTGATTTCACTCGCTGGCCTGGGGCCAGGATTCGTGTCGGGCAATTCAAGCCATTCTTCGGGTTAGAACGCGCACAAAGCTCAAACTTAACAGATTTTACCGAACTTTCACTTTCAGCTAGTAATGGTTCTATTTTTAACTCAACTTATGATCGTGGCGTGATGGTATTTGGCGATCCCCTGCCATGGTTAAATTACAATGCTTACGTGGTAAATGGCACAGGTCAAAATAACGATGATGTTAAAGATAGTAAAGATATCGGCTTCAGGGTAAATGTAAACTTGGCAAAATTTACTGATAGTAAGGATTTGGTGTTACATGTAGGGACATCTGCCAGTAAAGGCAGTGTGGATTTTGCTTCTTCCGCGAAAGCTATCAAGCAAACGACCGAAGGTAACGGTGTCGAGTTTTTTAATGTAGCCAACATTATTAATGCTGCGCCGACAGATAGAAGGCGCTTCGGTTTTGAAGCCGCCGTGGCGTATGGCCCTATGAAGTTCCAATCAGAATACATAAAGGCAAATTTTCAGGGCAGGCAAGGCACGGTAGCACCTGGAGCAGCATTCGATCATGATATCAGTACATGGTATGCAGATATCAACTGGATGATCACAGGTGAGGCTTATGCTGATGCTTATAAAAGTGGTATTTTTGGTCGCATTAAACCCAGGAACAACTTTGATGATCAATACGGTTGGGGAGCTTTTGAATTAGGCTTACGTTACAGCAGATTCGATGCTTCTGATTTCGAGGCTATAAAAACTACGGACACAACGACTGAGGCTAATGCCTGGACTGCGGGGGTAAAGTGGATTCTTAACCCCAACGCCCGTTTAGTGCTGAGTTACGTGCAAACAAATTTCGATTACGACATCGTTGTTAATGGTAAGCGTGAAGATAAAGAACAGGCTGTTAATTTGCGGGCGCAATATGACTTTTAGATATAGTATTGGGTTAAGAATAATCCCGCTAGTAATTACCATGCTCAAAAATAAACTATTTTTTGGTTGTTCAGCATAAGCTCTGAGTTCTTCATTTGCAGCCAATGCTGAATAAAAATTACTGTATTAGCTACGGCAGGTTTAATCCGTACGATGTAGGCAGTTGCCGCTGAGTACGAAAAAGAAAAGCCTGTAAAGATTCGGGCTTGATTTCCCTGATTGTTCACTTTGTCATATAAAATTGAACAAAAGGCAACTGCTGATTTTTTTATGCCTGTAATCGTATATCAGGGTATTTGTGGGGATGAACATGGTGCGTCATGTTAGAATTTAGCAATTATCGACTCATGTTCAGATTCTCAATATGGCGTGTTTTCACATTATCATTCCAGCCGCCGGTGCTGGTAATCGCATGGCTACCGCCATTCCAAAACAATATCTGCCTTTGTGCGGAAAGCCGATAGTTTCACATAGCATTCAAACTTTTTTTTCTTGCCCGCGCATTGCAAGTATTAATCTTGCATTAAGTACAGAAGACTTCTTCTGGCGTAGTCTTACCCTCGATAGCAACAGCAGGCTTAACTTGCGTTATACAGGGGGAGGAACGCGTGCGCAGACTGTATTGAATACGCTGGAGGCAATGCGTTCAGAAGTTGCGGAAGATGACTGGATCCTGGTGCATGATGCCGCGCGCCCAGGGCTGACGCTTCCGCTGTTAAATCAATTGCTGGATGAGCTGGAGAATGACGAAGTTGGCGGCTTGCTGGCGTTGCCGTTGGCAGATACACTCAAACAATCAAATGCAGATGTGAGAGTGGAAAAGACAATCCCCAGAGAAGGTTTGTGGCAGGCGCAGACACCGCAAATGTTCCGCTTTAATTTGCTGCATAAGGCACTGTCCGGCTTCGATGGTGCACCTACTGATGAAGCGCAGGCAGTCGAGGCGTTAGGGCTGCAGCCTAAGCTGGTGGTAGGTTCATTGCGGAATATGAAAATTACCTATCCGCAGGATCTGGCATTGATGGAAGTATTGATGCAGAAGGAAATGGCATGATAAGAATAGGGCATGGTTTTGACGTGCATGCATTGGCCGAAGGCCGTAAATGTATTATCGGCGGTGTAGAGATTCCACATCACAAAGGGCTTGAGGGGCACTCCGACGCGGATGTGCTATTGCATGCAATATGTGATTCATTGCTCGGTGCTGCGGCGCTGGGTGATATCGGCAAGCATTTTCCGCCAACTGACATGCGTTACAAAGGCATCGATTCAAGGCAGCTGCTCAGGCATGTAGTGTCGCTGCTGAAAGACAAGGGATTTGCGGTTGGCAATATTGATGCTACCGTGATCTGCGAGGCGCCTAAATTGAGTCCGCACACAGTGCAGATGTGCGTCAATATTGCCAGTGACTGTGAAGTTGATTTGTCGCAGATTAATGTGAAGGCGACTACTACAGAAAAATTGGGTTTTACCGGACGAGGCGAGGGTATAGCGGCTGAGGCTGTTTGTACTATCAAGCCGTTCTGATTGCATATGAAAGCTTATTAAAAGTGTTATTTAGGATGCTTACCCGTAAAGGGCATGTCCGTAGAATATATGCGCTAAAGCACATTATTTATACGCCAAAGGCGCACGGAATGCAGGAGCCGAGATAGTATGAGTTATACAGCGAGGTTGCGACAACACCCGTTGCGGTGCAGGCTAACTCGCGTAGCGAAGTTAAGCCACGTAGTGGCGGCCGTAACCAAAAAACCGCGCAACGAAGTAATGCGCCTAAATAATGCTTTTAGGAAGTTCTCATAAAATGTTTCGTTGGTTTGAAAACCTGGTCAACCCGTTTCCAAGTCATACTATACGGGCTACTTCCAAGAGTTTCTGGGCGTTTGCCTGGGGCTGCACCGAGGGGCTGCGTCCTTACATTCTGGCAATGACCTTGCTTACTGCCTTGATCGGGGCATTCGAAGCTTTGCTGTTTGCCATGATGGGCAAGGTGGTGGATTGGTTGAGTAAAATCCCGCCAGACCAATTCTGGGTGCGGGAGAAAAGTCACTTGCTGTTGCTTGCGGGCGTGCTGCTACTAAGCACGGTATTTATTGCGCTGCAGACTTTATTCAAACACCAGACGTTGGCAGGTAATTTTCCGATGCGGCTGCGCTGGAATTTTCATCGTCTGATGCTTAACCAGAGCATGAGTTTCTATCAGGATGAGTTTGCCGGACGCGTGTCTGCCAAGGTGATGCAAACTGCACTGGCGGTACGCGATGTGTGGTTTATTGTCGCCGATATCCTGGTCTTTGTGATTATATATTTCGCTACCATGGTGGCTGTCGTGGGTAGTTTTAATATACTGATTATCTGGCCATTCCTGGGCTGGCTGATACTTTATGCAGGTGCGCTGACTTACTTTGTACCCAGGTTAAGCCAGGTGTCGCAACAACAGGCGGATGCCCGTTCGCTGATGACCGGCCGCATAACCGATGCCTATACCAACATCAGTACAGTGAAGCTGTTTTCACATGCAGGGCGTGAATCCGGTTATGCGCAATCTGCCATGCATGAGTTTTTAGGTACGGTACATAAGCAAATGCGCATGGTGAGCGGTGTAGAGACCATCAATCATCTGCTCAACATGCTGCTGATTTTAAGCTGCGGCGGCATGGCGCTCTGGCTATGGAGTAAAGGGCAGGTGGGTGTAGGCGGTGTCGCAGCGGTTACGGCCATGGCGTTAAGACTCAACGGCATTTCGCACTGGGTAATGTGGGAAATGACTTCTCTGTATGAACAGGTTGGTACGGTGCAGGATGGTATTAACACCTTATCATTGCCGCATCAGGTGGTGGACATGCCGGATGCGCAGACGTTGCAGGTAAACAGGGGTGCTGTACATTTTGATCAGGTCGGTTTTGCTTACAGCAACCAGCAGGCTTTGCTGGCTAAATTCGAACTCAACATCAAGCCCGGGGAGAAAGTGGGTTTGGTTGGCCGCTCTGGCGCCGGTAAATCCACGATTGTGAATCTGCTGCTGCGTTTTTACGAGATAGAATCCGGCCGGATATTGATTGACGGGCAGGATATTAAAACAGTTACACAGAACAGTCTGCGAGAGCATATCGGCATGGTAACGCAGGACACGTCTTTACTGCATCGCAGTGTGCGTGACAATATCCTTTACGGGCGCCCGGATGCTACCGAGGCCGAGATGATCGCTGCCGCCAAACGTGCCGAAGCGCATGCGTTTATTTTGAATCTGCGTGATGCAAAAGGGCGCACCGGTTACGATGCCCATGTAGGTGAGCGCGGCGTTAAGCTTTCCGGCGGTCAGCGCCAGCGTATCGCGATTGCACGTGTGATGCTGAAAGATGCACCGATACTGGTGCTGGATGAAGCCACCAGCGCACTGGATTCCGAAGTTGAAGCAGTGATCCAGAGTAGCCTTTATGAATTAATGCAGGGCAAAACCGTAATCGCGATTGCGCATCGTTTATCTACAATTGCTGCGATGGATCGGCTGGTAGTGCTTGATCAGGGCGCGATTATTGAAGAGGGTGATCACAAAACCCTGCTGGCCAAGGGCGGCTTATATTCACAATTATGGAAACACCAGAGTGGTGGTTTCCTGGGCGAAGAATAAAGCATAATTGATGTATTTATTGATTAATTTTTAAGGGAGTAAACGATGAGTGTAAGTCCAGATGCCCGCCCGCCATTGCCGCCTTTTACCCGCGAAACAGCTGCTCAAAAAGTGCGCTTGGCAGAGGATGGTTGGAACAGCCGTGACCCGCAGCGCGTATCGCTGGTGTACACGCCAGATAGCCAGTGGCGTAACCGCGTTGAGTTTCCTTGTGGTCGTGAACAGATCGTTGAGTTTTTATCGCGTAAATGGGCAAAAGAGCTGGATTATCGGCTGATAAAAGAATTGTGGGCATTTGACCATAATCGTATTGCCGTGCGCTTTGCTTATGAGTGGCATGATGACGCAGGCCAGTGGTACCGTTCTTACGGCAACGAAAACTGGCAGTTTGATGCCAATGGTTTGATGGAGTTGCGTTACGCAAGTATCAACGATATGCCAATCAAGGAAAGCGAACGTAAATTTCTCTGGCCATTAGGCCGTCGGCCGGATGATTACGCCAGTTTGAGTGAGCTGGGTTTGTAGCCAAGTTAATTATTGAGATTTAAGCAGCACAATAACTGCACCGCTGCCGCCATCAGTCCTGCGTGCCTGTGCGTAGGCAATCACTTCATCACGCTGGATTAGCCAGCTCTGCAGCTTTTTTTTGAGTACCGGTTCACGGTTGCGTGAACCCAGGCCTTTGCCATGTACGATGCGCACACAGCGTAAACCGCGTTTTTTGCAGTCGCTGAGAAAACTGGCTACATAAAGGCGGGCTTCGTCAGAAATCAGGCCATGCAGGTCAATGGCAGCCTGTACCACCCAATGTCCGCGGCGTAGCTTGCTTAGTATGTCTGGTGAGTGGCCGTCACGCAAGTAAAGCAGCTCTTCACCGGTTTCCAGTTCATGTGCGGGAATATAGTGGTCTGATAGAGAGTCAGCCAGTGCCTGCTGTTCATCCAGGATGAAGTGCTTGGGAATGGGCTTGGGTTTTTTTGGCTGGTGGTGCAGACGGGCGTGTTTTACCTCATCAGGCAGTGGCCGGGCACCTTTGATTGCCTGCTGGAATAGGTCTTTCTCCTCGGCTGGTTCTTCGCTTTGGGGGGCAGGTACAGCAGGCTCAACCTTGAGCTGAGGTTTGACTTGTTTGATCTGTTCGCGCAGCGTTTTCATCACTTAAGTCTTTATTTATATCCACCTTGCTAGATGTTAGTGGGACGTTGGTTTATCCCGTCATTGCGTACCCGTAAAGGGCATCTCCACCAAGCTAAGCTGCTAAAGTAGCAAGCTTGGCGTGAAGGAGCAAAGCGACGTGGCAATCCATAAGGTGTTAATTTGTAAAAACTCATGGATTGCTTCACTCCGTTCGCAATGACCGATTAGAAATAAACTAACATTTCCTTAGATAGCATCTGGGAAAGTGATGTTCGATTTATTTCAAATGATCCAGATAGCGTTCTGCATCCAGCGCAGCCATACAGCCGGTACCGGCACTGGTCACTGCCTGGCGGTAGATATGGTCTTGTACGTCGCCTGCAGCAAAAACGCCTGGCACACTGGTTGCAGTGGCGTTACCGTTACGGCCCATTTGCGTAACGATGTAACCGCCGTCCATCTCCAGCTGGCCTTCAAAGATATCAGTGTTCGGTTTGTGACCGATGGCAATAAAAACGCCTTGTAATTGAATGTCTTTGGTGCTGCCGTCATTTACATTTTTGATGCGCATGCCGGTTACGCCGCTGTTGTCACCCAGTACTTCATCCAGTGTAGAGAAAGTTTCCAGTACGATTTTGCCTTCAGCCACGCGTGCCATCAGTTTGTCTACCAGAATGGCTTCTGCTTTGAATTTATCACGGCGGTGCACCAGTGTTACCTTGCTGGCGATATTGGCAAGATATAGGGCTTCTTCTACGGCAGTATTACCGCCGCCGATAACGGCTACTTCCTGATTGCGGTAGAAGAAACCGTCGCAGGTAGCACAGGCAGATACACCTTTGCCCGAGAATGCTTCTTCAGATGGCAGGCCCAGGTATTTAGCCGATGCACCGGTTGCGATAATCAGTGCATCACAGGTGTACTCACCGCTGTCACCAACTAGGCGGATTGGTTTTTCCTGCAGGTGTGTGGTGTGGATATGGTCAAAGATCATTTCGGTGTTGAAGCGTTCAGCGTGCTTCTGGAAACGTGCCATCAGTTCAGGGCCCTGTACACCGTCGGCATCTGCCGGCCAGTTGTCCACCTCGGTGGTAGTCATAAGCTGGCCGCCTTGTGCGATGCCGGTAATCAGTACAGGTTTAAGATTAGCGCGGGCTGCGTAAACAGCCGCAGAATAGCCCGCAGGGCCTGAGCCTAAAATGAGTAATTTGGCGTGACGAGTTGCCATGGTAAATTGCTTCCTAAATTGACATTAATTCTAAAAAATTCGGTTTTTATTGCTTATTTTTCTAACATGCTACGCAGCATCCATGCAGTTTTCTCATGTAGCTGCAGGCGTTGTGTCAGCAAATCGGCAGTAGCCTCATCCGATGCTGCATCAGCACTAGGAAATACGCTGCGTGCTGTGCGGCAAACAGCCTCATGCCCTGCGACCAGCTCAGCGATCATGTCCTGTGCTTTGGGTACTGCATCACTCTCTTTGATTGAAGCCAGCTTTACAAACTCACGGTAAGTGCCTGGTGCATAAACATCCAGTGCGCGGATACGTTCTGCAATTAGATCCACAGCAAGTGCAAGCTCGTTGTACTGCGTTTCAAACATCAGGTGTAATGTGTTGAACATTGGCCCTGTAACGTTCCAATGAAAATAATGCGTCTTTAGATATAGTGTATAGGTATCTGCCAGAAGGTGAGATAAACCCTGTGCGATGTTTTTTCTATCCTGTTCTTTTATACCGATATCCATAGCGATACTCCATGATATTTACAGTTAAAATCAGTTTGATATTCTAATCCCTACGCACTTACATTGATACTGCTATAATTAAATTCAACAGTAATAAGCTAAGGTTTTACTATCTTGTTTTTCAAAAAATCCAAACCAGCTAATGCCAGGCGCGAGGCCGTGGCCATTAAATCAAATAAGCTAGCCACTACCCTGATAAAGGAAGCGTGGTGGCTGGGTTTGGTCTCGATCGGTCTTTATATTACGGTCATTCTTTTTACCTATCATCCGGATGATTCGTCATGGTCACATATGGCACCGGATAACGCCGTTATCCATAATAGCGGTGGCAATGTAGGGGCTTGGGTTTCGGATCTGCTTTTATATGTGTTTGGTTTTTCGGCCTGGTGGCTAGCGGTGCTGGCGTTTTATGCCATGTGGTTCGTGTACTTGGAACTAGAGGCTGTAGACCAAAGCGAGAAACCATTCCTGCTGTTCAATTTTATCGGCTTTGCTTTGCTGTTAATCGCTTCCAGTGCGCTGGAAGCCGGACACCTGGTGACACTGCCTGCCAGCTTGCCGCTTGCCCCGGGAGGTATGCTGGGTACGGCGGTTGATGCAGGTTTACGCGGTATGTTTGGCTATATCGGTTCCAGCATGCTGTTATTGCTTGTGTTCGTTGTTGGTTTTAGCTTGTTCACCGGTTGGTCATGGATCATGATTACCGAGAAATTCGGTGCGGGCCTGATTACGGGTTATGAGTTTATCAAGCTGAAATGGCAGGACTGGCAAGACAGAAAAGCAGGTGAAGTGGTTAAACAGGAACGTTCCGAGTTTGTACAGAGTGAACGTGCGCGCACCTCGGATCGCGAGCCGGTGCAGATTGAACCGCCTGTACTGGAAATTCCGAAAAGCGCCCGTGTGCAAAAAGAAAAGCAGGTGCCGCTGTTTGAAACACATCCGGATTCTCCTTTACCGCCTATTCATTTGCTTGATGAGGCCATCAGCAATGTTGAACTGCCTTCTGCCGAGACGCTGGATTTCACGTCACGCCTGATTGAACGCAAACTGATGGATTTTGGTATCGAGGTTAAGGTGCTGACAGCGCAGCCCGGTCCCGTCATTACGCGTTATGAGCTTGAGCCTGCTCCCGGCGTTAAAGGTAGCCAGGTTACCAACCTGGTAAAAGATCTGGCACGTGCGTTGTCTGTAGTGAGTGTGCGTGTGGTTGAAACCATTCCCGGTAAAACCTGCATGGGGTTGGAAATTCCGAACCCCAAACGCCAGATTGTGCATTTGTCCGAGATTATGGGCAGCCAGGCCTATGCCGATGTGCATTCTCCAATTGCCATATCTCTTGGCAAGGATATTTCCGGTAAACCGGCAGTGGCTGATCTTGCCAAGATGCCGCATGTATTGGTGGCGGGTACTACCGGCTCTGGTAAGTCGGTTGCAGTGAATGCACTGATTTTAAGCATGCTGTATAAATCTGATGCGAGTCAGGTGCGCATGATTCTGATTGACCCTAAAATGCTTGAACTTTCAGTTTATGAAGGTATCCCTCACTTGCTGGCACCTGTTGTTACCGATATGCGTCAGGCCGGAAACGCCTTGAACTGGTGCGTGGCAGAAATGGAGCGTCGTTATAAACTAATGTCTATGTTAGGCGTACGTAACCTTGCTGGCTATAACCAGAAAATCAAGGAAGCGAAAAAAGAAGGCACCTCAATCCCGCATCCGTTCAGTTTAACCCCGGATGATCCAGAGCCATTAGACGAAATGCCGCTGATTGTTGTTGTAATTGATGAATTTGCCGATTTGATGATGGTGGTTGGCAAGAAAGTTGAAGAATTGATTGCGCGTCTGGCGCAAAAAGCACGTGCTTCAGGTATTCATTTGGTACTGGCAACGCAGCGCCCATCGGTGGATGTCATTACTGGGCTGATTAAAGCCAATATCCCGACACGTATTGCTTTCCAGGTTTCCAGCAAAATTGACTCACGTACGATATTGGATCAAATGGGTGCTGAAACTTTGCTTGGGCAAGGTGATATGTTGTACCTGCCACCGGGCACCGGTTATCCGGTGCGTATTCATGGCGCATTCGTGTCTGATCAGGAAGTACACAAAGTGGTTAACTACCTGAAAGCACAGGGTGAACCAAATTACATTGAAGGTATTTTGACAAATGAGGCAGAAGAGGGTGGCGCTGATTTTTCCGGGGGTGGCGGTAATGAAGCAGGCTCGGAAGTTGATCCGCTTTATGATGAGGCTGTGAGTATTGTGCTGAAAACACGCAGGGCAAGTATTTCATCAGTACAGCGCCAGTTGCGCATTGGTTACAACCGTGCAGCGCGATTGATTGAAGATATGGAACGTGCCGGCCTGGTATCTGCTATGCAGAGTAATGGTAATCGTGAAGTGCTGGCACCTCACCATGAGGCTTAAAAAATGCTGATTTATTCATAGCCAGTCATTGCGAGCGAAGCGTGGCAATCCAGTGCTTTGTTTTAAAGGAGGGGCCTGGATTCCGCGTCCGTCCAGCTTCTGTCGGTGCAAAAGGCGCTCCTTCAGGCCTATAGTTGCTTGGTTTGGTGTACGGATATGCAATGACAATTTAATCATCATTTCCTTAGAAAATATTAAGGCTAAAACTAAATTTAGGAATTCAATGATACGTATTAAAAGAGCAGTACCTTATTTATTGCTGCCGTTATTGCTGGCAGTGCAGAATGCCAGCGCAGACGGTATGTCTAGCGTTAAAGCTTTTTATGCGCAGACGAAATCTGTACGTGCCAACTTTCATCAGTTAGTGACAGATAAGCAAGGGCGCAAGGTGCAGGAGGTTGATGGTGAAATGCAGTTGCTGCGGCCGAACAAATTCAGGTGGGATTATCATAAACCTTATGAACAGCAGATTATCAGTGACGGTAATCAGGTATGGTTGTATGACACAGAGCTGGCGCAGGTCACGGTGCGAGATCTGAATCATTCAATTGGCTCCAGTCCGGCGGCGCTGCTGGCGGGTGGGGCAGCGATTGATAAAACTTTCAAGCTGACTAATGCTGACCGCAATGATGGCCTGGAGTGGGTGAGTGCTAGCCCGAGGGATAAGGAATCCGGGTTTGAGCAAATATTGATGGGTTTTAAAGCGAACAAAATCCAGGAAATGTCATTGATAGATAGTTTTGGCCACACCACAAAAATCGTATTTACACAGGTTGAGGTTAACCCGGCATTGGAAGAAAAGCGTTTCCTGTTTCAGCCTCCCGCAGGTGTGGATGTGGTTGGTGAGTAAGTGACATAAGTCTTTTACTTTAATGCTAAATCTAGAAGAGATGTACCGAATATTTTGAACAGTCTGTTTGCACCCAATACGCCGCAAGCGCCACTTGCTGAACGATTGCGCCCAAAAACGCTGGATGAGGTTGTCGGGCAATCGCACTTGTTAGGCACCGGCAAGCCGCTGCGCCTGGCGTTTCAATCCGGAAAACTGCCATCCATGATCTTGTGGGGCCCGCCAGGGGTAGGCAAGACAACCTTGGCACGGTTGATTGCCAATACTGCTGACGCCGAGTTTATCCCGATTTCTGCTGTGCTTTCAGGTATTAAGGATATTCGTGAGGCAGTAGAACGCGCCGAATTAACATTACAGCAACATGGCCGCAAAACCATTTTATTTGTGGATGAGGTACATCGTTTTAATAAAGGCCAGCAGGATGCATTTTTGCCGTTTGTGGAAAGTGGCCTGATTACTTTTATCGGCGCGACGACTGAGAACCCGTCATTTGAAGTGAATAGTGCGCTGTTGAGCCGTGCGCAGGTTTTTGTGTTGAATGCACTCTCAGAAGCCGAGCTTTCATTATTGCTTGATCGTGCCCAGGAATTGGTTGCTAACGAAATCAGGCTGACTGATGAAGTACGTGAGCAGGTGCTGGCTTATGCGGATGGGGATGCCAGGCGCTTGCTTAACTTTGCCGAAGGTTTGTTCAATGCTGCGCAGGGTGCCGGTATTACCTTGGTAGATGAGGCATTTCTGCAGGCTACGATGGCAAGCAAGCTGCGCAGGTTTGATAAGGGTGGTGAAGCATTTTATGACCAGATATCCGCGCTGCATAAATCAGTGCGCGGTTCCAACCCTGATGCTGCATTGTATTGGTTCTTGCGCATGATAGATGGCGGGGCTGACCCGCTGTATTTAGGGCGGCGTATCGTGCGCATGGCAGTTGAAGATATTGGTATTGCTGATCCGCGTGCGCAGACGATGGCGCTGGAAGCCTGCCAGATTTATGAGCGCTTAGGCTCACCTGAAGGTGAGCTGGCATTATCGAATGCAGTGATT
>JALRGX010000129.1 GCA_023259635.1 Methylotenera sp. | reverse complement strand
ATACATATTTTGGGCGCATTACTGCGTTGCGCGAAATTTTAATTAAAAATCTTCGCAACCTCGCTGTATACCGCATACTATCTCGGTTACTGCGTTCCGTGCACCTTTAGCGTATGAATAATGCGCTTAAGCGCATATATTCTACGGACATGCCCTTTACGGATAAACTGCATCCCAAACTCTGCATTTATAGAGGTGCCCTTAAGATATATGTTTATAAGAGGGGCGGATTTTAGCATCCGCTAATGTTCGAGGTTATCCCATTTTTCTACTAGCAACTTCAAATTTAATTTATCGCTTTTAAGAAAAATCTTGCCGGGCAGCATATATGCACCTTGTTGTGTGTAGTTGTCGTATTCTATCTTCCAGCCATCCTGGTCCAGAGTTGTGAGCAGCCCCTGTTCGTTCCAGATGCTGTTTTGAATGGTACTTTGGGTTGGCCGTCCAACGGACCAGTCAGAAAGTCCAGTCAGCGGCAGTTTCCAGCCTAATGTTTCTTGCGTGAGCGTTTCTATGTCCACTGCAGAAAAATACTTGCCGCTTGAGTCTTTCAGTGTGACCCGATCCGGCGTTTTTTTAATGTTGGCTACCTGGCTGCCCAGCGGTGAATACAGGTTGATGTCGTCATCCGTATGGTTGTGTTGCCATTGCAGGCTGCCGGAAAAACCTTTGTTATTTGTTTGTACGCCAATCCGGCCCCGCAGTGAAAAGTTCTGGATTGTGGCCAGTTTCTGCAAATGCCGTTCTTTAAGTATTTGTGAAGCATGGCTGGTTTCGGTTTTGCCCACGGGCGTGCTGGCGCAACCAGTCAAAGCCAGCATCAAGCCAAGCAGTGGTAGCATATGTGTTGCTTGTATTGATTGCTGTAGTTTGTTGAAGATGCTCACAGGTGCTGCCAGTTAAAGTTTTGATTTGAATTTATTGGCGGTAGTCACCAGAACTTCATTATCCGGATGTGCTTTCAGGGCATCATCCCATACTTTATTAGCTTGTTCATGCAGACCTTTATGCCAGAGCGCTTCACCTAAATGTGCCGCGATCTCTGGGTCCGGATTAATATCATAGGCTTGTTGCAAATATTGAATGGCTTTGTCCAGATTGCCTTTTCTGTAGTGTGCCCAGCCCAGGCTGTCCAGCATATAATGGTCATCGGGTGAGAGTTCTAATGCTTTTTCGATCAGTGTGATTGCCTCGTTCAGTTTGATGTTGCGATCTGCAAACGAGTAACCGAGAGCATTGTATGCCGCTGCGAAGTCAGGTTTCTCGGCAAAGGCTTTGCGTAGCTCTGATTCCATGATATCGAATTTTTTTATGCGTTCAGCTGCCAGGGCGTAGTCGTATACCAGTTCTGGGGTGTTGGGGAAATTTTTAACGGCATTTTCAAGCAGTTCAAACGACTCTTGATCGCGTTTTGCCCTTGCCAGGATAGCAGCTTCTGATTGAATGACAATAATTTGCTGTTCGTCATTCAGGTCAGCCAGCTCATCTAATATTTCAATGGCCTTATCAGCGGATTCTGTGCGTGCGACAAGGTTGGCAAGGCTGAGTCGCGCCTCAAGATAACGCGGGCCTAGCGGAATTTTTTTATACCAGTCAGCAGCGTCGTCATTCTGGTTTAATTTTTCCGAGGTTTGCCCCATATAGACGTATAGTTGGTCAGCATCCTTGAAATCCATTGCTAACGCTTGCTGAAAGTAATTCCGGGCTGATATGTAATCTGCGGATTGATAAGATAATAAGCCGATGATTGCGGTGACGTCCGCAATGTTGTTGGATGTGCTGTTTTTGGCATGCTCGATAATGATCGGGTATTCTTTTTTTGCAGCTTCGTATTGTTTCTGGCTGACTAGCAGCTTAGCCAGGTTGATGCGGACTTCATTGGATGCAGGATGTGATCCTAAAAAATCGTAATAATAGTCAATCGCGGCCTGCGGTGATTTGCGATACAGGATCTGGCCTTTAAGCAGGGCTGCAACATCCCAGCCAGCGCGCAGTGTTTCGGCTTTATTGATAGCCGTTAATGCGATGTCATCCTTGTTAGTTATCCATGCAGCTTGCGCTACTGCGAAATGTGCTTCGGCAGAATCGGGGTATGGTTGTGCCAGGAACTGTATCAGTTCAAGAACCGCAACCTTGTCCGGGCTTCTGTTCAGTAGTGTATTGAGGTATAAAAAGCCGCTGGCCCGCGTTTCTTCTTTTGACAGCAGTTTTGATAAGTAAGGTCTTGTGTCGTCAAGCCTGCCGGTCGCGATCAGCATTTCAGTCATTGCCTGCTGCGCTTCTGTAGAATCCGGATCCAGTTCTGCCCAGAGTTTTATTGCTGGTACCGCCAGATTGGTGATATTGCCGTAAGCCGCTATTTTGGCAGCACGTTCAGCCAGGCGCGCATCTCTTTCTGATCTTGCCAGGTCATAAAATATTGCACCAGATGTGCCTATGTCGCCACGCTGGCCAGCTATTTCACCAACCAGGTATCTGTAAATGAACTCAGGCTCCAATACAGAGTCATCTTCGCCAGAAGCTGGCGTATTGTTTTCGGCCGCCATTGCCATGGAATCATCTTTGAGATGTTTGTTGGCTGCGCAGCCATTAAGTATTACAGCTCCGGCTGATATACATATCCATAATATAGAAGTTAAAAGCAGAGAGCTTTTCTTGAGTGATGCGGTCGTTTGTTTAAATTGGATCATTGGGTGCATAAAATGGGATTGATAGGTTGGATGTTTTTAGTGTTATTGGGTTATTTTTATATATTTTCAATGATCTATATTTTTATAGTATTCAAAAGGTTTTTGAGCGGCACCAGGATCTTAAAAATTAAATGTCTTGCTACTTATAATGCGACTTTTAACAATGTATGATGCGCTGGTACTTCTTAGTCCGTGACAGCGGTCGCAAGTTCCTACATAATTATGTGTTGACTATAACGCAAGTCGAGTGAACTTTCCAATAGGCTTGTACTCACTTAGCAGGTAATCATCTGTTTGGTTTTATATTTAGTATTTAAACGAATGTTTCAAAAATTGAGTAGCTATGAATAATTTTACAGTAGAGGCAATCGAACTTACGCGGCTTTATGGCGGCAGGGAAGCGGTGAGTAATGTTAGTTTCACCTTGAGTAAGGGTGAGGTTCTGGGTTTCCTGGGTCCTAATGGCGCTGGCAAATCCACCACGATGAAGATGCTTACCGGTAATCTTGCACCTAGCAATGGCAGCGTGAAAATCTGCGGCATTGATATGATGGAAAATCCTAAAGAGGCAAAAGCGCTGATCGGGTATCTGCCGGAAATGCGACCATTGTACAAAGAGCTTACCGTTGATGAATATTTGACTATGGCTGCCCGTTTGCATCGAGTAAGTTCAAAACACATTAAACAGGCAGTAGAAACTGCAAAAGAGCGTTGTGGTTTAGGCCATATGAGCAAGCGCCTGATTGAAAACCTGTCTAATGGTTATCAGCAGCGCGTGGGAATTGCGCAGGCAATTATCCACCGCCCGATGGTAGTGATCCTGGATGAGCCTACAGTTGGCCTTGATCCGATTCAGATCAGGGATATCCGTGCATTGATCCGTGAAGTAGGTAAAGAGCATAGCGTGATTATTTCTACCCACATTCTGCCTGAAGTTGAAATGGTTTGTGATCAAGTGCAGATTATCGATAAGGGTAAGCTGGTATTTAACGGCTCCATTGATGTGCTGAAGCGTCAGCGTGTTGGTAACAAGTTGCTGGTAGGTATGCGTAATGCGCCTAATGCCAATGACCTGCTCAATATTGCAGGTGTGGCTGAAGCTGAAAACCTGCCAAACGGTTTGATGCGTGTTCGCTTTGAAGATGGCGCGGCTCCAGCCGAAACTATTGTGCAAACTGCCGTGCAGCAAGGCTGGGGGCTCTATCAGATTGCGCCTGATCAAACCAGTCTTGAAGATGTGTTTATGCAACTGACATATCAAGAGCAGGCTGCTTAATTTCAGGCTAATGATGCAATTGGATATTTAAGGTTTATTTATGATTATCAATGTAGCAAGAAAAGAATTAAAAAGCATGTTTGCCTCGCCTATGGGCTGGGTAATTCTGTCTTTACTGATGTTTGCCTTCGGCACGCAGTATCTTAACGGTGTGAATGATTACTTCGCCGTGATGTCCGGTGCAATGCGTCCGGCTGAACGTACGGGGGTGACGCAGTTTGTAGGCCAGTCCGTTTATGGTTTGGCATCTTTTATCATGCTGTTTGCTGTACCGCTATTGTCTATGCGTTTAATCTCGGAAGAGCGCCGCAGCCAGACTTTGCCTTTTCTGTTCAGTGCGCCACTTTCGCTGACTGAAATCGTAGTAGGTAAATTTCTGGGCCTGGTTGCCTTTTTGAGCGTATTGATTGTATTTATCGGAGCAATGCTGAGCACACTTAATATCTGGTCTGATGTTGATTTTGGCTTTTTGCTGGCCAACTCATTTGGTCTGTTGCTGATGGTTGCCGGTTTTGCTGCACTGGGTATTTATTTCTCAAGCCTGACACAACAGCCGGTAATTGCAGCGATCCTTACATTTATCGCACTGTTCGCGCTGATGATGCTGGATCGTTTTTTTGCAGGTGATCCTAACAATATTCTTGGCAGCCTGGCACTGATGAGGCACTTCCAGTCATTCTCTAACGGATTGATTGATACTGCCGATGTTGTCTATTTTATTTTATTTGCTGTGACATTTTTAACCCTAACAGTGCGTCGCCTGGATGCTGACCGCTTGCGTGGGTAGCCCGTATGTTTTACAAACCACGCGTGCTCTCACTTGTCTTTTATTCCGCAGGAAAACTTTGTTCAGTTGGGCGTATGAATAACTACGACACGCCTTCACAAACTTTCCCTGCGAAACAAAATCCTACGCGATAATCACGCGTACCTACAAAACATACGAGCTTTGGAATTTTTGCTATGAATATCAATCGTAAATTACGTTTTCAGTTGTTGGTACAAAACTGGTTTTTTGTTGTGTTGTTTTTAATGCTGGTTGTGTTGCTGGGTTATCTTGGCAGTCAATACCACGTAGCTAAAGATATTACTCAGGCGAACCGCAACATCCTTACGCAAGGCAGCGTCAATGTGCTGAAACAGATGAAAGCGCCTATCAATATCACCGTTTATGCAACTAAAGATGATGCATCCAGCGGTGATGTGTTTCGTAAAGGTATCGTAGACTTTTTTGCTAGATACCAGCGTGAGAAAAAGGATATTAAATTAACCTTTATCAATCCATCAGAAGAGCCAAAATTGGCGCAGGAAGCGGGCGTTAAAACAGATGGTGAAGTGGTTATTGAATACCAGAAACGTGTGGAACATATTGTTCCGCCATTTGCCGAACAGGAGATTACCAACCTGTTGGTAAGGTTATCCCGTACCAATCAGCAGGCTGTGATGTATCTGGATGGTCATGGCGAGCGTAATTTGATTGGTGTTAAAAATGACGATATTGGTGAGTTTGGTAAACAGCTGGAAGCTAAAGGCTTTAAATTTGCCAACCCTGATTTAACGATTGCACAGGCAGTGCCTAGCAATGGCGCCATGCTGGTAATTGCCGGCCCGCAAGTTGATGTAAGTGAAATTGAAGCCAAGAAAATCAAGGCGTACCTTGAATCAGGCGGCAACCTGTTATGGCTGCTGGATGATGACAATCTGCGCGGTTTGCAGGAAGTTGCTGATTACCTGGGTATGCAGGTTTCTCCAGGCACGGTGTTGGATATGGCCTCTGCACAATACGGTGCCGATGCTCGCGTATCATTTGCCAGCCTGTATGGTGAGCATGCAATCACCAAGAACTTCATGTTGCGTACCCTGTTTCCAGAAGCACATGAAGTGACAGCCAGAGGTACTGATGCAAACGGCTGGAAGGTGAGTAATCTGGTTGAAGTTGCGCCTAATGGCTGGTTAACTTCTGGCAAACTGGTTAAAAATGCGAAACCGGAATTTAATGAGACTAAAGATAAACGCGGCCCAATCAACATCGGTGTGGCTTTGGAGCGTACCTATGGCAAAAAAGGCCAGCGTGTAGTAGTGATGGGTAATGCCAACTTTTTATCCAATACCTTCATTACCAATGGCGGTAACCTGGACTTCGGCGTGAATATCATTAACTGGCTGGCCGGTGATGATAGCCTGATTACGATTCAGCCTATGCCGCTTAAAGACATTAATGTAACCATTCCAGATACCAAGATGGGCGTGCTGACTGCCTGGACCGTATTTCATGGCTTCCAGTACTTTATTCCGCTTGGGTTTATGATTGCCGGCTTCTTGTTGTGGTGGAGGCGCAGAAGGGCTTAGGTCTTTAATAAATGACTGAAATAATCATGTTGGTTTTTATTTGAAGGTGTTGTATGAAAAAACGTTGGATTCTCAATTTAATTTTGCTTGTAGTCGTAGCCGGCCTGGTATCATTCTTGTATATGCGGCCTAAGCAAGAGGCGGCAAGAGATGAAGGCTATGAAGTTTCTGCTTATAAACTGGCAGAGTTCAATGCCATCAAAGTTGAGTTCCCGGCAAGTGCTGCCGTGACTTTTGAAAAAGTAAATGGTTACTGGCATATGACAGGGCCCTATAAGACACGCGCAGATCAGGCTTCAGTACAGCGGATACTGACAATTGTTGCTGCTAATAGCCGTGAAAAGATTGTGACAAACGATCTTGAAAAGTTTGGCTTGAACCAGCCTTCAATCAAGCTCACCTTGTATAGGGATGAAAACAACTCCGAAGAGTTTTTATTCGGTACCTATAATCCGCTGACAGACCAGCAATATATTTACCACAGAAATGCTGTTTACCTGATTTCAAATGACTATGGAGCTGCTGCTTCAACACAGGTAATTGAACTGGTTGATAAAGCGCCTCTGAGCCCGGCTGAAAAAGTCGCTGGTTTTGATCTCAGCCGATTAGAGCAATGGGAAGACTCCAGGCTGAATCTGGATCTGGTTGATGGTAACTGGAAAGTATCTATTCAAAAGGCCAAGCCTACGCAAAATGAACTCAATGAGTGGGCGGATTTTTCATGGGTGCATACGCGTGCTAAATCAGTTGAGTTTTACACCCCTGACCGCAAGGTTACCTATCCTTCACTGGTAGTGAAGCTGGCGGATGGCAAAAAAGTACATTTCGACAAGATTCAGGAATCACCGGAATTGATATTGGCACGTCCTGATGAAGGCATTATGTATTACTTCCCGCAGGATGAGGGTTTTGTAATGTTGAATCCCCCGATTAATTTACCTAGCAAATAACTTAAGCTAAAGTGCGCTCATTATTAAAAGCTATATTGTCAGAACAAATATCTGGCAATATAGCTTTTTTTGCTTTGTGGTCTTTGTAAAAGTGTCTTATCTCGATGAATGATCTATAGCTATTCTGCTAAATAATCCGCCATTCCCGCGAAGGCGGGAATTTAGTCAAAGTGGAAGTCACAAATAGTTGTTTGTCGAGGCAGCACTAGTGGTCACGTAGTCTGGATACCAGCCTTCACTGGTATGACGAAAAAGCGTAATGGCTACATCATCGGATTATTTGAGAAATAACTATAATATAGGTTGCTATGCCAGAACTCCCAGAAGTTGAAACGACCAGACTCGGTCTTATACCGCTAGTTAATCAAACGGTAGCACGGGTAGTAGTACGCAATGGCTCGCTGCGCTGGCCTATTCCACAGTCGTTGCCGGAGCTGCTAAATGGCCAGACTCTGCGTGCGCTGACTCGGCGTGCCAAATATATTCTGGCGCACTTTGATCATGGTGTTCTGCTATTGCATCTAGGCATGTCTGGCCGTATCTGTTTGCTAGCGCAGGATGAGCCACCGCAAAAGCATGATCATTTTGACCTCTGTTTTGCCAGCGGCCAGATATTGCGCCTGCGTGACCCGCGTCGGTTCGGCGCAGTATTGTGGGCGGGGAAGCATCCAGAACAACACGCCTTGCTAAAAGTGCTGGGCCCGGAACCACTGAGTGAAGCATTCACCGGACAATATTTATACCAGCACATGCGCACACGTACAGCAGCGATTAAAACCACGATTATGGATAGCCATCTGGTAGTCGGTGTCGGTAATATCTATGCCAGCGAATCCCTATTCCGTGCGCGCATACATCCTGAAAAGCCAGCTAAAGACCTGACCTTGGCTGAGTGTGAGCGATTGGCAGGTGAAATTAAAACCACGCTCACAGATGCACTGGCTGCCGGCGGCAGTAGCCTGCGCGATTTCTTCGGCGCGGATGGTAACCCCGGTTATTTCCAGCAGCAGTATTTTGTGTATGGGCGCGCCAACGACAAAGGCGGTGAACCATGCCGTGTCTGTAACGCTCCGATTAAGATGATCCGGCAAGGGCAGCGCTCAACGTTTTATTGTGAACGTTGTCAGTTAAAATAACTTGTATATTATTAACGGGTTAGTAGTACAGGCAAGGAGTTGCCTGCACTGCTATAACTAATTTAGTAAAGGAACCTAATGCGGATGCTGTCTCGCTGCATGTGCGTGCAGAAAGTTCGGGTGTTCGGGCGGTGAGCCGCCTATTTTTTGCGGTATCAGCGAGCCGATGACCATGCCGACAACACTTACGCCGAGGCCGATTAACTGCGGTGGAATAGGGCAATCTTCGCCGATTAACACCTCAATCAGTACCCATGAGCTAATGCCGCCGATAATTGCTGCCAGCGCGCCCTGTGAGGTGGCCCTGCGCCAGAATGCACCGAAAATCAATGGTACGAAAGCGCCAGCCAGTGTGATTTTGTAAGCGGATTCCACCATACCGAAAATCGAGTGGTTGGAGTTGAGGGCGTAAAATAAAACACATATGCCAAAAACTACCAGGCAGATACGCATGACACGTAAAAAGCCTTTATCGCTCAAGTGCGGGATATAGCCGCGCACAATGTTTTCAGCGAATGTAACGGACGGTGCAAGCAATGTGGCCGATGAGCAACTCATGATTGCGGATAGCACGGCGCCAAAGAATATGGCCTGTGCAAAAATCGGTGTATGCTGCAATACCAGTGTCGGCAGCACTTTCTGTGAGTCTTCAATCACCAGTTTTCCAAAGAGGGCGGGGTCAATCAGGGTGGCGGCATAGGCGATAAACATCGGCACAAAGGTGAAGCAGAAGTACACCGAGGCACCAAGGATAGAACCCCATAAAGCGATTTTAGCGCTTTTGGCTGAGGTGATGCGCTGGAATACATCCTGTTGCGGAATGGAGCCCAGCATCATCGTTACCCAGCCGCCCAGAAATGTAATCCAGACCCAGACATCCGCTCCCTTGGGGAAGAAGTCGAGCTTGCCAGCGGCGCGTGCGTGCTCCATAACCGGTGCTACACCACCGGTCATGCCGGAAACGATGCTGCCGATATACAATAGGCCGCCAATCACAACGATCATCTGTACAAAGTCCAGCACGGCAACCGAGAGCATACCGCCCAAAGTGGTGTAGGTTAAGACAATCGCGGTGCCCAGGATCATACCGGTTTCCTCCGAGACAGCGCCGTCGGTGATCATGTTGAAGATCAGGCCCAGGGCTTTGATTTGGGCAGCAACCCAGCCTAGATATGAAATAACAATCGCAACCGTTGTCAGCACTTCTACCGTGCGGTTATAGCGCATGCGGTAGAAGTCACCTAAAGTGAGTATGTTGAGTTTGTATAGTTGTGTGGAAAAAAAGAAACCGGCAATGATCAGGCACATGCTGGAACCGAATGGATCGGCCGCAACCCCGTTTAAACCTTCGGTAACAAATGTTGCAGAAACGCCAAATACGGCTTCAGCACCAAACCAGGTAGCAAACACCGTTGCCATCACGACAGGCAATGGCAGGTGGCGGCCGGCAACGGCGTAATCTTTTGTATTCTTGACGCGCATTGCCGCGACAAGGCCGATGCCAATTGATATCGCCAGGTAAACAACAACAAACCAAATTAACATAGTGTTAAACCCAGAAAATTATTCTTCGCGTGTCCATATCTGTGAGCGGCCAATGAGCGAAATGCCGATGTAGCCACGCACTTCCAGTTTGTTGCCACTGCTGTCAAGTTTCATCAGGCAACGATAGGTTTTACCGTTTTCAGGATCAAGGATTTCGCCACCTTCATATTCGTTATCTTTAAGCTTAATGCCTTTTACAATCGTCATGCCTACAATGCGCTGACCTTTGCGCTCATCGCTACATTTGTCGCAAACCGCATCTGGCGTATCTGTAGCCAGCAGACCTTTTTCAATAGTTGCAGTGTATTCATTGTTATGTTCTTGAATTCGAATCAGTGAGCGAGGCTTGCCGGATTTATCGTCGATACTTTTCCAGAGACCGGCCGGAGTGGCTGCTGCAAAAGCTGATGGGGCAAGGTTTATCAGGAAAAAACCTAAAGTAACAATCAGTCTGGCTTTCATAGTATTATTCCTTTGCATTAATAAATAAAATAAGTGCTTGTAATTAAGACAATTTCAACTACTGCAAAAGAAATCAGTACGATAACTAATCGCTTTTGCCATTGCGCCTGTAACTGCTGTGCTTCAATGAGTTTGTCGATAGAAGCCCTTAGCGGTAAATCTATTTCTGCCTGATTGGTCTGTGTTAAAAACTGATGTGCCAGTCTTGGCATTTCCGGCAGTACTTTCGCGATATGCGGCAATTCTTTTTTAACGGTTTTAAGAATTGCGCGCCAGCCGACCTGTTCGCTCATCCAGCGGGTCAGGAATGGCTGTGCACTTTTCCATAGATCCAGATTCGGGTCCAGCTCCCGGCCCAGGCCTTCAATATTGAGTAAGGTCTTCTGCAGCATAATTAGCTGCGGCTGGATGATGACACCAAAGCGGCGCGCCATCTGAAACAGGCTTAATAAGGTGCGCGCAAAAGATATGTCTTTTAATGGCTTGTCAAAAATCGGTTCGCAGATTGCGCGTACTGCCGTTTCGAGATCTTCGCGCTTGGTGTCGGCAGGTACCCAGCCTGAATCAATATGTGCCTGCGCTACATCGCGGTAGTCACGGTTAAAGAACGCCAGGAAATTGCGCGCCAGGTAATATTTATCAGTATCGTTGAGGGTGCCCATGATGCCAAAGTCCAGCGCAATATATTGGCCGTTATCGGCGATTTGAATATTGCCTGGGTGCATATCCGCATGGAAAAAACCATCGCGGAACACCTGTGTGAAAAATATCTCCACACCTTCTGCCGCGAGCCTGGGGATATCAATGCCTTTGGCGCGTAATGCCTCACGCTGGCTGATCGGGGTACCGTGCATGCGCTGCATGACCATGACTTCTTTACGGCACCAGTCCCAGTGCACCTCCGGTACGATCAGCATGGATTTGTCGGCAAAATTACGGCCCAGCAGGCTGCAGTTGGCAGCTTCCAGCGTCAGGTCCAGTTCACTTTGGGTGTGGCGTGCGAATTCGGCAACAATTTCACGTGGTTTCAGCCTTTTTACCTCGGATGAAATGCTCTGCAACAACCAGGCTAAGGTATCCATTAAACGCAAGTCGCTTGCGATGGTTTTTTCAATATTCGGGCGCAGTACTTTTACCGCGACCGGTTCGCCGTCAGGTAGATGTGCAAAATGCACTTGGGCGACAGATGCGCTGGCAATCGGTACTTCGTCAAATTGAGAAAATAGTTCGGATAATGGCTGGTTAAAAGCCCCGCTGATGACTTTTTCAACTTCGGAAAAAGGAAAAGGCGGGACGCGATCCTGCAGTTTTGACAATTCATCCGCAATGTCTGCCGGAATCAGGTCTCTGCGTGTTGATAGCATCTGCCCGAACTTGACAAAAATAGGACCCAGGCTTTCGAGCGCCAACCTTAACCTGACGCCGCGCGGAACTTCCTTGTTGCGCCAGAACAGTAGAATGTTGATAACGTATTGCAGCGGTCTTAACTTGGTGTGGCTGAGAATAAATTCATCCAGTCCGAAGCGTAATACTATGAAAATAATGTAGAAAAGCCGAAAAATACGCATAAGTTTTTGGATGCTGTCTATGAAAGCGGGTTGTTGGAATCGGGAATTGAGAGGGATTTTTTGGCAAGTTTGTTAAGCCGTTTTTCCAGGCGATCAACATCTGCACGTAGCGTATCGACTTCTGAGTTGAATTGTTCAATATGCCGTTTTTTTGCCAGCATCGGTTTTTCTTCCTGCCAGTATTCACTCAGCATCTCTGCCAGATTGGTGGCGGTATCTATCACTGTGCTGGCAGTATGCCGCGTAAATTTCCCGACTTTATTGGCGGGGATATCACCTACCAGTTTGCTCAGGTCATCTTCATAATCCCAGCGTATATGTGATAGTACCTTGGCTAAAGCCGTAGCCAGATGGGTATCGCCATCGACTTTGATCTGTAGTTTGGCGGATTCGTCTTTTGCCATCAAGCGCAATAGCAGGCTAGGGGGAATTGTGATGGTTGCGTCAGGAATATTGGTTTCGCCAGCAATGGCAAGGCTGCCATTCTCCAGTATTACGAGAGTCGTTTTTAAAAACACAAAATCCAACCGCACTGATTGGCTGGAAAAAGGCTGCAGCAATGGTGCCGACCATGCATTTTGCGCAAGCAGATGCTGGATTACATGGGTAGATAGTTCTTTTAACATCAGGTTTTATAACCTTTATGCAAAGCGACTACGCCAGCTGCCAGATTATAGTAATCCACCTTGCTCAAACCGGCGTCGATCATCATCTGTTTGAGCGTTTCCTGATCGGGGTGCATGCGGATAGACTCTGCAAGATACTGGTAACTTTCGGCATCTTTTGCCAGTAATTTTCCCATCAGCGGCAATAGCTTGAATGAGTATGCATCATATACTTTAGATAATGGCTGCCAAACTTTAGAGAATTCCAGCACGAGCAACCTGCCGCCTACCTTGAGCACGCGCTGCATTTCGGCCAAGGCACGGTCTTTATGCGTCATGTTGCGTAAGCCAAATGCCACGATCACGCAGTCAAAATAGTTATCGGGGAAAGGCAGCTTCTCAGCATTGCATTGCAAGGCCGGTACATTCAAGCCGGCATCCAGCATGCGGTCGCGGCCAACGCCAAGCATTGAGGCGTTAATATCTGTGAGTATGACTTGTCCTTCTGCGCCGACTTTTTTTGCAAACAGTTTTGATAAGTCACCGCTGCCGCCGGCAATGTCCAGCACCTTGTCGCCGCGGTCCACGCCACTAACACTCACGGCAAAACGTTTCCAGCCGCGATGCATGCCTGCTGACATGACATCGTTCATGAGGTCATATTTGCTGGCAACTGAATGAAAAACTTCAGCAACTTTCTTTGCTTTTTCAGATTCGGCAACCGTCTTGAAGCCAAAATGCGTATTGTGTTCTGTAGTCATGGTGTTCTTTTCTTAATCTGTGTCTGTATTTTTTCTGACATGGCCTGCCGCATTCAGTTTCCCCAGGTATTCAAGCCATAGTGCTTCATAGTTACTAGCCAGATCATACAAGTAATCCCACGAGTATAAGCCGGTGTTATGCCCATCTGAAAATACAAGTTTGATCGCGTAATTGCCCACCGGTTCTATCGCCGTGATGTTGACGTTTTCCTTGCCGACTTGCAGTACCTCCTGGCCGGGACCGTGACCTTTAACTTCGGCTGACGGTGAATACACGCGCAAAAACTCGCAGGAGAGCATGCACTCGGTATCGTTATCAAACTTGATTTCCAGTAAGCGTGAGGCTTGATGCAGTTTAATGTCTAGCGGGCGAGGTGAATTGGGTGTTAAGCCACTCATACATATATCGATTTTTTTGTAAAAACAAGATAATAACAGAATGATAACGATTGCAGATACACCAAGAATATTGCCGCTTATGATAGTAAAATAACCGCTTATCAGAATTCTATTTTAAATGTAAATATTAGCTATTTGATTTTATTTGCATTTTAAAAAATGGGTGGTAGAGTGACGCTACAAAAAAGCTGTTTTAAGGTCCATCATGGCAGAAAATAATTTAGCAAAACAATTTTCAGTATACTCAGAATGGCGCAAAGGCCTGCTTGGGGCTATCTGTAATTATCGTAACTGGCTGAATGAGCAGGAGTTGAATGATGCGCAAGTTGACCAGCGCATACAGCAGCTTCTGGATAAGCTTAGTGAAGATAAGCTGAATGTCGCATTCGTGGCAGAGTTCTCACGCGGCAAGTCAGAATTGATTAATGCAATTTTCTTTGCAGGTTATGGTACGCGTCTGTTACCTTCCAGTGCCGGACGTACCACAATGTGTCCTACAGAGTTGCTGTATGACAAGTCCAAACCCACCTCCATTATGATGCTGCCGATTGAAACCCGGCTTTCAGATGCCACTACATCTGAGTATAAACGTTATCCAGATGAGTGGAAGACGGTTACTTTTGATGTGGATTCGAATGAAAGCATGGTCAAAGCCTTTAAAGAGGTGAGCAGTACCAAGCCGGTTTCTGTACAGGAGGCTGAGAAGTATGGCTTGTATGACCCTAACAGCGCGGATGACGCACTTAATTTAAATAAAGACGGCACGATTGATGTGCCATGCTGGCGTTATGCCATGATTAATTTCCCGCATCCATTACTGGAGCAGGGCTTGGTAATTTTAGATACCCCGGGCTTGAATGCAATCGGTACCGAGCCTGAGTTGACCATTAATATGCTGCCTAATGCGCATGCGGTACTGTTTATTCTGGCGGCTGACCAGGGCGTGACTAAATCTGAAATTGATGTGTGGCGTCAATATATCAGCGGCACACGCTGGAAGCAAAAAGGCCGCCTTGCTGTCATGAATAAGATTGATGGCCTTTGGGATGAGCTGAAAAACGAAAAAGAAATCGAGAAAGAGCTTAACAGGCAAATCAAAAGCAGTGCCGAGTTGCTTGGCTTGGAGACTGACCAGATATTCCCGGTTTCAGCGCAGAAGGGTCTATTGGCCAAGGTTAATAAGGATGATGCCTTGTTGGCAAAAAGCCGTATACCAGAGCTGGAAAAAGCACTTTCCGAGCAGTTGATTCCATCCAAGCAGGAAATCGTGCGTGACAATACCGAAAACGAGATTGATGATTTAATTACCAATTCAAACATTATCCTGGATGCGCGTTTCTCAGGTATTAACGAGCAGTTGGTCGAGTTGCGTGGTTTGCGCGGCAAGAATGAAGACGTTGTTGAGCATATGATGAATAAGGTCAAAGTTGATAAAGAAAACTTTGAGAAAGGTCTGCAGCGTTTTCAGGCTTTGCGCAGTATTTTCTCCCAGCATACGAATCGTTTGTTCACATTGCTGGGCATGGAGTCGCTCAAAGTGCATGTGCATAGCACTCGCGAGACAATGATTAATGCAAGTTTTACCAAAACAATTCGCGAAGCCATGGATAATTTCTTTCTTGAATTGAAAAGCCGCATGGTTTCATCTGATACACAAATCGATGAAATCAAGAAGATGATGGATGTGATGTACGAGAAGTTTTCGAAAGAACATGGTCTGCGTAAGTCAGAGCCGCCGGCTTTTTCGACTTTACGTTACCAGAAGGAATTGGCCAAGCTGGAGCGCGCATATAAAGAGCAGTTCAACACGGCTTTTAATATGATTGCCAACGAGAAGATGACGCTAACGACCAAGTTTTTTGAAACATTGGCTAGTCGCGTGATACATGTGTATGAAGTTGCTAACCGTGATATTGAAAACTGGCTGAAAGCAGTGATCGCGCCTATGGAATCTCAGGTACGTGAGCATCAATTGCAGTTGCGTCGCCGCCTAGAAAGTATCAAGCGCATTTACAAGGCTACAGACACGCTGGAAGATCGTATTTCAGAGTTGGAGGCAATCGAGAAAAGCATTCAGGCTCAACTGGATGAGCTTAATAATTTGCGTATGCACTTAAAGGAAGCACTTGCTTTCGTGCCGGCAAGTGGGGCCGCTGCAGCATAGCCGATATTTCATGGCTTCATCCTAAATAAGTTGATAGAAATACAGTTTTTTAGGAGGAATAAAAAACGCCTGATGCATAAACATCGGGCGTTTTTATTTTGGCTAATTATTTTTGTCAGATGTAATTTAAAACTTACAAACAAAAAAGCCGGACAATGTCCGGCTTTTTTGTTTGAATTCCAATTATTACTTAAGCAATCAATTACGCCATTGCTTTGATAGCTGCATTCAAGCGGCTTTTATGACGTGATGCTTTGTTTTTATGGATAATCTTTTTGTCCGCAATACGGTCAATCACACTTACGTTTTCTGCGTAAGCAGCAGTAGCAGCAGCTTTGTCGCCAGCTTCTACAGCTTTAATAATTTTCTTAATCGCTGTGCGCAAAGTAGAGCGCAAACTTGCATTGTGGGCACGTTGCTTCACTGCTTGACGAGCACGTTTTCTTGCTTGTGCGGTATTTGCCATCTTGTCTTTTCCTAAAGGCTATTCAAAATACGAAGCCCGTAATATTAACTATATATTAAATAGATTGCAAGTTAAAAAATACAAATATGTTTATCAATTGCAACGTGTTTTGGTATGGCATGTTAAAATCACGCAATAGATTGTTAATGCAATACTTTTTACCCTTTTTATTATAACGATAAAGCATGAATTTACTCAAAGCGCTGGCTAAAGTCGGCAGCATGACTTTTGTCTCGCGTATCCTAGGTTTTGTGCGCGATACCTTGATCGCGCGCGTTTTTGGCGCGGGCATGCTCAGCGATGCTTTTATCGTAGCCTTTAAAATACCTAATTTGCTGCGCAGGATTTCGGCTGAAGGAGCTTTCAGCCAGGCTTTTGTACCAATTCTGGCTGAGTATAAAAGCCAGCGCAGTTTTGATGAAACGCACGGCCTGGTTAACCGGGTTGCAACCTGGCTTGGCATCATTCTGGTAGTGGTGACGCTGCTTGGAATGCTGGCTGCGCCGTGGATTGTAAGCCTGATTGCCCCTGGTTTCAGGCCGGATGCAACAAAAATGCAGCTTACAGTCGAATTGCTGCGCATTACCTTCCCTTATATTTTCTTTATTTCCCTGGTTTCCATGGCGGGCGGGGTACTCAATACTTACAACCGTTTTGGCATTCCCGCTTTCACGCCGGTGTGGCTCAATGTTTCCATGATTCTGGCGATGCTGTTTTTTGCCGATCATTTTGATGAGCCGATCAAGGTACTGGCGTGGGCGGTATTCATCGGCGGTTTTTTGCAGCTGATATTCCAGATTCCTTTTCTGAAACAGATTGGTTTATTGCCGAAGTTTGATATCAAGCGTGACGATGAGGGCGTCTGGCGCATTTTGAAGTTAATGGGGCCTGCTGTGCTGGGCGTTTCTGTCGCGCAGGTTTCGTTGATCCTGAACACTATCTTTGCTTCATTCCTGGTGACGGGCAGCGTCAGCTGGCTTTATTATGCGGACCGCCTAATGGAGTTTCCTACCGGCGTGCTGGGTGTGGCTTTAGGCACCATATTATTGCCGAGCCTGTCCAAGGCTTATGCAGGTAAGGATGAGGCAGAGTATTCGCAATTGCTGGACTGGGGCTTGCGCCTGACTTGTATTCTGGCGGCTCCTGCTGCGGTTGCGCTGGCGGTATTGGCGGCGCCTCTGGTTACGGCGTTGTTTTATTATGGAAAATTCACGCCCGTTGATGTGGTGATGACGCAACAGGCATTGGTTGCTTACAGCATAGGTTTGCTGGGTCTGATTCTGGTAAAAATCCTGGCGCCGGGATTTTATGCGCGCCAGAATATTAAAACCCCGGTGAAAATCGGGGTGTTTACATTAGTGATTACGCAGGTGATGAATGTTCTATTTGTATTTGTGCTTCACTTGCAGAGTGCCGGGCTGGCGCTGGCAATTGGTTTGGGAGCTTGCTTGAATGCGTCATTACTTTATTATCACCTGCGACGCGCCAACTATTTCCATCCACAAGCGGGTTGGCTGCTGTTTCTAGGCAAGCTGCTTGTGGCATTGATTTTTATGGGTATGGTGCTTCACTTTGCAATGGGTGAGGCTCGCGCCTGGTTGAGTTTTAGTTTGGTCGGACGTTTGGTTTATATTAGTGGTTTGGTTGTGTTAGGTGGCGTAAGTTATTTTGCAATGCTGATGTTGTTAGGCTTCAGGCCACGAGATTATATTCGCCGGGTGAATCGTTAAATGCGGGTGTCACGACATATCCCCGATATCCTGCAGGCGCCGTGTGCATTGGCAATCGGTAATTTTGACGGTATGCACCTCGGCCATCAGGCTTTGTTACGAACGCTGTTGCAAACCGCGCAGGCGCTTGATATTGGTAGTGCTGTCATGACATTTGAGCCGCATCCGCGCGAGTTTTTTACTCCGGATAACGCGCCAGCACGTTTATGCTCACTGCGTGAAAAACTTGAGCATTTTGCCGCTGTAGGCGTCGAGCAAGTTTATGTCTGTGCATTTAATGGGCGCTTTGCAAAAATTGCAGCAGAAGAATTTATACAGCGTATCCTGCGTCAGTCGCTCAATGCAGAGGCTATTCTTGTTGGCGAGGATTTCCGGTTCGGTGCGAAGCGTGCAGGATCAACACAGGATTTTGTACAGGCAGGATTTAATTTAATCAAATTGCCGCAGGTGGACCTGGATAACATTCGTGTATCCAGTACCCGTGTGCGAACCGCTTTAGCTAAAGGTGATCTGGAAGATGCCGCTATGTTGTTAGGGCGGCCTTACAGTATTAGCGGCAAGGTGGTGCATGGCGCCAAGCTGGGTCGGCAATTGGGCTTTCCAACCGCCAATGTGCATATGCGGCATGAACGGCCTGCCTTAACCGGTGTATATGCAGTAAAATTAGACGGTTTGAATTCAGTGGCCAATTTGGGTGTACGCCCTACGATAGATGGTGTGCCCAAGTTGTCGCTGGAAGTGCATGTGCTTGATTTTAATGGGGACTTGTACGAAAAGCATGTGCACGTGGAGTTTCTTTACAAAATACGTGATGAAATGAAGTTTAATGGTCTGGATGCACTAAAAGCCCAGATTGCAAAAGATGTTGTAATAGCTAGAAATTTTTTTACCAGCCGCGGATAGCCGCGCACATTTAGTTTTGGATTGTTAGATGACTGAACAGAATAAAGAGCAAAGTAAATATAAATTAAACTTGCCGGAAACCCCTTTCCCGATGCGTGGCGACTTGGCCAAGCGTGAGCCTGCCTGGTTAAAAACCTGGCAGGATAAAAAGCTCTATCAACGCATCAGGCAGGCACGCAAAGGTGCTAAGAAATTCATCCTGCACGATGGCCCTCCATATGCGAACGGTGATATTCATATCGGTCACGCAGTCAATAAAATCCTCAAGGACATTATTATCAAATCCAAAACCCTGAGCGGTTTTGATGCGCCTTATGTGCCAGGCTGGGATTGCCACGGCTTGCCAATTGAACTGGTGGTTGAGAAAAACCATGGCAAGGATATCGCTCCGGCCAAGTTCCGTGAATTATGCCGCGAGTATGCAGCCGAGCAGGTGGCGCGCCAGAAAAAAGACTTTATTCGTTTGGGTGTACAGGGTGACTGGGATAATCCTTACCTGACCATGGATTTCAAAACCGAAGCCGACATCATGCGTGCTTTGGGTGATATTTATAAAAATGGCTACCTCTACCAAGGCAGCAAGCCTGTGCATTGGTGTGTGGATTGCGGTTCAGCATTGGCTGAGGCCGAGGTTGAGTATGAAGATAAAAACTCACCAGCGATTGATGTAGGTTTTAAAGTTGCTGATAACGCAGCGCTAAGCAAAGCGTTTGGCGTCGAAGTCAGCGGTGATGCATATGCGGTCATCTGGACCACTACACCGTGGACATTGCCAGCTAACCAGGCGGTTTCCGTGCATCCTGAATTTGATTATGACTTGATCCAGACCAGCAAAGGTCTGCTGATACTTGCA
>JALRGX010000088.1 GCA_023259635.1 Methylotenera sp. | reverse complement strand
TGAGCAAAGGCCGCACTTAAGCCTAAAATACAAAACGCCCGATGCGGTGCATCGAGCGTTTCTTAATCAACATAAAATAGGTGAATAACTGTCAATCTATTTTAGGATGAGACAGTGGTCGAGATTAATGATGTATGTAACTTTCCAACTCTTTAATCAGGCGCTGCTGGTAATCAATTGTTTCTTTCGCAAGGTCACCCAGTGAGAGCATGCCGATGACTTTGTTATTTTGTGTTACCGGTAAGTGGCGGAAGTTTTTACTTGTCATTACAGTCATTGCCTGTTCAACAGTATCGTCCGGTTTGCCGCAGATCACGTTATGTGTCATTACATCAGTAATATGGGTGGTTTTTGAGGATCGGCCTTTTAGCATTACCTCACGTGCATAATCACGTTCAGAAAATATGCCCACCAGTTGTTCACCGTCGAGAACGACTAGTGCGCCGATTCTATATTCTGCCATTATCACTAACGCATCGAATACAGGACGATCTGGGGCAATTGAGATCACTTCTTTATATTTTTTGTTGTCTAGTAATTGTTGCAATGTTTTCATAGCAATCTCCTGACTATATCTAAAACGTAAATAGAAGTTTAAATATACACCAATAAATATTTTATCCAATAATGATGTTAGCTCATAAAGGCTGTACGAAATGTATTACCTGAAGTAATTAAATTTGACTTGAATTTAAAAACCAGAAAATTTAAGTTAAAAGCTGTTGCAACCAGCAAAAAAATAACTCGTAAGCCAGCGTTGCACGAATAGACCAGGCTCAAGGGTTTTCAAAATAAATATCAAGGAGTCTGTTTACCAAAGGCGCTATCGTCAGGATTGCAATGAAAACAATTGGCCATGCCGTGATAAAGCCTTTGGCCCATAACTGTAAGAAATCCAGGAAGAATTCTGAATGCAGATAGATAATCACGCCGGAAACGATCAACGCTGTGCAGCCAGACATTATCAGGGCAAACAGAACCCCACGATATTGATATGGAATTTTAATGGCCATAGATTTTATTTACCTTCAGTCTGTCAATACGGTATCAGTTAACTTCTGCGGATTATCAATAAACGCAAAATGGCCTGTATTAGGAATGGTGCAGATTGCAACACCGCCCAGATCGCTTGCTGTTCGCTTTCTTTCAGCGTCAGTTGACCAGTCATTTTGTCCATATACCAGTTTGATTGGCACTTTTACGTTTGAATAAAGTGATCTAGCTTCGCCCCATGTCCGCCATCCGGCGAATGTACTGCGCTCTACATGCCTATATCCTGTACGTCGTCCAACACGGTCAAATTCGGCCAGCAGCTTTCCGGGCATCCATCGTTTATTTTTCAGCCCTCCCTTCATGATTACTCCCAGGAATAGCAGGTTTTCCATGGCGGCCACCATTGCACCTACATATGGAATTGCAAATTGCCCAATAACGAAGTTAGCAAGAAAATTCCCTCGTCGTACGCCATCACCATAACGCTGGTCGTAATCATAAGTGTTGGATGAGATTACTTTCTTGATACGCTCCGGCAATTGACTGGCAACGGTCAATGCCAGCACGGCACCAATTGACTCACCGACAAGAGTAACATTATTAAGATTCAGTTTTTCAATAAACGCTATTACCGCGCTTCGAAAATAAGGCTCATCATAATTGGCTTTGGTATCAATTGATGAGTAACCATGTCCTGGTAAATCTATTGCATAAACAGTGAAATTCTTAGCCAATTCCGGAATGACACTGTAAAAATAATCCAACTGCGTCCGTATCGTGTGTAACAGAATTAACGGATCCCCATTTCCTGCCTTTAGATAACGCAATGACATGTTTCCGTCGATTTTAAGATTGGAAACAGTGCCTATTTTTGTCATATCTTGCATTTTTTAATTCCTTTTAATGATTAGTTAGTGCGGTACTTATTGATCTTGTAGTTGCCTATTTACCAGGGCAGCACATCTTGTTCATGAAAGAAACCGCCGCTTGGGCCATTCTCGTCCAGTGTGGCCAAGCGGACGCTGGTTTTATAGCTATCAGCAACTTCCATCGGTGCATTTGGTCCGCCCAGTCCCGTTTTTACCCAACCAGGATAAGCCGAATTCACCTTGATCGAGGTGTCGCGTAATTCCCGTGCCAGGTGAATTGTGTAAGCATTCAAGGCTGATTTGGAAGCGTTATAAGCAAAAGCCTTGGCTGGATCAATAGGGGAATTGGGCATGCTGTGCAGTGTCTGTGAGGCCAGAATGCTAGACAGGTTTACGATGCGGCCTGCTGATGATTTCTTGATAAGTGGCAGCAGCATTTGTGTAACAGCAACTACTGAGAACAGGTTTGTCTGAAATGTATCCATAAGCACCTGGGGGCTGACCGAGCTACTTGTGTTGCTGCCAAAGAGCGGCTCAATGCATATACCTGCGTTATTTACCAGAATGTCCAATTTGCCAAACTCCTGGTTAAAATAGTCATGGACCTTCCTTGCAGATTCCGGCTGAACAGCGTCGTAGGTAATGGCTTCACTCTTGATACCTAAGGCTTGCAACCGCGTTGCAGCTTCCCGGCCTTGCTCTAAATCACGCACGCCTAAGACCACATTGATGCCAAGTTCTCCTAAACGCTTGGCTGTTTCATAGCCAATGCCTCGATTGGCACCTGTAATAAATGCCACTTTTCCTTGATTGAATGTCATTTCTTTTCCTTTAATGTGTATTAAATTTGTATTTATGTAACGAACGGTACATTAATAATAAGTGGCGCTTATAAATGTGTCAACTATTTTCTTACCATACGGTATAATATTTAGTGTCGGTAACCAGGGTTTAAGATTATGAGCACTACACAAACAAAAAGACCGCGCGGAAGGCCAAGTGCATTTGACTATGAAGATGCACTTGAAAAAGCGCTGAAGATATTTTGGTTGCGGGGATATGAGGGGGCATCCATGGCTGAACTTACAAAGGCCATGGGTATCAATCGCCCAAGTATTTACGCAGCCTATGGAAACAAAGAAGAATTGTTTAGCAAAGTTTTACGTAGATATATGGCTGGCCCGGTTGCTTACGTTGCAGAAGCGATGCATGAGCCAACGGCAAAGCAGGTGGCTGAAAAGTTTCTAACTAAATCAGCTGAGTTCCTGTCAAATCAATACAATCCGCGAGGTTGCATGATAGCCATAGGCACTTTGTTTTCTGGTGAAGGATGTGAGCAAGTACAGCAGGAATTGACTGCTTACAGGCAAGGTTATGAGAAAGCGCTCAGGGAGCGTTTTGATTTGGCAAAGTCCAAAAACGACTTACCGCAGAGCGTGAATACCACTACATTAGCAAAATATATTGCTACTGTTCATCAAGGAATGTCTGTTCAAGCGATAAGTGGCGCATCTAGGGAAGAATTATTGGCTGTAGTTGAGCAGGCGCTCAGCAATTGGCCTGTAAACAATTGATTCTTGGTAGGTGCGCCTGCTTGTGGCCGGTTGTGGAAAGCTGGATGAAATTTCAGAATTGCTGCTTGGGGGGTGGTAGTTATGCCATGTGAGCTGATTGTGTGGCGATAACACTAATTTATCTTTCTAAACCCAATTTTTAATCATCAGGCTACTTTGCTGGATTTCAGGCTATTTAAAGTGGCCTTTCTGTGATTATAAAAAAGTGGCTGTTATTGGCAAGAATCCGCAGAAAGCGATAAATCCTGGGATCTTGTGTAACAGCAGCCAGGGATGCTGTTAACTACGCAAGTATTATTAACTAATATTACAAATAATCTACAAGCATCACAATTCACTATTGACATAATTAGGTGGCTAACTATAAAGTAGCTAATTATGTTGCAATTAAAAGACCTCCCTACAACCGCAGTACTTGGTAAGTTTGCGGAACGTTACCCCGATGCGGATGTGACAGCGGTATCCGCTTTTCTGCATTTGTTGCGGGTAGCTACTGATTTATCAGCGGCACTTGATGCATGTTTAAGCAAGCATGGTTTGTTGCAGGGGCGCTGGTGGGTGCTGATTTTGCTAATGCGTGAAGATTCAAGAACATCTACACCATCAGCTCTGGCAGATAAGGCTGGGGTTACCCGTGCCACCATGACCGGGCTGATAGATGGCCTTGAGCAATGCAATCTGGTAGAGAGAATCTATACAAAGAATGACAGGCGCAGTGTGCTGGTAAAGTTGACGGATCCCGGTCAAGCCAAGCTGGATCTTGTGATGCCTGACTATTATCGTAGAGTGCGACGCTGTATGCAGGCGCTTGATGAAAAGGGACGGGTTCAGTTGCATCAGATACTGGAGCTTATTAATGCTGGCATGCCGGCACTGATTGAATAGGTAATATTTTTAACTAAACGTAAAAAAAGGAAAACATTATGTCAGATATACAAACACAAATATCGAAAATCAATACAAAGTTCGATGCAGCGTTTAATAGTAAAAACGCAGAGGCTATTGGTCAGCTGTATACAGAGAATGCCGTGGTGTTGCCGGCACCAGCAGGTGCACCGGTGCATGGTGCGGCCGCAATTCAGAAGTTTTTTGCTGGCCTGATCGAAGCTGGTGTCATTGAACATAGCCTGACCTTGACTAAGGCTGAGGAAGACGGCAATCTGGCTTATCAGTATGGCCTGTGGTCAGGCGCAATGCTGAATGCGCAAGGTGAAAAGCAGACATTTGGCGGCAATGTGCATCTTGTATACAGTAAACAGGCAGATGGCAGCTGGAAAGCTGTAACCCATATCTGGAATTAATTTTTGGATGAAAATTATTGGCACTTGAATCATATGCAAAATAGTAAAAAAATAACAATCCGCGCTTTTATCGCGCTAATGTTGCTGACTATCATCTGGGGTTATAACTGGGTGGTGATGAAAAGCGCGCTGATTTATTCTGGCGCCTTTGAATTTGCGGCATTACGTACAGTGATTGGTGCTATTTGCTTATTTGCCATCGTGATCTATATGCGTAAACCACTACATGTTAAGGAAATGCCGACAATAATATTGCTCGGCCTTATGCAGACTAGTGGTTTTACCGGTTTATTAATCTGGGCCCTGGTAGAAGGTGGTGCAGGTAAAACGGCTGTGCTGACATACACGATGCCGTTCTGGGTGATGGTAATGGCCTGGCCCTTGCTGGGGGAGAAACTTAGCGGCATGCAATGGCCTGCAGCAATTCTCTCCACTATGGGTATGCTGTTTATTCTGGATCCATTGCACCTGGGTACAGATCAATTCAGCATGTTTCTTGCAGTGCTGTCAGGAATATTCTGGGCCCTGTCCGTGATTCTTGCCAAAAAGCTGCATCAACGTTCACCGGAGCTTGACCTGCTGACATTAACTGCATGGCAGATGATTTTCGGGTCAATCCCCCTGGTGGTAGTAGCGCTGCTGGTACCTTCACAACCTATCCAGTGGACACCATATTTTATTGGCGCGGTTATTTATAACGCAGTATTCTGCAACGCCCTGGCCTGGCTGTTATGGTTGTATGCATTGCAACGGCTGAGTGCCGGCGTTGCCAGTATGTCATCTATGCTGGCACCTGTAATCGGCGTGCTGGCGGCATGGATGCAGTTAAATGAAGTGCCAACCATGACAGAGCTCATTGGTATGACCTTGATTGCTGCGTCTTTAGTGATTATTTCCATAGTAAGTATACGCAAACATACGCCGATAGACCCGGCGATGGCGCAAGACTAAAAAGTTGTGTCATGTAAGGCTTTCTTGTCCAACGGCTGCCTGTGATAAAATCATCAATATTTGATTGTATTTAAAGGTACGGAACATGGCTGGTCATAGTAAATGGGCAAATATTCAACACCGTAAAGGTCGTCAGGACGCAAAGCGCGGCAAGATATTCACTAAAATCATTAAAGAAATTACAGTATCGGCGCGTATGGGCGGCGGCGATCCAAATATGAACCCGCGATTACGTGCAGCAGTTGCCTTGGCTAAAGAAGAAAACATGCCATCAGACAACATTACACGTGCCATTAAAAAAGGTACCGGTGAACTTGAAGGCGTGAACTACGAGGAAATTCGTTACGAAGGTTACGGTATCAATGGGGCTGCGATCATTATTGACTGCCTTACCGATAACAGGCAGCGCGCAGTTGCGGATGTGCGTCATGCGTTGACCAAGTTCGGCGGTAATTTGGGCACAGATGGTTCTGTTGCGTTTATGTTCAAGCACTGTGGCAGCCTGGTGTACGAGCCAGGAACCTCAGAAGACAGGGTCATGGAAGTTGCGCTGGAAGCTGGTGCGGAAGATGTTGTGACTAATGATGATGGCAGTATTGAGGTTATTACGCCGCCAGGTGATTTTGTGGCGGTAAAAGAGGCGATGGAAGCAGCCGGATTAAAAGCTGTGCTGGCCGAAGTGACGATGAAGGCTATGAATGAAGTGGAATTTACGGGAGATGATGCAGTTAAAATGCAGAAGATTTTGGATGCACTTGAAGACCTGGATGATGTGCAAGAAGTTTATACATCTGCCGTGATTGAAGAGTAGTTTTAAGATTAGCCGTTTAGTGTGATGTATTTGAGATAAGCTTGGATAACGTCAGAATCTTGGGCATTGACCCTGGCTTGCGCCTTACCGGCTTTGGCGTTATTGAGAAGGTCGGCGAGAAAATCGTTTACATCGCAAGCGGTACTATCAAAACGGCAAGTGCTAAAAAAAATAAAATTGAGGGGGAAGATGACAGGGAAGAACTCCCTGCCCGCCTCAAAATTATTCTGGATAGCCTGTTTGAGGTCATCGATACCTATCATCCGAATCAGGTTGCGGTTGAAAAAGTTTTTGTGAATGTGAACCCGCAATCAACGTTGTTACTTGGGCAGGCGCGTGGTGCTGCAATCAGCGCCGCCGTGATCCGCAATTTAAGCGTGGCAGAATATACTGCCTTGCAGGTAAAGCAATCAGTCGTCGGCAATGGTCACGCGCAAAAAGAGCAGGTGCAGGAAATGGTGAAGCGTCTACTAAACCTGCCCGCAGTACCCAGGCAGGATTCTGCCGACGCCCTGGCTTGTGCAATTTGCCATGCGCATGGTGGGCAGGGCTTAGGCAAGCTGGCAACTGCAGGCTACCGGGTGCGTGGCGGGCGCTTGATAGGTTAACAGATTCAGATGAGCCACCCGGTAACAGAACCCACTCGGGCAAGTTTCTCAAATTTAATCTCCCTTTATTTTTATGCTACCAGGCCGGCATTTTTGTCTGCAACCTTGGCGGCAACCATATTGGGAGTAGCTGGTGCAATGTACTCTGGTATTCCGCTTCAATTATCGACAGCTATATTTACGCTATTGTTTGCTGTGCTGGTGCATGCCGGTGTCAATGTGCTCAATGATTATTTTGATGCGCTGAGTGGCACTGATGCCTGTAATACGGAGCGACTGTATCCATTTACCGGTGGTAGCCGTTTTATTCAGAACAATGTACTGAGCCTGACGCAAACTATGTATTTCGGCTATCTGCTGCTGATCGCAGCAATACTGGGTGGCTTATGGCTGATGTTGCAGGTAGGTAGCGGATTGTTTTTGGTAGGGGTAACTGGAATGTTCATCGGTTGGGCTTATTCAGCATCACCCTTGCGCCTGAATTCGCGAGGATTCGGTGAGCTATCTGTGCTGCTGGGTTTTCTGGGTGTTGTCATAGGTGCAGATTTCGTCCAGCGCCGGACATTTTCATTCACTCCTGTAGCAGTGGGCTTGCCATATGCGTTGTTAGTTACCAACTTACTTTATATCAACCAGTTTCCTGATCGGAAGGCAGACTCTGCGGCAGGTAAGCGTAATCTTGTTGTCAGGTTATCACTACAATCCGCAGCCTGGCTGTATTTGTTGCTGGCAGTGCTGGCCTTGCTTTGGATTGCAGTAATGGCGTGGGTTGGATACCTGCCTGCATTGGCTTTTATTTCGGCGCTTCCGCTCCTGTTTTCTTTACGTGCATTTCGGGTGTTGCATCAATTTGCAGTAAAACCTGAAAAATTATTGCCGGCAATCAAGCTCACGCTTGCCAGTATGCTGAGCCATGCGCTATTGTTAACGCTTATTATGGTTTGGAACATACAATGATTGGACGCCTGAGTGGAACCCTGCTCGAAAAAACCCCGCCGCTGGTTTTGATTGACTGCAATGGCGTAGGTTATGAATGTGAAGTGCCGATGAGTACTTTTTATAACCTGCCGGCCATAGGCGAGAAAGTGGTCATGCTCACGCACTTTGTAGTACGTGAAGATGCACAGCTGTTATATGGTTTTGGCAGCAGCCAGGAACGTGCAACCTTCAGGCAGCTGCTTAAAGTGAATGGTATCGGCGCTAAATCAGCCTTGTCCATCCTGAGCGGGCTGTCTATCGATGAGTTAGTGCAGGCTGTCGCCCTGCAGGAAACAACCATGCTGACCCGCGTGCCGGGAGTGGGCAAGAAAACGGCCGAGCGTCTGCTGCTCGAACTCAAGGATAAATTCACCATTGAGGGTGTGGCTGCAATGAATCCGAACCAACCGAAATCAGTAAGCAGCGATATACTGAATGCCTTGCTGGCATTGGGTTATAACGAACGAGAGGCGATGGCTTCCGTGAAGATGCTGGATAAAGAAATCAGTGTGACTGATGGTATCAAGCAGGCATTGAAGCTGCTTTCGAAATAACAGTAATTCAGATTGATTTGGTTTGTAGAATTTTTTAAAACTCGGTCCTTGCGACTGAGTAGTTTATAGTGAAATTCAAGCGTGATGTTTATAATGCAATATCAGAAGCAGCTTAATGTTTAAGGATGGGTGTTAATGATTAATACCAACCAGATTGCGCGCATTGTATTGATCGCCCTGCTGATTATCGGATGCTTTCTTGTACTACGGCCTTTTATGGCGGCTGTGCTTTTTGCAGCGGTATTCTGTGTCTTTACCTGGCCGACTTACCAGTGGCTTTGGCTGAAGCTAGGGCGGCGAGATCATTTAGCTGCCGCTACTATGACTTTATTTCTGTCAGTAGCAGTTGTTTTACCTATGGCTTATTTAGCAACAAACCTGGCTGAATCAGCTGCAATTTTGATCAATGAAGCACAAGTTACGCTTAAAAATCTTCAGCCCCAAGCGCCAGCATGGATAAAAGGATTACCTTTGGTTGGTGATCAGCTGACTGAGTACTGGCAGCGCGCAGTAGTGAGTCATGAGGAGTTGATGAAACTGCTTAGCCAATATGCAGAGCCTTTGCGTAAATTTATGTTACAGGCTGTGCAAATATTAATGGGCGGTTTCCTGCAAATGCTTCTGGTGGCATTCGTTGCATTTTTCTTTTACCGCGATGGAAGGCGTCTTGCTAGAGGGGTAGTGCTGATAGTGCACCGTTTGGGCGGCTCGCTGGGTGAAGAGATGCTTACACTCTCATGCAGCACGGTTAAAGGTGTAATGCTGGGGATTTTTGGTACCGCGTTGGCACAGGCTGTTGTAGCATTGTTCGGTTTCTGGCTTGCAGGTACCCCCCTTCCTATTTTGCTGGCGTTGGCAACATTTTTCCTGTCAGTGATTCCGGTTGGCCCCCCATTGGTGTGGGGTGGTGCTGCATTATGGCTTTATAATCACGGTGAGCATGGCTGGGCTGTATTTTTAGTATTTTACGGATTGCTAGCGATCAGCTCAGTCGATAACCTAATCAAGCCTATTTTGATTAGCCATTCTTCACGTTTGCCGATGCTGCTTGTAGTACTTGGTGTATTGGGCGGCGCAATTGCTTTTGGATTTATCGGGATTTTTTTAGGGCCAACATTGTTAGCGGTTGGTTTAACACTCATTACACACTGGGTTGCATTGCAGCACAGGGAGAACAGATAACGTTTTATGATAGAAACAGACCGTCTCATTGCTTCAGATACAATTAGCCCCCAGGAAGAGGCTTTGGAGCGGGCATTGCGTCCAAAGATACTGGATGAGTATATCGGGCAGGAAAAAGCCCGTGCGCAGCTGGAGATTTTTATCAATGCGGCTCGTGGGCGCAGTGAGGCGCTGGACCATGTACTGCTGTTTGGTCCGCCTGGCTTGGGTAAAACTACTTTGGCACATATCATTGCCAAGGAAATGGGTGTGAATATGCGCCAGACTTCGGGGCCTGTATTAGAGCGCGCCGGGGATCTCGCTGCATTACTTACCAATCTTGAACCAAACGATGTGCTGTTTATTGATGAGATCCATCGCCTGTCGCCGGTGGTAGAAGAGATCTTATATCCGGCAATGGAGGATTATCGCCTGGATATCATGATTGGTGAGGGGCCTGCAGCACGCAGTGTACGCCTTGATCTGCCGCCTTTTACGCTGGTAGGCGCAACCACCCGTGCCGGGATGCTGACCAATCCGTTGCGTGACCGTTTTGGTATTGTATCGCGGCTGGAGTTTTACACCTCTGAAGAGCTGGGCCGCATTGTGCAGCGCTCTGCCAGTTTGCTGGATGTTGAGATGGAAGGTAGCGGTGCGCTGGAAATCGCCAGACGTTCGCGTGGTACACCGCGTATCGCTAACAGGTTGTTACGCCGTGTACGCGACTATGCACAGGTAAAAGCCAATGGCGTAGTATCTGCCGAGATTGCAGATGCAGCACTTAAAATGCTGGATGTAGACAAACTGGGTTTTGATGTCATGGACAGGAAATTGCTGTTGGCCGTGCTGGAGAAGTTCGGCGGCGGACCAGTCGGCCTGGATAACTTGGCTGCTGCTATCGGTGAGGAGCGCGATACGATCGAAGACGTGCTGGAACCCTATTTGATACAGCAGGGTTACCTGATGCGCACGCCGCGTGGACGGGTCGCAACCAGTCAGTCCTACCAGCACTTTGGCCTGACTGTTCCTGCCAATCTGGCCTCTGGCGAACTGTGGCAGCAATAAGAGTGTATGTGAGAGGCGGTGATTCAGGCTGCTCAAAAGTTCTTTTGCCTTTTATTTGGCTGTAACAGGTGTCCCCGGTGTTAGCTCTTAACATGTGAATTTTGCACACTCCCAGCATTAGTCTTCTTCAGTTCCTGCAAATATTGTTGTATTTCCTTTTAGCCCTGCTTGTAATAATTCCACGTTTTATTTTAACCTTTTGATTATTAAGGAAATTAATTATTTCTTGATTGTGGGGTAACCTCGGCACTGCTTTTGCGTGTGCTTAACTGATTTTGTTGGTTATTTGCAAACGGGATTAGTACCGCTTATTGCAAGGTGTGTACTTTCCTTCAAGGTAATTACTATTGAAAGGTATTTTATGAAAGTTTTCAGAAGAGTGTTGCTTGGCACTTTATTAGCAGCGGCTACCATCTCCAATATGGCATTTGCCGGAGATACCGGTGCTTATGTCGGGTTGAATCTCGGGATCGGCAAGCCGGATATCAATATGCCTAATGGTCGCGACAAGCAGTCATCTGCTGTGGCCGGAGTGGTGCTTGGCTATAAATTCAATCCATATGTGGCAGTTGAAGGACAATATACAGGGATCGGTAAAGTGACAGATAACGTGAGCGGATCTGCAAAAGGTGATGCGGCCAGTTTGGCGGTTTTGGGCATTTTGCCATTAAATGAGAACTTCAACCTTTATGGCAAGCTTGGTGTTGCCGCTACTAAAACAACCGTATCATCAAGCCTTAGTCCTATGAATGACGCTACGCGCACTAGCGTGACTTATGGTTTGGGTGCCGAATATAACGTAAATAAAGATATAGGTATGCGTTTAGGCTGGGATCATTACAACGCAGCTATTGACGATGTTGGTAACCATGGGAAAAATGTAAACGCTAATGTGGCAACAGTGGGTGTTGTTTATCATTTTTAATTGGGTAATTTAGTTGGGAACTTGATGAAACATCTGCATCAAGCATATACGTAATGATGTAAAAACACAAAATAAAAGGGGCCTTGCCCCTTTTATTTTGTGTACATAATATTAATTCGATTGATCAAAGCTTTACTTAATTAGATGTAAAAACTTAACTGTGGTGCTGTGTTAGAATTTGTGCATGAGTACGCATACGATTTTTACCTGGCCCGTCCGGGCTTATTATGAAGACACTGATGCGGGTGGTGTGGTTTACCATTCCAATTACCTGAACTTTATGGAGCGTGCCAGGACTGAATGGTTGCGTGCCCTGGGTTTTGAACAGCCACAGATGAAAGCAGATTTTGGTGTAATTATCGTCGTCCACAGTCTTTCTGTTGAATTTAAAAGCCCGGCATACTTCAACGATCTGCTGGATGTGCATTGCAAGCTTATCAAGATCGGGCGCGGCAGCATTGAGATGGAGCAGAAAATCATGCGTGACCATCATTTGTTGATTAAGGCAGAAATCAAGTTGGCATTCGTGAATGCTGATACATTTAAGCCCTTGGCTATTCCTGCCGCTATAAAGGTAGCGATGTTGCCTAAATTGGCAGGATAGAGAATTCTTTTGTAAAAAGTGTGCAGTAAGAACACATGGAGAAATTATGAACGCAAGCAGTGATATGTCATTTTTAACCTTGGTCGCAGGTGCCAGTCTACCGGTGCAACTGGTAATGCTGATACTGCTCATCACTTCTTTATTTTCATGGTGGTACATATTTATCAAGGTAGCCAGTATCAAGCGTGCGGAAAAAGATGCAGATCATTTTGAAGAGACCTTCTGGTCCGGCGGTGACCTGAGCAAGCTGTATGAAGTTGTTACGGCAGGCCGACGCAAACCGCAGGGGATTGCCAGCATATTTGAAGCTGGGTTTAAGGAGTACGTCAAACATAAGCAGCAGGGGCGCATGGAAATATCTGATGTGATGGAAGGCGCACGTCGCGCGATGCGTGCAGCATACAATCGTGAAATGGATGATCTGGATGCGCATTTGCCATTCCTGGCATCAGTAGGTTCGGTCAGCCCTTACATCGGCCTGTTTGGTACGGTGTGGGGCATTATGAACGCGTTCAGGGGGTTGTCTAATGTAGCGCAGGCAACACTTACGCAGGTGGCTCCGGGTATTGCCGAGGCGCTGGTGGCCACTGCAATCGGCTTGTTTGCTGCGATTCCGGCAGTCATTGCCTATAACCGGTTTGCAAGTTCTGTAGATAGGCTTTCTGTGCGTTATGAAAGCTTTATGGAAGAGTTTACCAATATCCTGCAACGCAAATCCTAAGGGTGAAACGCGATGTCACGTACTCGTAAACGCCGTATGATGAACCAGATCAATGTAGTGCCCTACATTGATGTGACCTTGGTGCTGCTGGTAATTTTCATGGTTACAGCGCCGATGACAAATCCCGGTGTAGTGGAATTGCCCGGTGCCGGCCAAAGCCTGAATCAGCCCAAGTTGCCGCCGGTAGTTGTTACCGTTAAAAAGAACGGAGGCACGGAACTCGATGGTAAGACCATGCAGCGCGATGAACTGTTGCTGGCAGTGCGTACTGCACTAACCAAATCGCCGGAACGTTCGGTGGTGATTGCTGCTGATAAAAGTGTTAAATATGAAGATGTAATTGGCATTATGGATTTATTGAAGACCAATAAAGTGGATAAAGTCGGCTTGTTGCTGAAGCCGTTGTAAGTATGCGGTTAGAGCTTAATTTATGATGGTACGTCAGCGCGAGAATCCAGATTCATTTAGAGCAGGTGTGTTTTCTGTTCTGGTGCACGCCTTGCTTTTTGGTGCGTTGCTGATTTCGTTTAACTGGAAAACGACGCACCCGATCAGCATTGCCCAAGTCGAGTTGTGGGATAGTGTTGCTGTTGAGGGGCAAAAAGCTGTTCCTGTGCCTGAACCAGCGCCGAAGCCGATACCAATAGAAAAAGAGATTCCCAAGCCAGAGCCGGTAGTAAAGCCGGAAATTAAGCCAGAGCCTAAAGTTGAAATTGCGATTGAGAAAAAAAAGGTAAAAAAGGAACTGCCAAAACCGGTTACCAAGACTAATGATGCTTTGGCAAAATTGCAGGAACAAGCCCGTCAGGAAGCGTTGAAAAATAAACCAACCACGAATGATGCAATCAAAAAGCTACAGCAAGAACTTTTGAATGAGGATAAGGCCGCTACGGAGCAGCAGGCGGCAACTGCAAGAACTGCAGCAAATGCCGGGGTTGTTGATGAATTTATCGCTAAAATTCAGGCAAAAATTCGCAGCCATGTTAATAAAACATTGTGTGGTGACGGTAACCCCGAGTTGAAATTTGAAATTGGGTTAATCCCTACAGGTGAGTTGAGCGGTTCTCCGAAACTGGTTAAATCCAGTGGCAACCCACTATGTGATGATGCTGTTGAGCGCGCTATCAGGATGTCCGAGCCGCTGCCGTTGCCACAGGATGCAAGCTTATTTTCTAAATTCAGGAACCTTAAGCTTACGTTCCGTCCTAATGAGGATTAAATGCCTATATTTTCTTAGGCTTATTGCAGTAAAATTTGTTAACTTTATGGATAACAACCTGATCCCAGCTTATGAAAATTTTCTTTAAAATATTTCAATCAGTTTTATTTTTTATTGCAGCGCTTACATCTACGGCATCACATGCTGCCTTGGAAATTGAAATCAGCGGCGGCAGTGCGCAGCAAATTCCTATAGCCATTGTTCCTTTCGGGCAAGCTCTAACTGGGAATCAGGAGAAAATCGGAGATATTATCGCGGCAGATTTACGCCGTAGCGGGCTGTTCCGCGTGCTGGAAACAGGTGGTGTGGCGAGCCGCCCGACTGAAATTTCACAAGTGAAATATGCAGAATGGGCAGTATTGCAGGCGCAGGCGATTACTGTTGGTGATGTGACTGCTTTGCCTGGTAACCGACTTAAAGTGACGTTTGGCCTGGCTGATGTGCTCAAGCAAACACAGCTAGTGAGCATGGAATATAACATTGCACCTGGCCAGCTCAGATTAACCGCACATAAAATTGCAGATGTCATTTATCAGAAACTGACTGGCGAGGGCCCTATTTTTGCAAGCCGCATTGCTTACATCAACAAAACCAAAGGGCGTTATGCACTGCAGGTAGCTGATGCAGATGGCGTAAATGCGCAAACCGTGGTTTCTTCCAAGGAGCCGATTATTTCCCCGGCATGGTCACCGGATGGCAGCAAGATAGCCTATGTTTCTTTTGAGAAAAAGAAACCGGTTGTTTTTGTGCAGTCATTAACGACGGGGCAGCGCCTGACCTTGGCTAATTACAAGGGTAATAACAGTGCACCGGCGTGGTCGCCTGATGGCACGAAACTGGCGATTGTGCTGAGTCATTCTGCCAACTCGCAGCTATACACGATCAATGCTGATGGTACCGGCTTGAAATCGTTGATCAGAAGCGGTGCGATTGACACAGAACCCACTTGGTCGCCTGATGGGAAATGGATATATTTTACTTCCGATCGCGGTGGTAACCCGCAGATTTACAAGGTATCAGTTTTTGGTGGCGCAGCGCAGCGCGTTACCTTTCAGGGGGACCATAATTTGACTCCGCGTTTCTCGCCAGATGGTAAATTTTTGGCAACGGTACGCAAGGATGGTTCGAGATATAGTATTGCCATGCAGGATTTAACCAATGGCCAGGTGCAGATATTAAGTGAGGGTGGGCAGGATGAGTCTCCAAGTTTCGCGCCGAATGGACGTGTGATACTATACGCTAGTCGAGTAAGTGGACGTGGCGCTTTAGCCGCAGTGTCTTCAGATGGGCGTGTTAAGCAGCGTTTGAGTGAATCGGGCGGTGATATCCGTGAGCCCTCATGGGGACCTTTGCTGGATTAGTAGCATTGAGATACTGTTTTGATGTTGCTAATTAATTGTTGCGGATTTGCAACTTAATTAGAGGAGAAAAGAATGAACAGAAGCATCTGGAATACAAAGCTCTTGGGGAGTTTGATTTTGGCAATAGCTTTGTCAGCCTGTAAGAGTACACCTATGGTCGATAAGCCGGCCGCAGTAGAGGATAAGAGCCCTCAGACCGAAACGGTAGCTCCAGCTGCATCCGCAGCAGATACAGGTGCAAGTACATCATCTGTTAGCGATAGTACAGTGAGTGGCAACCCTTTAACCGATCCAAATAATATTCTGTCTAAACGCAGTATTTATTTCGATTTTGATAAAGATACGGTTAGAGAAGAGTTTCGTCCTATGATCGAGGCGCATGCCAAATACCTTTCAGAACATGCTAATGCAAAAGTAACCTTGCAGGGTAATGCCGATGAGCGTGGTACCCGTGAGTACAACCTTTCATTAGGCCAGCGTCGTGCAGTGGCAGTTAAAAAATCATTGAACCTGCTAGGCGCACAGGATAGCCAGATTGAAACCATCAGTTATGGTGAAGAGAAGGCTACACCAGGCTGTGCAGACGAAGCTTGCCATCAACTGAACCGCCGTGTAGACATTGTCTACGAGGGTGAGTAATTTAAAGCAGTAGAATAGATACGATGAGAAAACTGATTCTGACGAGCCTGTTTCTAACAGCACAATTATTTTCATTAAGCAGTCATGCTGCGTTGTTCGACGATACCGAGGCACGTAAGAAGATACTTGAGTTAGAGAAAACAATGCAAACTCAGAATCAGGCAACTCAGGCCACATTGGCAGAGTTGAAAGCAAATCAGCAGGCGTTTGAGCAGCGCCTCACGGCGTTGGAAGCTATAGCGAAGAACGGTCTGATTGACATGCAGGCGCAGGTTGAGGCGCTTAAGCAGGAAAATTCACGATTAAAGGGTGATTTGGAGCTCGCAGCACATAATCTTGATTTGGCACAGCAGCGCCAAAAAGACTTATATACAGATATAGATACCCGTTTGCGCAATTTGGAGAGTTCATCGGCGCAAGCGGCGGCAGCAGAAACTGCAGCAACGACAGTAAAAGAATCAGAAGAGCAAAAGCAATTGGATGTTGCGAATGCGCTATCAAAAGATGCCAAGCATAAAGAGGCATTTGGCGCATATGACAAATTTATTAAGGATTTCCCGGATAGTCCTTTAGTGGCTGAAGCTTTATATGGCCTGGGCTATTCTCAGTTTGCCTTGAAAAATTACAAGTCAGCAATTATCACGCAGCAAAAATTGCTGGATACACATCCTGACAGTGCTAAAGTGCCTGATGCAATGTTGAATAAGGCGAATAGCCAGATCCAATTGGGGCAGGTTACTGCTGCAAAAACAACTTTGCGTGAGCTGGTAAAAAAATATCCAGATAGTGAAGTAACACCAATAGCGCAGAAACGTTTGAAGGTGCTGGAGTCAATCAGGTAATTCTTAGGAAAAACATCTACTTACTAAACTTGAATTTAGCGTATTACACCTTTTAAGTTAAAATAGCGCCAATTTAAACTGGCGCTATTTTTTTATAGCGCGCTAGAAATCAAATGAAACTTAAAATCCATGAAATCTTTTATTCACTGCAAGGTGAGTCCAGCCGCGTAGGATTGCCTACGGTTTTTGTACGTCTAACTGGCTGCCCGATGCGCTGTGTATATTGTGATACTGCTTATGCCTTCAGTGGCGGCAGCAATATGGAGATCAGTGATATTTTAGCTAGAGTTGCTGAATATGGTACGCAATATGTCACAGTGACAGGTGGGGAGCCATTGGCGCAAAAGAGCTGTCTTGTGCTGCTTAAAGCGTTGTGTGATGCAGGTTACAGCGTCTCGCTTGAAACCGGAGGTGCAATTGATATCAGCCCGGTAGATAAACGTGTCTCAATCATTCTGGATGTTAAAACGCCGGATTCCGGCGAGGCGGCAAACAACGTATGGAGTAATCTTGATCATCTCAAGAATGCAGATGAAGTGAAATTCGTGCTATGCAGCCGTGCTGATTATGATTGGGCCAAAGAAATTTTAAACAAATATCATGTTGCTAATAAATGTCCGGTGCTGTTTTCGCCTGTTTACAGCCAGGTTAATCCAACTGATTTGGCGGAATGGGTGTTGGCGGATAAGTTGCCGGTGCGTATGCAGGTGCAGTTGCACAAGATTTTATGGGGCGAGAAGCCCGGGGTCTAGATCTGATGAATAGTAAAGTTGAAATGTCTGCAGTGAGTTTGTCTGATGAGTCCGCGCCCTGTCGCAAGGCGGTGGTGCTGCTTTCCGGAGGGCTGGATTCTGCGACAGTGCTGGCTTATGCACGCAGCCAGGGCTACGAGTGTTATTGCCTGAGTCTGGATTATCACCAGCGCCACATTGCAGAACTGAATGCCGCTAAAAATATTGCTACGGCAATGGGTGCTGCTGCGCACAAAACAGCGCAGCTTGATTTATCTTTGTTTGGCGGTTCTGCATTAACGGACAATGCAATTGCAGTGCCGGAAAGTGCTTCAGAAGGCATTCCGGTGACCTACGTGCCGGCACGCAATACCATTATGCTGTCACTTGCTCTGGCCTGGGCTGAGGTGCTGGGAGCACAGGATATTTTTATCGGCGTGAATGCACTTGATTATTCCGGGTACCCGGATTGCCGCGGTGAATACGTAAAAGCATTCCAGAATATGGCAAACCTGGCGACCAAGAGTGCAGTAGAAGGTAAAACCATTACGATTCATGCGCCATTAATCGACATGACGAAAGCACAAATAGTACAGCTAGGCACAGAATTAGGTGTGGATTACGCCATGACGGTTTCCTGTTACCAAGCTGACAGTCAGGGACAAGCCTGCGGTTTATGTGATTCCTGCCGCTTGCGACGTGAGGGCTTTGCTGCGGCTGGCCTGGTTGACCCGACGCGCTATAAGCATCACCTGTAAATTGCTTTAAAGCAGGATTTCGGTGCGGCTGTATTCGTCCTGTAATTTAGCTAAAGAGACCTTTGTACGAATGACTGCGCTTGTGAATACGGTGTTAAAAATTGACTCAAAATCCTCATTTATACCGCATAAACTCCGGTTTTTCGCCAATTTTTGCCTTGTCTTCACTGCGCTCACCTATCCGTGCAAAGGTCTCTAAAAAACAAATAGATACATTAATAATGAAATTGATGGATAAATAGCTTGCCAAAAGGACCGGATATAACGTAAAATCCGCGCCTTTCTGCTTTAAATTTTTCTAAAAGAGAACAAAGATTATGGTTATTATTCGTTTAGCTCGTGGTGGCGCGAAAAAAACTCCTTTCTACAACGTTGTTGTGGCTGATTCACGTAACCGTCGCGACGGTCGCTTTATTGAGCGTGTTGGTTTCTATAACCCATCAGCTAGCGCTAATGCTGAAGGTTTGCGTATTGATTTGGCCCGTGTTGCTCACTGGCAAAACAATGGCGCACAACTGTCAGACACAGTTGCACGCTTGGTGAAATTCCACGCTAAAGGCCCAGAGGCTGCTATCGCTGCTAAAGCTAAAGATGCTGCAAAAGTGGAAGCTAAGAAAGCTAAAATTGCTGCTGAAGAGGCTGCAAAAGTAAAAGCTGCTGCTGACGCTGCTAAAGCTGAAGCTGATGCTAAAGCTGCCGCAGAAGCAGAAGCCGCTAAAGAAGCTGCCGCTGCAGCTGTAGAGGCGCCTGCTGAAACAGAAGCTCCAGCTGCTGACGCTTAATAGTTTGCTGCCTGAATTAAATTCAGGCATTGCAAGCTGCTAAGTTAAGCTGGATAGAGACTTAATTTTGACAGATCATACTATGGTAGTCATGGGGCGCGTTGTTGCGCCCTACGGCGTTTTTGGCTGGTTGAAAGTTATACCGGACACAGAAGCGTTTGATGGTTTGTTTGATTACGACACATGGTGGTTGGGTAAAGGTAACGACTGGCGTGAGCTGGAAGTTGAGACTGCTAAAATCCATAATGATGTCATCCTGGTCAAGCTGGCTGGTATTAATGATCGTGATGCGGCCTTTGCGTGCAAGGGTAAGCAGATTGCAGTACCAAGAGCGCTGTTACCAGAGCCGGATGAAAACGAGTATTATTGGTCCGACTTGATCGGGCTGCGCGTCAAAAATCTGCAGGATGTAGATTTTGGTGTGATTACAGATGTATTTGAAACCGGAGCTAACGACGTGATTGTAGTTAAGCCTGACCAAATTGAATCTGGGCAGCTTATGTCTGATAAGGTTAAGCAGGAAGCTTCGGCCGGTAAGGTTGCAAGAGAAAAACCAGAGGAGCGATTGCTGCCTTTTATTGCATCAGTCGTGCTGGAAGTGGATTTAGAAGCAAAAACGATGTTGGTCGATTGGGATCCGGATTTTTAGCCGGTTCTTTAAATCATGGCGTTTAAGTTTGATATCGTAACGTTGTTTCCTGAAATGTTTGATGCCGTTACCAGGTATGGCATTACCAGCAGGGCGTTGCAGCAAAATATTTACAGTGTGCAGTACTGGAATCCGCGTGATTACACTACTGATAATCATAAAACTGTAGATGACAGGCCTTATGGCGGTGGGCCGGGCATGGTAATGCTGATAGAGCCGCTGGAAAAAGCGATAAGTACAGCAAAGGCTGTGCAGGCAGCAGAAAACATTGAACCTTGGGTAGTACATGTATCACCGGCAGGAAAACCGCTGACACATGACAAGGTAATGCAGCTAAGCAAGAAGCAAGGCCTGGTGATATTATCCAGCCGTTATGAAGGTGTAGACCAGCGTCTGATTGATGCTGAGGTGGATGAAGAAATCTCCATCGGTGATTATGTATTAAGTGGCGGTGAATTGCCTGCCATGGTGTTGATGGATGCGATTATCCGGCAATTGCCGGGTAGTTTGGGTGACAGTGATTCTGCAGTTGAAGATTCATTTGTAGATGGTTTGCTGGATTGCCCGCACTATACAAGACCGGAAGATTATAAAGGTGTGAAAGTGCCTGAAGTGTTAATGTCAGGCAATCATGCAAAGATCAAGCAGTGGCGTTTGAAAATGTCATTGCAAAGAACTCGGGATCAACGTCCCGAATTATTGGCCGCAAGGTCGTTGACGAAAGAAGAAGCACGGCTGCTACAGCAGGATTAGACGGCAGGAACAAGTTTCTTCATAACTAAAAGGAACCCGTAAGGGATAAATAAAATGGCAGATATCATTAAAATGTTAGAGCAGGAAGAAATTGCCCGTTTAGGCAAAACGATTCCTGATTTTGCTCCAGGTGACACTGTAGTAGTTGGTGTAAACGTGGTTGAAGGTAACCGTAAACGTGTGCAGGCTTACGAAGGCGTAGTAATCGCTAAACGTAACAGAGGCCTGAACTCATCATTTATCGTACGTAAAATATCTTCAGGTGAAGGTGTTGAGCGTACATTCCAGACATACTCACCATTGATCGCTAGCGTCGAAGTTAAACGCCGCGGTGATGTACGTCGAGCTAAACTGTACTACTTGCGTGAGCGTTCAGGTAAATCTGCACGTATTAAAGAAAAATTGGTTGCTCGTGACAGAGATGTTGCAGCGCCAGCAGAAAACGCTTAATTTAAAGCGGATTTTCAAAACCCCAACAGATGTAAATCGTTGGGGTTTTTTCATGTCCTAAACATTTGCGTTATGGTTAGTTTAGTTTAACATCATGGCATGACAAACCATAATGATGCACTCATTAATACATCGTTTGGTGCGGTAGCGATTACGGCATCAGGCAATCAGCTTGCGATTGAACTGCTTGTAGCAGAAAAAAGTGATGTGGTTGAAATTGTAAAGCAATCCGCCAATCCTTTGGTGATGAAAGCCTGCGAACAGATCATTGCGTATTTGCAAAATCCGTACGCCCGGTTTGATATACCTTTATACCAGCATGGTACTGCGTTCCAGCAATGGGTATGGCAAGCGATTGCAGCAATTCCAGCGGGGCAGGTGCGCACTTATGGCGAGCTCGCCCGTGATATGGGTTCGGGTCCACGGGCGGTTGCAAACGCATGTGGTGCAAACAATCTGCCATTAGT
>JALRGX010000014.1 GCA_023259635.1 Methylotenera sp. | reverse complement strand
TCCAAATTACTTTTTGAACTAAGCAAATAACTAACAATTATTGTTTGATATTCATTACTTTTGTTAAAGTGTTATTTTCTATGTTGCCGACATTCACTTAATGAAGCTGGTTATCCAGCGTTGGATCAAAATAAAAGGAATTCGCATGTCAAACTGGTTTCAAGATAACGCCCAATCTATTGGCAATACGCCTTTGGTTAAATTAAACCGTGTCACTGACGGCGCACAAGCCACGATACTAGCCAAGATCGAAGGCCGTAACCCGGCTTATTCTGTGAAATGCCGTATAGGCGCCGCCATGATATGGGATGCCGAGCAACGGGGCTTGTTAGGCCCGGGAAAAGAGATTGTCGAGCCTACCAGCGGCAATACAGGTATCGCGCTGGCTTTTGTGGCTGCAGCGCGCGGCATTCCGCTCACACTGACCATGCCTGAGACCATGAGTATCGAGCGCCGCAAACTGCTGGTGGCTTATGGTGCCAAACTGGTGCTGACTGAAGGTGCAAAAGGCATGAGTGGCGCAATTGCCAAAGCTGAGGAAATTGCGGCATCTGACCCAGACCGCTATGTGCTGCTGCAGCAATTTAAAAACCCTGCCAATCCGGCAATTCATGAAAAAACCACAGGCCCTGAAATTTGGGAAGCGACCGATGGCAATGTTGATATTTTTGTTGCTGGTGTGGGCACCGGCGGCACGATTACCGGCGTGTCACGTTACCTTAAAAACACTAAAAGCAAGCAAGTACTGACTGTTGCGGTTGAACCTGCGGCCAGCCCGGTACTGACTCAGATGCGTGCGGGTGAGGAATTGAAACCAGCGCCACATAAAATTCAGGGTATCGGTGCCGGTTTTGTGCCGGATACGCTGGATTTTTCATTAGTCGATGAAGTTGCGCAAGTCACTAATGAAGAAGCTGTACTTTATGCGCAGCGCCTGGCGCGGGAAGAGGGCATACTTTCCGGCATATCATGCGGGGCAGCCACGGCTGCTGCAGCGCGCTATGCCAAGCGTCCGGAAAATGCCGGTAAAACCATTGTAGTGATCCTGCCGGATTCCGGTGAACGTTACCTGAGTTCCATCCTTTTTGAGGGCTTGTTTGACGCACAGGGCATTGCGGTTTAATCTTTGGTTAACCACTTTTGACCACGCCATTGCTCTGAATTGGCGTGGTTTTGTATTTTAAATGGCGGGATATCCTGATGAGTGTGGAACTTATTTTTGTATTTTTGATTTTAGGCGCATTCGTTGGCTTTATGGCTGGTTTGCTTGGCATTGGCGGCGGCGGCATACTGGTGCCTGTGCTAACTACCATTTTTATCTATCAGGGTTTTGCTTTAGATAATGTGGTGCATATCGCATTAGGTACTTCCACAGCTTGTATCATGGTGACTTCATTTTCCAGTTTGCGTGCGCATCATGCAAATGGCGCTGTGATCTGGAGTCTGGTTAAAGCCATGTCACCGACCATTATTATCGGTACTTTCTTAGCCACTTTCGTCGCTGCCAAAATCAGTTCTCAAGGCCTGGCGGTTTTCTTTTCTGTATTTATGGCTTACGTGGCATCCCAAATGTTCCGCAGTAAAAAAATACAGGCATCTGGCAGTAGTGCTGGTAAGGTTGAGTTGAGGCTGGTAGCGTTTGGTATCGGTGCCATATCTGCTCTTGTATCTATTGGTGGCGGCTCGCTTACAGTGCCTTATCTGAGTTGGCGTGATATTGACATTCGTAAGGCAATCGGTACTTCTGCCGCGCTTGGTTTTCCTATTGCTGCTACCGGTACGCTTGGTTACCTGATTAACGGGATTGTAGCTGGTGGCACTCATCCCCAATATACGCTTGGATTTATTTATGTGCCGGCCGTGTTGCTGGTGACTATCCCGAGTTTTTTTACTGCGCCGCTTGGTGCGAAATTAACACAGACATTACCTATTACGGCATTGAAGAGGATTTTTGGCGTACTGCTGATAATTTTGAGTGTGAAAATGCTGGTTTCGTTACTATAGGAAATTATCCACTTTAAGCTGCTCTAAGCTTTTTTTCTTGATTGCAGTGCATCTGTTTCAATAAACATTTTCTTGATGTCATCTTCCGCGATCATGCGTTTTGCTATCTGACCGCAAACCAGTTCGCAAAGCTCATATACGCTTGGGTCTGCAATGCTGTAAAAAACGCAGTTACCACGTGATTCACGCTTAACCAGGTCATGCTGACTTAATAAAGACAGGTGCTTTGAAATATTAGCCTGGGTGCAGCCTGAAATTTCTGTCAGTTGGCCTACGTTTTTTTCCCCGTCCCGTAATGCATTCAATATCTTAAGTCGCATCGGCTCGGCTAGCGCCTTGAAGTATTTTGATACATAATCAAGCGAACGGTCGTTTAGTGCGCTCATATTGAGTTCCATTTATATATTAACTTCGCAAAGTTTAATTATACAGCAACATTACATATTGACTATATAACTATATAGTTATATATTACAACTAAATATTTAAAAGTAACAATATTTTCTAAAAGGAAGAATTGTTTTGATGAGACTGTTTAATTGTGTGTTGGCTGCGTTCTTCTTTGCTGGTTCTAGTGCTAATGTTTGGGCAGAGTCATTGCAAACTGTTACCGTTGCCCAATCCAGTACCGAACAGGTAATTACGGCAGAAGGTTCCATCGAGGCGGTAAAGAGTAGTTTGCTGGCGCCACAGGTTGCCGGCAGTATTACCGCATTCAATGTAAAAGCCGGCGATCAGGTGAAGGCGGGCCAGGTTCTGGCGCGCATTGATACACGTATTGCCAATCAACAGGCCGCAGCCAGCCAGGCGCAGGTTGCAGCAGCACGTGCCCAGCTGAGTGCTGCACGTCAGGAATTTGAACGTAAACAGCGCTTGTATGAAAAGCAATATATCAGCAAGGCAGCGCTGGAACGTGCAGAATCAGACTATAAAACCGCAGAAGCCCAGGCCAAGGCCGAGCTTGCACAAACCGGCGTGGCTACTGTGCAGACCGGACTGCATATTGTGACTGCACCATATGCCGGGATTGTGGCAGAAGTGATGGCTGAGCAGGGCGATATGGCAATGCCGGGCAAGCCGCTGCTTACGCTTTATGATCCTAAAGAAACGCGTGCTGTCGTGAATGTGCCGCAAAGCCAGATTGCGAGCATTAACAGTGGTGCAGAAATTAAGGTAAGTATTCCTGCAGCAGCAGAGTCTGAGCGCAGCTTAAGCGCGACAAAAATCACAGTGCTGCCTACAGCCGATTTAGTGAGCAATATTGTCAAAGTGCGCCTGTTACTACCACAGCAACTAACCAGTATCAGTCCGGGTATGTTTGCGCGTGCAATGCTGCCAACAACTTCAACCAGCTTGCAAAACCAGATTTTCATTCCTGCACAGGCAGTTATCAAGCGTAGTGAGTTAATGGCGGTATATGTAGTTGATGTACAAGGTGATCCACAATTGCGCCAGGTAAGAGTCGGCCGCAAGCAAGGCGATAACCTCGAGATTATTGCTGGTTTGCAGGCCGGAGAAAAGGTAGCCCTAGATCCAATGGCTGCAGCCAATTTCAAAACGAAAAAGCTCCTGAAGAAATAACAATATCAACTGATGACAGAGCCTTTAAGTATGAATGATAACAACACACAGAACTCAACCAATTTGAGCGACTCTAGCCTAGGCGTTTCAGGGCGCATTGCCAGCTATTTTCAAACAGCGCAGATTACGCCGCTGATTGCGTTGGTGGCTTTACTGCTTGGTCTGTTTGCCGTATTGGTTACGCCTCGCGAGGAAGAGCCGCAGATCAATGTCACGATGGCCAATGTGCTGATTCCGTTTCCGGGAGCATCTGCCAAAAATGTAGAGCAGATGGTGGCCGTACCTGCCGAGCAGGTGTTGTCGCAGATTGCGGATGTTGAACATGTGACTTCAGCTTCACGTCCTGGCATGGCGATTATTACCGTGCAGTTCGAGGTGGGCGTGCCACGTACCGAGGCTTTGGTACGGCTCTACAATACCATCCAGACCAACCAGGACTGGTTGCCGAAAAACTTGGGTGTGGGCGAGCCTATAGTCAAGCCTAAAGGCATAGATGATGTGCCTATACTCACTGCGACGCTATACACAAAAAACCAGCAGCAGGGCGCATATGAGCTGGAACGTGTTGCACATGCGCTGGAAGCAGAAATCAAGCATATCAAAGGTACGCGTGAGGTTGTAACGCATGGCGGCCCTGGCCGTGCTGTAAATATCACCTTTGACCCTGCCAAAATGGCGGCAGCCAATATCACGGTTGATGCAATACGCAGGGCATTGCAGTCAGCAAATATTGGTGCGCCGCTGGGTGAAGTCATCAGCAATAATCAGGCGACAGCTGTTGAAGTCGGTAAATATCTGGCAGATGCGAAAGATGTAACTGAGTTGATTGTAGGACTGCATGCTGGGCAGCCGGTGTATATGGGGGATGTAGCCGAGGTGACTGATGGTCCGCCGCCGGCTGAACGTTATGTATGGTACGGTGAGGCCGGAAGTAAAGACGAGCATCCGGCAGTAACGATCAGTGTGACCAAGAAGCCTGGCCAGAATGCGGTTGAAGTGGCGAATGCCGTTATCGGCCAGATTGATAGCCTGAAAAATGTGCTGATTCCGGCTGACGTTGAAGTGCAGATCACCAGGAATTACGGTGAGACTGCCAATGAGAAAGCACAGAAACTTATACATAAGCTGATTTTTGCAACATCGGCTGTCGTGCTGTTAGTGTTTGTAGCATTGGGTCGTCGTGAGGCGATGATTGTAGGCACGGCAGTGATCCTGACCTTGACGGCTACCTTGTTTGCTTCGTGGGCATGGGGCTTTACGCTGAATCGCGTGTCATTGTTCGCGCTGATTTTCTCTATCGGGATTCTGGTGGATGATGCGATTGTCGTGGTGGAGAATATCCACCGTCATATGAAACTGAATCCTGAAGCCAAGCTCGCAGCAATTATTCCCGGCGCCGTAGATGAAGTTGGCGGCCCAACGATATTGGCAACGCTTACAGTGATTGCGGCCTTGCTGCCGATGGCATTTGTGACCGGTTTGATGGGGCCTTATATGAGCCCGATTCCTATCAACGCCAGCATGGGTATGCTGATTTCCCTGGCAGTAGCCTTTATTGTTACTCCCTGGCTGTCACGTATCTGGCTACGCCATGCACATCATGAAGATGCCTTGACAAAACGTATTGCGCCGTTATTTGTGCGCCTGTTTACACCATTCCTGGATGCGCAGTCCGGCAAGAAGAATCGCCGCAAGTTAAGCCTGGCAGTGCTGGGCCTGATTCTTATTTCACTGGCACTGCCGGTCATGCAGTTGGTGGTAATGAAAATGCTGCCGTTTGATAATAAATCAGAATTTCAGGTCGTGGTTGATATGCCGGCTGGCACGCCGCCGGAAAAAACTGCAAGCGTACTGCATGCGATGACGGCCTACTTATCTACAGTGCCGGAAGTTACCAATTATCAGGCTTATGTCGGGTTATCTGCACCGATAAATTTTAATGGTCTGGTGCGGCAGTACTATCTGCGCAGCGGTGGTGAAGTGGGTGATATACAAGTGAATCTGGTAGATAAACATCACCGTGATGAGCAAAGCCATGCCATAGCCAGCAGGTTACGGCCGCAACTGCAGAAGATTGCACATGATATGGGTGCAAATGTGAAAGTGGTGGAAGTGCCGCCGGGACCACCCGTAATTTCACCGATTGTGGCTGAAGTGTATGGTCCAGATGATGGCGATAGATTGAAACTGGCAAGACAGGTGCGCCAGGTGTTTGAAAGTGCAGACGGTATTGTAGACGTGGATGACAGCAGCATTGCCGACTCCAGAAAAATCGAGCTGGTTGTCGATCGCAAAAAAGCCGCATCGCTTGGCGTGCCGCAAGCTGCAATCGTGGCAACGCTGCGCGCAGGGTTGGCTGGCGAGGATGTGACTTACCTGCACGATGCCAGCAAATACCCGACTGCAACACGGCTGCGTTTGCCTGTTGCAGCACAAACTAATACTGATGAATTGCTCAAACTTTCTGTAACAACTGCCACAAGAAAATTGGTACCGATACGCGAGCTGGTCACAGTTGAAAATGTATTGCGTGAACAGCCTATCCATCACAAGGACTTGCTGCCTGTAAATTACGTAATTGGTGATATGGCTGGTAAGCTGGATAGCCCCTTGTACGGCCTGTTTGGCATGCGAAATGCCGTGGGTGCAATCACTGCACCTGGTGATAGCAAGCTGGGTGAGTATTTCATCAGGCAGCCTGATGATAACCAGCGTGGCTATGCCATTAAATGGGATGGTGAATGGCAGGTGACCTATGAAACCTTTCGTGATATGGGGGCTGCGTATGCGGTTGGCCTGATATTGATCTACCTGCTGGTGGTCGCGCAGTTTGGGTCGTACCTGACACCGCTGATTATTATGGCGCCTATTCCGCTGACCATTATTGGCGTGATGCCCGGCCATGCGCTATTAGGCTCGCAGTTTACCGCTACTTCGATGATCGGCATGATCGCCCTGGCGGGTATTATTGTCCGAAACTCGATTCTGCTGGTGGACTTTATCAATCTTGAAGTTGCTGCCGGCAAGCCGTTCAAGGAAGCAGTCATCAACTCTGCGATTACACGTGCGCAGCCTATTATGCTGACGGCTTTTTCAGCAATGCTGGGTGCGTTCTTTATTCTGGATGACCCGATATTTAACGGGCTGGCGATTTCATTGATCTTCGGTATTTTTGTGTCAACACTGCTGACTTTGATGGTGATCCCATTACTGTACTTTGTGGCATACCGTAACAAATTTGCTTAATTATTTGAGGAGAAAACAAATATGACTTCATGGAAACTAGTTCGAGTGATTGCCGGTTTGCTGATATTGCTGTCACTGGCATTGGGTGTGCAGGAAAGCCCGTTATTTGTAAGCCAGTACTGGCTGTACTTTACCGCTTTTATCGGTATTAACCTTTTGCAGAGCGGTTTTACCGGTTGGTGCCTGATGGAAAATATATTACGCAAGCTTGGAATTCGCGAAGGTTGTTAATAATGCTGATACGCCGTTCTGTCCGGGCTTCCCTATTGTTGCTGGCTTTTGCTGCCGGGCAGGCGCAGGCATTTGACTTGCTCGAAGCCTGGCAGGCTGCCCGCATGCAAGACCCCTTGTTTGCTGCGGCACGTGCAGCTGCGGATGCCGGCCGCACCAAGAATTTGCAGGCTGATGCGTTAAGAAGCCCGCAGTTGACATTGAACGCTGGCGCAGCAGGTGTCAGCAGCGATAACAGAATTACAGATGCGCGATTCTCAAATGCAAAATTTGCAGGTGGTGTTGGCAGTAATCATGGCACCACGGATTTTCAAACCAAAACTGATGGCGGCCTTGATTTAACGCTGAATCTGCGCGCCGAGTATCCGCTGTATGATGCGTTGCGCTCCGGTGCAGCAAAACAGCTGGATAAGCAGGCTGCGCTGGCTGAAGTGCAGCTGGCCGATGAATCACAGCAGCTGATGCTGCGTGTGGCGCAGGCTTATTTTGATGTGTTGTTGGCTAAAGACACACTGACCACGTTAAAGGCACAGCAGGCAGCGGTTACCGAAGCGCTTGCCAGCGCGAAGGCGCGTTTTGCCGAAGGTGATGTGGCAATTATTGATACGCATGAAACGCAGGCAAGCTTTGACTTATTGGCTTCCCAGGTGCTGGAGGCGGAAAGCAACCTGCAGTTGGCACGTGAGGCACTGGGAGATGTTACCGGCAATCGTGATGCTGCATTGGCAGTATTGCCTGATCAAGTGGATTTCCAGCGTTATGTCAGCGGTGACATGCAAAGCTGGCTGAATCGTGCGCAAAGTAATCATCCGCAGGTACATGCACAGCAATTGGCACAGGAAATTGCCCAGGCTGAAACCGGTAAATTTCAGGATAGGTATTCACCGGTGGTGAATCTGGTAGCACAGGCCGGTGGCGAGCGTTTGCAGGGTATGGGCAGCGGTGATGCTAACCTTACTAACCATCAGGCCAGCCTTGGCGTACAGGTTACTGTGCCTCTATATAGCGGCGGCATGCGCGATGCACGTTATCAGGAAGCAGTCGCGTTGCAGGAAAAGGCGCATAGCCAGACGGATGTCGCGCGTCAGCGTGTTGCCCGTGATGCCCGCTCGGCATGGATGACTGTTACGGTAGGGCAGAGCCAGGTTAAGGCACTGGAACAGGCGGTACGTTCTGCAGAAATCAAACTTGACTCTACAAAACTGGGGCGTGATGTGGGTGACCGCACCACGCTGGATGTGCTGAACTCTGAACAGGAATTGCATAACACACGCCTTGCGCTTGCGCGAGGTCGCTATCAGGTGTTGAAGGCATTGCTTAATCTTTCAGCTGCGGCAGGTGAGCTGGATGAAGCACGGTTGCAGGAAATTAATCAGGTATTTAGTCAGTAGTTTTTTTACAGTGATAGTAAACGGAGACCGGTTTAACTGGCACGCTACAACATAGGAGAGCTTGTATGGCACATATCGTAATCATGGGGGCAGGCATTGGCGGAATGCCAACTGCTTATGAACTTAAGGCAAAGCTTGGCAACGATCACCAGATCACCGTCGTAAATGCAGTAGATTATTTCCAGTTTGTGCCATCCAATCCGTGGCTGGCTGTAGGCTGGAGCAAGCGTGAAAAGATTACTTTCCCGATACGCCCGTACCTGGAGAAAAAAGGCATTCATTTTATTGCCGAGCCCGTTACCAAAATCGATGCCGAGCAGAATACGCTGCAATTGGCAGGTGGCGAAACACTCAATTATGATTATCTGGTGATTACCACAGGGCCTAAGTTATCTTTTGAGGAAGTGGAAGGTTCTGGTCCGCATGGTGGCCATACACAGTCAATATGTACAGTTGGCCATGCAGAAAAAGCATGGAGTGAATATCAGGAGTTTCTGAAAGACCCGGGTCCTGTGATTATTGGTGCGATGCCAGGGGCAAGCTGTTTTGGTCCTGCTTATGAATTCACTTTCATTGTGAATAAAGACCTGCGTAAAAGAAAATTGCGCAAAAAAGTGCCGATCACCTATGTCACCAGCGAGCCTTATATCGGACATTTGGGGTTGGGTGGAGTAGGTGATTCCAAAGGCTTCCTGGAATCAGAATACCGTAACAATGATGTGAAATGGATTACCAACGCCAAGGTTACCAAAGTTGAAGCCGGTAAAATGTACGTAACCGAACTTGATATGAATGGCAATGTGGTGAAAGAGCACGAGCTGCCATTCAAGTATTCGATGATGCTGCCGGCATTCAAGGGGGTTGATTCCGTAGCGGCGGTAGAGGGGTTATGCAATCCAAGAGGTTTTGTGCTGATTGATGAATATCAGCGCAGTAAAAAATACCGCAACATTTTTGCCGCCGGCGTCTGTGTGGCTATTCCGCCAGTAGAGGCAACGCCAATTCCTACCGGGGCGCCAAAAACCGGTTACATGATCGAGTCCATGGTGACGGCAATCGTGCATAACATTACTGCGGACCTTACCGGCCAGCCTGCAGATGCGAAGGGTACCTGGAACGCAATCTGCCTGGCAGATATGGGGGATACAGGTGCTGCATTTGTAGCATTGCCGCAAATCCCGCCGCGCAATACAAGCTGGATGAAGAAGGGCAAATGGGTGCATTACGCCAAAATCGCTTTTGAGAAATACTTTATCTATAAAATGAAAAAAGGTACTACAGAGCCGATTTATGAAAAATATGTGCTCAAGGCAATGGGCATAGAAAAGTTGGATTAAATAGAAGTGGCCTAATGATTGATTGGCATCAAGTGGGTTAAAATACGCAGACTTTAGGCTATCTGTGACCACTTGAATGACCAAGATGCAAAATAGCGATGTTCCAGCTGAAATGGCTGCGAATATTGAAAATCACACGCCCATGATGCGTCAGTACTTGGGGTTAAAAGCACAGCATCCCGACATGCTGCTGTTCTACCGCATGGGCGATTTTTACGAGCTGTTTTTTGAAGATGCCGAAAAAGCATCCAGGCTGCTCGGCATCACCCTTACACAGCGAGGCAGTAGCAATGGTCAGCCCATTAAAATGGCTGGCGTGCCATATCATGCGGCAGAGCAGTACCTGGCAAAACTAGCAAAACTAGGCGAGGCGGTTGCGATCTGTGAGCAGGTGGGTGACCCGGCAACCAGTAAGGGCCCGGTAGCGCGTGAAGTGGCGCGCATTTTAACGCCAGGCACATTGACCGATACTGCTTTGCTGGATGAATCGCGCGATAATCAGTTACTCAGTATTTTCCAGTCTGATGGCGTCTTGGGCCTGGCGCGGTTGAATCTGGCTTCCGGAAGTTTTGTGTTGAGTGAGATTGCTACTGGATTGCTGGCGCAGGAGATTGAACGCATTGCACCGAGCGAGATTCTGTTTGCCGATGATTTTCAGCATGCGGCCATTAGCTTAAGTAAAGTTGCCAAAAAGCGCTTAAGCCCTTGGCAGTTCGATTTTGATAGTGCATTCAGTACGCTGACTAAACAATTCAATACCTATGATCTTAACGGTTTTGGCTGTGCAGATTTAAAACCTGCCATCTGTGCTGCCGGCGCACTGCTTGATTATGTGAAGCATACGCAGCGCACAACGCTGCCGCATATCAATGCAATCAGTGTGGAAACCACCAGTGCATATATCCAGCTGGATGCGGCAACCCGCCGCAATCTGGAGATTGACGTTACGCTACGCGGCGAAGCCTCTCCCACCTTATATTCACTGTTGAACACCACGCAGACTGCAATGGGTGCGCGCCTGTTGCGACATTGGCTACATCATCCGCTGCAGGACAGGAGCCTGAGCATGAAACGGCACGAGGCGATTGCCGATTTAATTCAAAGTGGTCGTTATGCCGAGCTCAGGCAAGCGCTGAAGCCAATCGGTGATATTGAACGCATTACGGCGCGTGTGGCTTTAAAAACAGCGCGGCCGCGCGACCTGTCTGGATTGGCTGCCAGTTTGCAGCAATTGCCTATCGTGCAGACGCTGCTACAGAACCATACGTCCAGTCTGTTACAAACTTTGAATGAGAGTTTATCTGCCCCGCATGCCGTAGTAAGTTTGCTTACCACAGCAATCAAGGCTGAGCCAAGTGTAGTGTTGCGTGAAGGTGGTGTGATTGCTGATGGCTATGATGCTGAGCTCGATGAACTGCGTGCGATCCAGACCAATCATGGTGACTTTCTACTGCAATTTGAAGCTGCGGAAAAAGAGCGCACCGGCATTGCCAACCTCAAGGTTGAATACAACAGTGTGCATGGTTTTTATATTGAAATGAGTCGCGCACAGGCAGAAAGCGCGCCACCTGAATATCGCCGCCGCCAGACCCTGAAGAATGTGGAGCGTTTTATTACGCCCGAGCTTAAAGCATTTGAAGATAAAGTATTGAGCGCCAATGACCGCGCACTGGCACGCGAAAAGATGCTGTACGAACAGGTGCTGGAGAGTTTGAGCCACTATATTGCTGCCCTGCAGACTAATGCTGGTGCAGTGGCAAGCCTGGATGTGCTGTGCTGTTTTGCCGAGCGCGCGCTTAGCCTGAATTACGTTGCGCCGCAGTTCACTACCGAGGCCGGTATAGAGATTCTCAATGGCCGTCACCCGGTGGTGGAGCAGATTTCGGTACAGAGCTCCGGTCAGCCGTTTATTGCCAATGATGTCGTGTTAAATCCATATCGCCAGTTATTGCTGATCACCGGCCCCAACATGGGTGGTAAATCTACCTTTATGCGACAAACGGCCTTGATTGTACTTTTGGCAAATTGTGGCTGCTATGTGCCGGCAACTTCTGTAAAAATCGGTGAAATAGACCGCATCATGACGCGTATCGGCGCATCTGATGACCTTGCAGGCGGGCGCTCCACATTCATGGTGGAAATGACGGAAACGGCCAATATCCTGCATAACGCGACAGATAAAACGCTGGTACTGCTGGATGAGATCGGTCGCGGCACTTCCACGTTTGATGGTTTGAGCCTGGCCTGGGCGGTAGCCAGGCAGCTGCTGGAGAAGAACAGGTCTTATACCTTGTTTGCCACGCATTATTTTGAGCTGACACGCATCGTGGATGAATTCAAGTATGCTGCTAATGTGCATCTGGATGCAGTGGAGCACGGTAGTAATATCGTGTTCATGCACAAGGTGGAAGAGGGTGCCGCTAACCAAAGTTATGGTTTGCAGGTAGCGCAACTGGCGGGGATTCCTAAAAGCGTGGTGAATGCCGCAAAACGAAAATTGACACAGTTGGAAAGCAATCAGGTTGCCACCAGCTCCGGGCAGCCGGATATGTTTGCAGTAGAGGCATTACCAAAAGAAGCTGCGCTGCACCCGGTCATATCCGAACTGGAAATTATTCAGCCGGATGACCTGACGCCTAGGCAGGCATTGGAGATGTTGTATAAGCTGAAAAATATAGCTGCCAGTCATACCTGAACGTGAACTCAGGTAGAACATAGCAGCTATATTGAATATCGTAGCTAAAATGCCGCGATTAATTTAGTGATGGTGACCGCCTGCGCCGTGTACATGCTGATGGGCTACTTCTTCCTGATTTGCGGCACGCACGTCAGTAATTGTTGCCGTGAAAATCACGCGTTCGCCAGCCCAAGGATGGTTGCCGTCCACGATTACTTTACCGTCAGCGATTTCTGAAACAGTGTACAAAATCACTTCGCCGGTCTCGTCTTCACCTTCAAATTGCATACCGACTTTTAACTCGGCAGTGGGGAAAGCGCTAGCTGGCTCAATCTGTACCAATTCTTCGTCATATTCGCCAAAAGCGTCAGCTGGCTGTAAATCTACAATCACCACATCGCCTACGCTTTTACCGTGCATGGCTTCTTCGACTTTAGGGAAAATATTGTCATAGCCACCATGCAGGTAAGCTACTGCTTCGTTGCTTGATTCAAGCACGTTGCCGTCGGCATCTTTCAATTCATAGGTCATAGATACTACGGTGTTCATTGCGATTTGCATGGTAGGTTCCTCAAGCTGTGCTTATAAAAAAATGCGAAAAAATTTAAGTGTAAGATTTTAAACTATATTCTGATTTTGCTTAAATCTAATATTGTGGTTTTAACTTTGTTTTTCAATACTTTATTTTTCAATTTGGTGATGCTTTGTAATCAGGCGATCCAAGGCTGCTGCAAAAGTTTGCCGGTCGCCCTGATTCATGCTGGCTGGTCCACTAATTTCTACACCATTGCTGCGTAACTCTTCCATCAGGTTGCGCATTGCCAGCCGTTCCTTGATATTGGCTACCGTATAAAGTTCGCCGCGCGGATTGAGCGCGTAGCCGCCTTTTTCAACAACTTGTGCGGCGAGCGGAATATCAGCAGTAATGACGAGGTCACCGGATACCATCTCAACAACAATCCGGTTATCGGCCACATCAAATCCGCTCGGTACTTGTACGGTTTTGATAAAGGCTGAAGGCGGTGTACGCAAAAACTGGTTGGCAACCAGTGTGGTATGAATTTGCGCCCTGATTGCCGCCCTGAACAGGATTTCCTTGATTACAACCGGGCAGGCATCGGCATCCACCCAGATTTTCATAATTTATAACAGTTTGGCTTTAACAGGTAATAGGACGGCATATCTTAAGCTCTAGCGACCTCTGCCACCGCTTCTATGCTGGCTGTTGGGGTTGCCTGATGATCGGTTGGCGCCACCTTTAAAACCGCCGCCGTTAGGACGTCCTGTGTTAGCCCCGGTATTGTTTCGCGGTCTATTGCCGTGACTTGGCACTGTCGGTGAAAACAGTGCGGGCTGCGGCATGGCTTGGTGCCTGGCCGCTTCAGACATATATTTTTCCGGCGTTTTTTGCGATTTGTGCGCTTGCTGATTATTTGTCTGTTGATTATTGTTCTGGGGTTTGCGTTTTTGTCCATGCTGCGGGCGCGGTGGTCTTGGCGCCTCTGGCTCCGGGTTTGCTGCCGGCGTAAAGCCTTCTACCGGTACGCGCGGAATTTCACGTTTGATTAGCTTTTCAATATCCTTGAGCAGTTTGATCTCTTCGCGGTCCACTAAAGAAACAGCGGCACCGCTGCTGCCGGCACGGCCGGTACGGCCAATACGGTGCACGTAATCTTCCGGCACGTTCGGTAATTCAAAATTCACCACTTGCGGTAACTGGTCAATATCCAGGCCACGTGCCGCGATATCAGTCGCTACCAGTACGCGTACTGAGCCATCTTTAAATTGTGCCAGCGCCTTGGTGCGTGCGCCCTGGCTTTTGTTGCCGTGGATTGCTGCGGCCTCAATCCCGTCTTTGACCAGTTTTTCCGCCAGGCGGTTAGCGCCGTGCTTGGTGCGAGTGAATATCAGCACCTGTTTCCAGTCGTTTATTTTAATGAGGTGGCTTACCAGGTCACGTTTATGTGCCTGCGGTACCATATGCACGGTTTGCGCTACCAGCTCCGACGCTGTATTGCGGCGCGCTACTTCAACAAAGCCGGGGTTGTGCAGCAGACCATCCGCCAGTGCTTTGATTTCATCAGAGAACGTTGCCGAGAAGAGCAGGTTCTGGCGTTGCTTTGGCAGCAGGGCCAGAATCTTTTTAATATCGCGGATAAAACCCATATCCAGCATGCGGTCGG
>JALRGX010000013.1 GCA_023259635.1 Methylotenera sp. | reverse complement strand
ACGGTAACCATCTGTTTCAAAATTGGACACATTCAACAGATATTCAATTTGTTCGGTAGTGCCAGTTGCCTCAAGGATTTGCCTTTTGGTGTCATAGCTACCAAACATCACTGTGCCGCCGATTTCCAGTGTTTTCGGGGCGTCTTTTGTCACCATTTGTATGACGCCACCTGATGAGTTGCCATAAAGCGCAGAAAAGGGTCCGCGCATTACTTCGACTGATTTTATCGCAGCCAAATCAACTACACCTGGCTGGCCTTGACCATCTGGCATAGTAAGCGGGATTCCGTCGACATATACGCGTACTCCCCTGACGCCAAAGCTGGAACGTGAGCCAAAGCCGCGGCTGGAGATTTGTGGGTCCTGTGACTGGTTAGTACGGTTCTGTGCGGTGACACCTGGCACACGGATTAAGCTTTCAGAAAGTGTCATTTGTAACTGGCCAGACTGAATGTCCTCTTGATCTACAACATCAATTGCCACAGGTAGGTCGAAGCTGTTTTCCTCAATTCTGGTTGCAGTTACTACGACAGGTGCAGTAATAATTTTTTCGACTGATAAATCATCAGCGATGGCTTGATGGCTTATCCCTAAAGTACTCAGTATGGCCAGTGATATTGTTTTTCTTTTGTAGAAGCTGGGATGTAGCATAAATTAACCTTGGATAATTAATGAGTAGATAATTGAACGGTTTCGCATTTTAAGGGACTAGCGGGTGTGGGACATCATTATTTCCATGAATAAAAGATGGGAATATCTGTATTTTAAGATGCAGATATAATTGTGTATTATAGAATTTACCAGTGAAGATTTACTGAATGCAGTGCTTGAAGAAATTACTGCAGCATATCGGTAATATGTTTTAACAATAATTCTGCAACTAATTTTTTAGACGTTCTATCTAGGGGATGCGCACCATTCTCATCAAGTAGCGTCACGTTATTTTCATCCAGTCCCATGCTATCACTCACCAGGTTTGCAACAATTAATGGTAGTTTTTTTGATTTGCGCTTTGTCTCTGCGTATTCCAGCAGGTTCTCTGACTCTGCCGCAAAACCTACACAGAATGGTGAGTTTGGGAGGCTGGCTACTTCAGCTAAAATATCTTTGTTGGGCTTTAGTTCTATCGTGAGTGACGACTTACTTTTTTTGATTTTCTGTGTACTGGTTTCCACTGGTGAGTAATCAGCTACTGCTGCTACGCTAATAAAAATGTCTTGTGTGGCAATGTTTTGCATCACGCTCTGGTACATCGTATCTGCACTGGTCGCCGAAATAAATTCTACCCCTAGTGGAGGTTTTATAGTGCTGGCGCCGCTTATCAAGGTAACGTCAGCCCCCATTTCAAATGCAGCCTGCGCGATGGCGTAGCCCATTTTTCCGGAGCTTAAATTGGTAATCGCGCGCACAGGATCTATCATCTCCAGTGTGGCGCCTGCGGTGATTAGTATTTTTCTGCCTTTGAGTATTTTGGGCTGGAAGTGTGCCAGAACCAGATTAAATAAGTTATCTGCTTCCAGCATGCGGCCTAAGCCTACTTCGCCACAGGCTTGTTCACCGCTATCTGGCCCCAGAATGCTGATGCCATCTTTATTTAACTGGGTAATGTTGCGTTGAGTCGCAGGATTGTCCCACATCTGTTTGTTCATTGCTGGCGCTACCAAGAGCGGACAGTCGCGCGCTAAACAAAGTGTAGAGAGCAGGTCATCAGCGCGGCCATATGCCAATTTGGCAATAAAATCTGCACTGGCAGGCGCAATTACGATTGCATCGGCGGTTCGACTCAACTCAATGTGCGGCATGCCATTGGGGATAGAGGCATCCCACATATCCTTGAATACAGGCTTGCCAGACAACGCCTGCATGGTGATAGGAGTGATGAACTGGCAAGCGGCCTCGGTCATTACAACCTGTACTTCTATGCCGGCTTTTACAAGCCGGCGCACAAGTTCAGCTGCTTTGTAAGCTGCTATGCCGCCGGTAATGCCTAGTACAATGGATTTGTTTTTTTGCATATTTGCCGCGATTTATGTAATGCTTGCATTTTAACCTAGATTCTACGCTGGAAAGTATCTGTAAATGCGTGATATATGGCATAAATTGAACATTAATTAAAGCGTCATTGCGAGGAGCATAGCGACGCGGTTATCCAGAATCTTCTTTTAAGCAGAGCACTGGATTGGCGCGCTTCGCTCGCAATGACGGCTATATGAATAAATCAGTGTTTTCTTAATAGTTGTTATTTTGCTTTGAATGGTCTGAAAGGGTTGGAATGGCAATAACAGATTGGCCTGCCAGTGAGCGGCCGCGTGAGAAGCTGATAGCGCAGGGCGCTGCTGCATTGTCGGATGCTGAGTTGCTGGCAATCTTTTTGCGCGTAGGTGTAGTCGGAAAAAGTGCGGTAGATCTGGCGCGCGATTTATTGAGCACATTCGGCAGTCTTAACGGGATATTCGCCGCAACGGAACATGAGCTTAGCCAGGTGCACGGTATCGGCAGCAGTAAATATGTGCAGCTGCAGGCTATTTTTGAAATGAGCCGGCGTGCGCTGAACGAAGAGTTGCAACAGAGAGATGTTTTTCAATCACCTAAGCAGGTGCGTGATTATCTGGTGCTGAGATTAGGCAGCTTGGCACGAGAAGTATTTATGGTGATGTTTCTGGATGCGCAGAACAGGTTGAATGCCACGGAGGAAATGTTTAGTGGTACGCTTACACAAACAAGCGTTTATCCACGGGAGGTGGTTAAACGTGCTATGCATCATAATGCTGCCAGTGTAATTTTTGCACACAATCATCCATCAGGCATTGCAAAGCAAAGCACTGCAGATGAGCTGTTAACCGGACAATTGAAACAGGCTTTGGCTTTGGTGGATGTCCGTGTGCTGGATCATTTTATAGTTGCCGGTAATCAGACATTGTCTTTTACCGAACATGGCTTGCTGTAATGTAAGTGTTTAATTAGTGAATAGGAAGTATGCATGATCATTGATAGCGCACATTGGTTAAATCTGGCAGTTGCTTTAGGCATAGGTTTGTTGATTGGTGCGGACCGGGAGCGCAAGAAAGCGATTACCGGTGAGCGCAGGAAAGAGGGGTTCGGCAGCAGTTCTGTTGCAGGTGTGCGAACGTTCACTATTGCTTCATTGCTGGGCGCAGTAAGTACAGCAATTGACCCTTGGCTACTTATGGTATCAATTTTCTGCGTAACCATTTTTGTAACGACTGCCAGCTTTATAAGTAAGGATGATAACCCTAGCTTAACTACTGAGGTCAGTTTGATCTTCACAGTGATTCTGGGCGGTCTGGCAATGAGTGAGGCTGGACTAGCTGCCAGCCTGGCAGTAGCCGTGGCGATATTGCTTGCCGCCAAAGAACCTATTCACTGGTTTGTGCGCGGCGCAATTACTAAAGATGAAATGAATGATTTTTTCATCCTTGCGGCTGCAACGCTGATTGTTCTGCCAGTAGTGCCGAATCAGTTAATCGGGCCATTTGATGCAATTAACCCGCGCAACTTATGGCTGATTGTAATTTTTGTAATGCTTATCGGGGCGCTCAGTCATATCGCATTGCGATTGCTAGGCAGCAAGGCCGGGCTTCCTATCGTGGGTTTTGTCTCAGGATTTATTTCCAGTATAGCGACGATAGGGACTATGGGTACGCATGCGCGTAAGGCACCGGAATTGATGGGTACTGCTGTAGCCGGTGCTACTCTTTCAAGTTTGGCTACAGTACTGGAATTGAGCATGCTGCTGGCGGCAATTCACCCACCCACTTTACATGCGCTTGCTTTCCCCTTGATTTTTGGCGGAGTGACGATTGCACTTTATGGCGGGGTTGTAACCTTAAGCTCTTTTCATCATAAAGGTGCCGAGATAGTTAGCCCCGGCAGATCTTTCAGTGTGAAAACAGCAATTTTACTGGCGGTAATCATCGCAGTAGCCCTGCTTGCTTCGGCCGCGCTTAATATGTGGTTCGGGCAAGCCGGTCTGATCGCAGCCTCAGGTGCGGCTGGCGTTGCAGACGTGCATGCCGCTGTAATTTCTGTAGCGTCGCTTGCTTTAGAAGGCAAGTTGACTGCAGCGAACGCTGTGATCCCGATACTTGTTGCGTTTTCAGTGAACGCTACTTCTAAAGTTGTGGCTGCAGTGATTACTGGTAGTCGCGAATTTTCACGTCAGGTCGCCTGGGGTTTGGTGATTCAGGTTTCAGCAATGTGGATAGCATGGTGGGTATTTTAAAGCCCGCCTCAATGTTGGCTTAATTCTTAATTTAATAAAATAACTATGAATAAAAATTTCAAAATAATCGGTTGGTTTGTTGTCGCTATTTTGGGGGCGTTTGCATTGGCTGGTATTGCCTTAAATCGCGGTGAGAGCATTAATGCATTATGGATTATTACGGCAGCAGCCTGTGTCTATGCGATAGGCTACCGTTTTTACGCGGCTTGGATTGCTGCCAGAGTGCTGGTTATCGATGAAACAAGAGCAACTCCCGCAGAGCGCCTTAATAACGGCCGGGATTTTATGCCGACTAACAGGTGGGTGGTGTTTGGGCATCACTTTGCTGCAATTGCCGGCCCTGGTCCGCTGATTGGGCCGACATTGGCGGCACAGTTCGGTTATTTACCTGGTACGTTATGGATATTGATCGGTGCGGTACTCGGTGGTGCCGTGCAGGATATGGTGACCTTATTTTTCTCAATACGTCGCAACGGCCGCAGTTTGGGAC
>JALRGX010000120.1 GCA_023259635.1 Methylotenera sp. | reverse complement strand
CGCTTCGCTATCCGTGAAGGTGGCCGTACCGTTGGTGCTGGCGTTGTAGCGAAGATTATTGAGTAATAATAATCTGATATAAGTTATATCGAGTAATTTTTGTGGTTAAGAGAGTCGCGCTAACAACCCAGTGCGGCTCTTGTTAAGTTGTTTAAGTACAGGCCAATAGCTCAATTGGTAGAGTATCGGTCTCCAAAACCGAGGGTTGGGGGTTCGAGACCCTCTTGGCCTGCCAAATTTGTAATATGGATTTAATCCGCCTGAATAACTAGAAATTTAATTATTTCTAGTTATTTGCGTTATTAAATCCAGTTAATTGTTTAAGTCACTATTAAGTAGATTATGGTCAACAAAATTAAATTGCTGGTAGCGGTTTTGCTGCTTGTCGCCGGTCTTGCAGGTTTTTACCTGCTTGCGGATAAGCCTACTGTCGTGCGCATTCTGGCAGTTCTGGCTGGCTTGGGCGCGTCTATTGCTGTGCTCTGGACTACTCCTGTAGGGCAGCGTTCATTGGGCTTTATTAGTGATGCGGTGATTGAAGCGCGTAAAGTTGTATGGCCTACTCGAAAAGAAACTATACAAACAACGTTGGTGGTTTTTGCTTTGGTAGTGGTTATGGCTGCTTTCCTGGCGGTTGTTGATATCGGGTTTGCATTTATGGTGCAGAAGTTAATGGGACGGGGCGCGTAATGACGATGAAATGGTACGCGGTGCAAGCTTTTTCAGGTTTTGAAAAATCCGTACAAAAAGGATTGGAGGAGCGCGTTGTGCGTTCTGGCTTGCAAGATCAATTCGGCCAAATATTGGTTCCGATTGAAGAAGTTGTTGAAATGAAAAACGGGCAGAAATCAATTTCTGAGCGTAAGTTGTATCCAGGTTATGTGTTGGTGCAAATGAATATGACTGATGACACATGGCATCTGGTCAAAAGTACACCGCGTGTAACAGCGTTTATTGGTGGCAGTGCGCAAAAACCAACACCGATTAAAGATAAAGAAGTTGATATTATCCTTCAGCGCATTGATGACAGTAAAAGTAATCCGACGCAGAAACTTACCTTTGAAAAAGGTGAGTCAGTACGTATTATCGATGGTCCGTTTAAAGATTTCTCCGGTAACGTTGAAGAAGTTAACTACGAGAAGAGCAAGTTGCGTGTTTCAGTGGTTATTTTCGGACGTTCGACTCCTGTCGAGTTGGAATTCGGTCAGGTAGAAAAAGAAGTTTAGTAAGTAGTAGTTTATCAACGGGGAGCTTTGATTTAAAAGCGATTGTACCCATTTTAGGAGTAATAGCATGGCAAAGAAAGTTATTGGCTATATCAAGCTGCAAATTCCTGCAGGTAAAGCTAATCCAAGTCCACCAGTTGGTCCAGCATTGGGTCAGCGCGGTTTGAACATCATGGAATTCTGTAAAGCATTCAACGCTGCAACACAAGGTGTTGAACCAGGTTTGCCAATTCCGGTGGTAATTACTGCATTTGCGGATAAGAGCTTCACATTCGTGATGAAGTCTCCTCCAGCAACTATTTTAATCAAAAAAGCAGCTGGTATTACTAAGGGATCACCTCGCCCACATACTGATAAGGTTGGTAAAATCACTCGCGCACAAGCTGAAGAAATTGTGAAAACAAAACAAGCTGACTTGTCTGCTGCTGATATGGATGCTGCAGTGCGCACTATCGCAGGCAGTGCACGTAGTATGGGTATTGAAGTGGAGGGTGTATAACATGGCTAAAAGAATCAACGCACTTCGTGCAAAAGTTGACCGTAATAAACTGTACCCAGTTGCTGAAGGTTTGGCTTTGGTTAAAGAAAACGCAACTGCTAAATTTAATGAGTCAGTAGATGCTGTTGTGAATTTGGGTATTGATGCACGTAAATCAGACCAATTGGTCCGTGGTGCTATCGTGTTGCCAAATGGTACAGGCAAGACAACTCGTGTTGCTGTGTTCGCTCAAGGCGCGCAGGCAGAAGCTGCCAAAGCAGCTGGTGCAGACATTGTTGGTTTTGAAGATTTGGCCGAGCAAGTTAAAGCCGGTGTAATGGACTTTGATGTTGTGATTGCTACCCCTGATGCAATGCGTATCGTAGGTGCGCTGGGTCAAGTTTTGGGTCCACGCGGTTTAATGCCAAACCCTAAAGTTGGTACTGTGACTCCTGATGCTGCAACAGCAGTTAAAAACGCTAAAGCAGGTCAAGTTCAATATCGTACAGACAAGGGCGGTATCGTTCACTGCACAATCGGTCGCGCTTCTTTCACGGTTGAGCAATTGCAGGGCAATTTAGTTGCTTTGGTTGACGCTTTGAATAAAGCAAAACCAGCTTCAAGCAAAGGTGTTTACCTGAAGAAATTGTCAGTATCCAGCACTATGGGTGCTGGTGTGCGTGTAGACCAGGCAAGTTTGGTTGCTTAAATTAAATATGGCGAGCAAGGCCGGCTAGCCGGCCTTGCTCACAAAGAGCTTTGGGCTCATGTTGTTAATAAACATTCGTTTATAGATGATATGGGGTTATCAAAGACCGTAGGTATCTTCGATTTAATGTAAGTTTTTAATGTGGGTGAAAAGCGCATCGCTTAACCTCTGCAGAAAAAAATTTAAGCCTACGCAGATGGCGCATCCCTAAACAGGTTAATTCCTATTGAAAGGTCGCCGTAAAAGTGGTTTTTATGGCCGTATGGTTGTAGAAGCTGATTCTGCTTTAGTGATATAGCAGAGATTTTAACGGAAGGAGAAAGACCTTGAGTCTAAATCTTACAGAGAAAAAAGCAGTCGTTGCTGAAGTTGGTGCGCAAGTTGCCCAGGCGCAAGCAATTGTTCTTGCTGAGTATCGTGGCATCGGTGTGGCTGATATGACCGTACTGCGTGCAGAAGCTCGTAAATCTGGTGTGTACTTGCGCGTGTTGAAAAACACTCTGGTACGTCGTGCAGTAGAAGGTACACCATTTGCAGCTTTAGCTGACGCAATGGTTGGTCCGCTGGTGTTTGGTATTTCAACAGATGCAGTTGCAGCAGCAAAAGTTATCAACAACTTTGCTAAAACTAACGACAAGATCGTTATCAAAGCTGGCGCAATGCCAAACCAAGTGATGGACGCAGCTGGCGTTCAAGCCTTGGCCTCAACATTGAGCCGTGATGAATTGTTGTCAAAACTTGCAGGTACACTCAACGAAGTGCCGACCAAGTTCGCTCGTGCTATCGCCGCAATTCGCGATGCTAAAGAAGCAGCTTAATTCATTAAGATAACCAATCAAAGCAACATTAATTAATTTTAGGGAATATTAAAATGGCAATTTCAAATGCAGATATTTTAGACGCAGTTGGCTCAATGTCAGTGTTAGAGTTAACAGCATTCATCAAAGAAATCGAAGAAAAATTCGGCGTATCAGCTGCTGCTGTTGCAGTTGCTGCTGGTGGCGCTGCAGGTGGCGCTGCTCCTGCTGCTGCTGAGCAATCTGAATTCAACGTTGTGTTGACATCAGCTGGCGAAAGCAAAGTTAACGTAATTAAAGCAGTTCGCGAATTGACAGGCTTAGGCTTGAAAGAGGCGAAAGACTTGGTTGACGGCGCACCAAAAGTAATTAAAGAAGGTGTTTCAAAAGCCGACGCTGATGCAGCACTGAAGAAATTGATCGAAGCTGGTGCAACTGGCGAACTCAAATAATACATTACTAAATGTATGAATTAGGCTGACGGGTAACCGTCAGCCTTCGCCATTTCTAATGGCGCAAATGTGTAACAAATTGTAATTTTGCTATCAGGTAATAGATAGCAATAACTTCAGTTAAATCTTGACTGAGGTTAGAGGTGAAAATACTTACGTAGTGGATGTAGTGCAAAAAAGTATTTTAATTTCTGCCCTCAAACATTAGGAGATGCAATGAGCTATTCCTTCACCGAAAAAAAACGCCTTCGTAAAAGTTTCGCCAAGCGCGAAAGTGTACAAGAGATTCCATATTTGCTTGCAATGCAATTGGAGTCTTATAAGGCTTTTTTACAGGCGGACATTCCTGCGGATAAACGCACGGAAGATGGTCTGCAATCAACATTCAGTTCAGTTTTTCCAATTGTCAGCCACTCAGGTAATGCACGTTTAGATTTCGTGAGTTATCAGCTGGGTGCAGAACCTTTTGACGTTAAAGAATGCCAGCAGCGTGGTTTGACTTATGCTGCACCTTTGCGTGTAAAAGTTCGCTTGACTATCATGGATAAAGAGGCGTCAAAGCCGACAGTTAAAGAAGTTAAAGAGCAAGAAGTTTACATGGGCGAACTGCCTTTGATGACTGAAAATGGCTCATTTGTGATTAATGGTACTGAACGTGTAATTGTTTCACAATTGCACCGTAGTCCAGGTGTGTTCTTTGAGCATGATCGTGGTAAAACACATAGCTCAGGCAAGCTGTTGTTTTCAGCACGCATTATTCCTTACCGCGGTTCATGGTTAGACTTTGAGTTTGACCCTAAAGATTACCTGTACTTCCGTATTGACCGCCGTCGTAAAATGCCGGTTACTATTTTGCTGAAAGCGCTGGGCTATACGCCAGAGCAGATCATTTCAACATTCTATGACTTTGATACGTTCTATATCAGTAAATCTGGTGTTGAATTTACCATTGTTCCTGAGCGTTTGCGTGGTGAGGTTGCTAAATTCGATATCATTGGTAAAGACGGTACAGTCATCGTTGCAAAAGATAAGCGTATTACAGTTAAACATATCCGTGATATGGAAAAAGCTGGTGTGAGTGAAATCGCTGTTCCTCAAGACTTTATTCTGGGGCGTGCGCTGGCTAATACTATTGTCGATCAGGAAACCGGCGAAGTTGTAGCAAACGCAAATGATGAAATTACAGAATCACTATTAGAAAAATTGGTTGATGCCAATATTGCTTCTATCAAGACCTTGTATTCAAATGATCTGGATCATGGTGATTACATTTCACAGACATTACGTATTGATGAAATTCCTGACCAGTACAGCGCGCGTGTAGCTATCTACCGTATGATGCGCCCGGGTGAGCCACCAACGGAAGAATCTGTAGAAGCTTTGTTCCAAGGTTTGTTCTTCAGTGAAGAGCGCTATGACCTGTCGCGCGTTGGCCGTATGAAGTTTAATCGTCGTGCCTTCCCGCAAAAAGCAGAAGAGCGTCAGTCTGAGTGGATTAAACGATTCTATGAGGCTGTTGGCCCGCATGGTGATGAAGGTGCAAACACACTGTCAAATGACGATATTTTGGCAGTAATTGCGATATTGCTGGAGTTGCGCAATGGCCATGGCGAGATTGACGATATTGACCATTTGGGTAACCGTCGTATCCGTTCAGTAGGTGAGTTGGCAGAAAATCAATTCCGTACTGGTTTGGTGCGTGTAGAGCGAGCAGTTAAAGAGCGTCTGTCACAAGCAGAGTCAGATAACTTGATGCCACATGACCTGATTAATGCTAAACCGGTATCAAGTGCGATTCGTGAGTTCTTTGGTTCAAGCCAATTGTCACAATTTATGGACCAGACTAACCCATTGTCAGAAATTACGCATAAACGCCGTATTTCAGCACTTGGCCCAGGTGGTTTGACACGCGAGCGTGCTGGTTTTGAGGTGCGTGACGTGCACTCAACACACTACGGTCGTGTATGCCCGATTGAAACACCGGAAGGTCCAAACATTGGTCTGATCAACTCTTTGGCGCTTTATGCGCGTACCAACGATTACGGCTTCCTGGAAACTCCATATCGCCGCGTTGAAGGTAACAAGGTTTCAGATACGATCGACTATCTCTCTGCAATCGAAGAGAGTCAGTACATGATCGCGCAGGCAAATACAGATCTTGATAGTAAAAATATGATGGTTGATGACTTGATTTCATCACGTCATCACAATGAATTTACCATGACACAGCCTGACCGCGTTCAATATATGGACGTGGCGCCAGGCCAGATTGTTTCTGTGGCTGCATCACTGATTCCATTCCTCGAACACGATGACGCGAACCGTGCATTGATGGGTGCAAACATGCAACGTCAAGCTGTGCCATGTCTGCGTGCTGAGAAACCGGTAGTTGGTACCGGTATTGAACGCACAGTGGCTGTGGACTCAGGTACTGTAGTTACAGCACGCCGTGGCGGTGTTGTGGATTATGTTGATTCAGGCCGTATCGTTATTCGTGTAAACGATGAGGAAGCTAAAGCCGGTGAAGTTGGCGTTGATATCTACAACCTGACTAAATACACACGTTCTAACCAGAACACCAATATTAACCAGCGTCCATTAGTGAATGTTGGCGATATGTTATCTCGTGGTGACGTGATTGCTGACGGCGCCTCAACTGACATGGGTGAATTGGCGCTTGGCCAGAATATGTTGATTGGCTTTATGCCATGGAATGGCTATAACTACGAAGACTCTGTGCTGATTTCAGAGCGCGTGGTAGCTGACGATCGTTACACTTCAATTCATATTGAAGAGCTGTCAGTGGTTGCGCGTGATACCAAGCTTGGTGCTGAAGAAATTACGCAGGATATCTCTAACCTGAGCGAGCGTATGTTAAGCCGCCTGGATGAAGTGGGTATTATTCATATCGGTGCTGAAGTAGAAGCTGGTGACGTTCTGGTCGGTAAAGTGACACCTAAAGGTGAGACACAACTGACACCGGAAGAAAAATTGCTGCGTGCAATTTTCGGTGAGAAAGCATCTGACGTTAAAGACACTTCATTGCGCGTGCCTTCTGGCATGAGCGGTACTGTGATTGACGTGCAGGTGTTTACACGCGAAGGTATCGAGCGTGATGCACGTGCACAGCAAATTATCGATGATCAGTTGGCGCACTATAAGAAAGACCTGGCTGACCAGATGCGTATCGTTGAAGATGATGCGTTCGGTCGTATCCGCCGCCTGATTGAGGGTAAAGTTGCTACCGGTGGTCCTAACAAACTGAAAAAAGGCGAGGCATTGGCTGGTGAGTACCTTGACAGCGTTGGCCGTTATGACTGGTTTGACATTCGTTTGGCAGATGAAGATACCGCGCGCCAATTGGAACAGCTGAAAGACAGCCTGTCGCAAGCTCGTGTCGAGTTCGACAACCGTTTTGAAGAGAAAAAACGTAAATTGACACAAGGTGACGAGTTGCCACCAGGCGTACAGAAAATGGTAAAAGTTTACCTTGCTGTTAAACGTCGTATTCAACCTGGCGACAAGATGGCAGGTCGTCACGGTAACAAGGGTGTTATTTCAAAAATCTGCCCGGTAGAAGACATGCCGCATATGGCTGATGGTACTCCAATGGATATCGTATTGAACCCACTGGGCGTTCCTTCACGTATGAACATCGGTCAGATCCTGGAAGTGCATTTGGGTTGGGCTGCTAAAGGTTTGGGTCTGCGCATTGAAGAAATGCTGCGTCAGGAAGTTAAAGTTGCTGAAATTCGCAAATTCCTGGAGAAAATCTACAACGACAGTACCGGTAAGAAAGAAGATATCAAATCTTTCACTGATGCTGAGATTCTGGATTTAGCACAGAACCTGACAAACGGCGTGCCATTTGCAACCCCAGTGTTCGATGGAGCAGCTGAGTCAGACATCAGAGAGATGCTGGATTTAGCATTCCCTGATGATGATGCGCGTACTAAACAATTGCAATTCCATGCGGGCAAAACACAGGTTACCTTGTTTGATGGCCGCACCGGTGATGCATTTGAGCGTCCAGTTACAGTGGGATATATGCACTTCCTGAAACTGCACCACTTGGTTGATGACAAGATGCATGCCCGTTCAACTGGTCCTTACTCATTGGTTACACAACAGCCATTGGGTGGTAAAGCGCAATTCGGTGGCCAGCGTTTTGGTGAGATGGAGGTTTGGGCACTGGAAGCTTATGGTGCTTCATATACCTTGCAGGAAATGCTTACAGTGAAGTCAGATGACGTCACCGGGCGTACCAAAGTATATGAAAATATCGTCAAGGGCGAGCACAAAATTGATGCAGGCATGCCTGAATCATTCAATGTGCTGGTGAAAGAAATTCGTTCACTCGCTATCGACATTGACCTAGACCGCAACTAATTCAGGAGAGAATTCACATGAAAGCTCTATTAGACTTATTTAAACAGGTAACGCAAGAAGAAGAGTTTGATGCAATCAAGATTGCGTTAGCTTCACCTGAAAAAATCCGTTCATGGTCATATGGCGAAGTGAAAAAGCCAGAAACCATTAACTACCGTACATTTAAACCAGAGCGTGATGGTTTGTTCTGTGCAAAAATCTTTGGCCCGATCAAAGATTACGAGTGCTTATGCGGTAAATACAAACGCTTGAAGCATCGTGGTGTCATCTGCGAAAAATGCGGCGTTGAAGTGACATTGTCAAAAGTACGTCGTGAGCGCATGGGGCATATTGACCTGGCATCACCAGTTGCACACATCTGGTTCCTGAAATCACTACCAAGCCGTTTGGGCATGGTGTTGGATATCGCTTTGCGTGATATTGAGCGTGTACTGTATTTTGAAGCATTCATCGTGGTTGATCCAGGTATGACACCGCTGACACGCGGTCAGTTGTTGACTGAAGATGACTACTTGGCGAAAGTGGAAGAGTATGGTGATGAATTCAATGCAGTCATGGGCGCTGAAGCTGTTCGTGAATTGCTGCGCACAATGGACATTGAGCGCGAAATCACAAATCTGCGCCAAGAATTAAGTGCTACCGGTTCTGAAGCCAAGATCAAGAAAATTGCCAAACGCTTGAAAGTGTTAGAGGCATTCCAGAAGTCTGGTATTAAGCCAGAGTGGATGATCCTGGAAATCTTGCCAGTATTACCACCAGAATTGCGTCCATTGGTACCATTGGATGGCGGCCGTTTTGCAACTTCAGATTTGAACGATTTATATCGCCGTGTAATTAACCGTAACAACCGCTTGAAACGTTTGTTAGAGTTGAAAGCACCGGAAATTATCGTACGTAACGAAAAACGTATGCTGCAAGAAGCTGTGGACTCATTGCTGGACAATGGTCGTCGCGGCAAGGTGATGACAGGCGCTAACAAGCGTCCTCTCAAATCACTTGCTGACATGATCAAGGGTAAAGGCGGCCGTTTCCGTCAAAACTTGCTCGGTAAGCGTGTTGACTACTCAGGCCGTTCAGTAATTGTGGTTGGTCCGCAATTGAAATTGCATCAATGTGGTCTGCCTAAGAAAATGGCGCTTGAATTGTTCAAGCCATTCATTTTCCACAAGCTGGAAGTATTAGGCTTGGCAACAACTATTAAAGCCGCCAAGAAAAAGGTAGAGGAAGAAGGACCAGAAGTATGGGATATCCTCGAGGACGTAATCCGCGAGCATCCAGTACTGCTGAACCGTGCGCCTACATTGCACCGTTTAGGTATTCAGGCGTTTGAGCCTATCCTGATCGAAGGTAAGGCTATTCAGCTGCATCCGTTGGTTTGTGCGGCGTTCAACGCCGACTTTGACGGTGACCAAATGGCGGTTCACGTTCCATTGAGTCTGGAAGCGCAAATGGAAGCACGTACTTTGATGCTGGCATCAAACAACGTGTTGTCACCAGCAAACGGTGAGCCAATTATTGTGCCTTCTCAGGATATTGTGTTGGGTCTGTACTACATGACGCGTGAAAAAGTAAATGCGCGCGGTACGGGTATGCGCTTTGCTGATGTGAAAGAGGTGCAGCGCGCATTTGACCAGAACCTGATTGATCTGCATGCTAGAGTGACTGTGCGTATTAAAGAGTACGATCTTGATCTGAATGGCGTTAAAACCGAGAAGAATACACGTTACGAAACAACAGTTGGCCGTGCATTGCTGTCAGAAATTCTTCCAGCAGGTATGCCATTCAGCACTATCGATAAAGCGTTGAAAAAGAAAGAAATTTCAAAGCTGATCAATACCAGCTTCCGTAAAGTAGGTATCCGTGAAACCGTTATCTTCGCAGATAAGCTGATGTACACAGGTTACTCATACGCGACTAAAGCGGGTATTTCTATCAGTATTAACGATATGTTAGTACCTACAGAAAAAGAGCAGTTGATTGCAGCAGCTGATGCGGAAGTAAAAGAGATTGAAGACCAATACGTTTCAGGCTTGGTTACACAGGGTGAACGTTATAACAAAGTGGTGGATATCTGGGGCCGTGCCGGTGATAAAGTTGCTGACGCGATGATGAAACAATTGCGTGAAGAAGACGTGCTGGATGCCGATGGTAATCAGGTGAAAGATGCTGCTGGTAAAGTAATGCGTCAGGAATCATTCAATGCTATTTACATGATGGCCGACTCAGGTGCGCGTGGTTCAGCAGCCCAGGTGCGCCAGCTGGCTGGTATGCGTGGCCTGATGGCGAAACCGGATGGTTCTATTATTGAAACGCCGATTAAAGCGAACTTCCGTGACGGCCTGAACGTGTTGCAGTACTTTATTTCAACACACGGTGCACGTAAGGGTCTTGCTGATACCGCGTTGAAAACAGCGAACTCTGGTTACCTGACACGTCGTCTGGTAGACGTTACACAGGACTTGGTTGTAACCGAGCATGATTGCGGTACGACTGATGGTCTGGTAACTAAGGCTCTGGTTAAAGGCGGTGAAGTCATTGAGCCGTTGCATGACCGCATCCTGGGTCGTACTGCAGCGTTGGATATCATCAATCCGGAAACGCAGGAAGTGATTTATCCAGCAGGTACATTGCTCACAGAAGATGAAGTCGAGCGTATTGATGCATTAGGTATCGATGAAGTTAAAGTGCGTACTGCACTTACTTGCGATACTCGTTACGGTATCTGCGCTAAATGTTATGGTCGTGACCTTGGTCGCGGCAAGCTGATCAGCCAGGGTGAGTCAGTGGGTGTGATTGCGGCACAATCTATCGGTGAGCCAGGCACACAATTGACCATGCGTACGTTCCATATCGGTGGTGCGGTTTCACGTGCGGCTTCAGTATCCCAGGTTGAGAGTAAATCTAACGGTGTGTTGAACTTCACATCTACGATGCGCTACGTAACCAATGTACGCAATGAACAAGTAGTGATTTCGCGTAATGGCGAGGTTGTCATCGCTGATGAAAATGGCCGTGAACGTGAGCGTCATAAAGTGCCATATGGTGCAACATTGCAAATCACTGATGGTAAGGCAATTAAAGCTGGTCAGGCAATTGCAACATGGGATCCGCATACACGTCCGATTATTACTGAGTACGCGGGTTTTGTTAAGTTTGAAAACGTTGAAGAAGGTATCACTGTAGCCAAACAGATCGATGACGTGACTGGTTTGTCATCATTGGTGGTCATTGATCCTAAGCAACGTGCCGGTCAAACGAAAGGCTTGCGCCCACAAGTGAAATTGCTCGATGCAAACGGCGTTGAGGTTAAGCTCGCAGGCGGCGATCAACCAGTTAACGTGACGTTTCAGATCGGTTGTATCATTACTGTTAAAGATGGTCAGGAAGTGGGTGTGGGTGAGGTATTGGCTCGCGTGCCGCAAGAATCATCTAAAACCCGTGATATTACCGGTGGTCTTCCACGTGTTGCCGAATTGTTCGAGGCACGTTCACCAAAAGATGCAGGTATGCTGGCAGAAGTTACCGGTACTGTATCGTTCGGTAAAGACACCAAGGGTAAACAACGTTTGGTGATTACTGATTTGGACGGCGTATCAAATGAATACCTGATCCCTAAAGATAAGCACGTGACAGCACATGACGGTCAAGTGGTAACCAAGGGTGAGGTGATAGTTGACGGTCCGGCTGATCCGCAAGATATCTTGCGCTTGCAAGGTCGTGAAGCTCTGGCACGTTACATCATTGATGAAGTACAAGACGTTTACCGTTTGCAGGGCGTTAAGATTAATGACAAGCATATTGAAGTTATCGTGCGTCAAATGTTGCGTCGTGTTCGTGTAACTGATGCCGGTGATACAAGCTTCATCCTTGGTGAGCAAGTTGAGCGTGCTGATTTGCTGACAGAGAACGAGCAGGTAATCGCACAGGACAAACGTCCTGCGCAGTTTGAATATGTGTTGCTTGGTATTACTAAAGCATCATTATCAACAGACTCGTTCATCTCTGCTGCGTCATTCCAGGAAACAACGCGTGTACTGACAGAGGCAGCAATTCTGGGTAAACGTGATGACTTGCGTGGTCTGAAAGAGAACGTAATTGTTGGCCGCTTGATCCCAGCGGGTACTGGCCTGGCCTACCACGAAGCACGCAAGCGTGCAGCGGTTGCCGGCGGCGTGCCAGTTGCACAGCCAGTAGTTGATTCGGTGGTTTCAGATGCTGAAGTAGCTGCAGAAGAAGTAGTATCAGAAGTAGGCGGTGAAATAGACGCAGAATAAATCAGATAATTTAAGTCTTGACAATAAAAGTCAGGCTAAATAGAATGCTGAGTTTTTCAGGATGGTGTTATTGTCTTTAACGCCATCCTAGTCTATTTTTTAGATTTTGAAATAAATTAATTTTTAGAGAACAACATTAGAGGTTACAGGCAATGCCAACCATCAATCAGTTAGTACGTAAACCACGCGTTAAAGTGGTCACCAAGAGCAAAGTGCCAGCACTTGAAGCTTGCCCACAAAAACGTGGTGTTTGCACTCGTGTTTACACTACTACACCTAAAAAGCCAAACTCAGCTTTGCGTAAGGTTGCAAAAGTGCGCCTGACAAATGGCTATGAGGTAATTAGCTATATCGGCGGTGAAGGCCATAACTTGCAAGAGCATAGCGTGGTATTGCTGCGTGGCGGTCGTGTAAAAGACTTGCCAGGTGTGCGTTACCATATGGTGCGCGGTAGTTTGGATACTGCAGGTGTTAAAGATCGTAAGCAGTCACGTTCTAAATACGGTGCTAAGCGTCCTAAGGATGCTAAGAAGTAATTAAAGACCGTTAGTGGTCTGGTTTTTTAATATAGCGGCTAACCGAAAGCCTTGCTTGAGCAGTTGCTAGCAAAACATAAAAGAGAATAGAGAAGATTATGCCAAGACGTAGAGAAGTCCCCAAGCGCCACATTTTGCCGGATCCAAAATTCGGCAGCCAAGAGGTGTCTAAATTTGTAAATGTATTGATGACAGGTGGTAAGAAGTCTGTTGCAGAGCGCATTTTGTACGGCGCTTTTGACCAGGTTGCTAGCAAAACAAGCAAGGATGCTTTGGAGGTGTTTACATTGGCGCTATCTAACCTGCGTCCATTGGTTGAGGTTAAGAGTCGTCGTGTTGGTGGTGCTAACTATCAAGTGCCTGTAGAAGTGCGCCCTAGCCGCCGTAGTGCTTTGGCGATGCGCTGGTTGCGCGATGCTGCACGTAAGCGTGGTGAGAAATCAATGGGCTTGCGTTTGGCTGCTGAGTTGATTGAGGCTTCAGAAGGCCGTGGTTCTGCGATGAAGAAACGTGAAGAAGTTCATCGTATGGCAGAGGCGAATAAAGCGTTCTCACACTTTAGATTTTAATTGACAGAATGTACCTTTCATAAAAGGTACATTTGTTTTTTGTAAACTGTTCTTTAAGAATTTTAAGTAATAATATTTAAGCAAAGGTAATAGCCGTGGCTCGTAAAACCCCTATTGAACGCTACCGTAATATTGGTATTAGCGCACACATTGATGCTGGTAAAACAACTACCACAGAACGTATTTTGTATTACACAGGTGTAAATCATAAGATCGGTGAAGTGCATGATGGCGCGGCCACCATGGACTGGATGGAGCAAGAGCAGGAGCGTGGTATTACTATTACTTCTGCAGCCACAACCTGTTTCTGGAAGGGTATGGATAATGCTCGTCCAGAACATCGCTTTAATATTATTGATACCCCAGGCCACGTTGACTTTACTATCGAAGTAGAGCGTTCAATGCGCGTTCTGGATGGTGCGTGTATGGTTTACTGTGCTGTGGGTGGTGTGCAGCCGCAGTCAGAAACTGTATGGCGTCAGGCAACAAAATACAAAGTGCCGCGTTTGGCATTTGTAAACAAAATGGACCGCTCAGGTGCTGACTTTTATAAAGTTGTTGACCAGATGCGTACCCGTCTAAAGGCAAACCCTGTGCCTATCGTTATTCCAATCGGTCGTGAAGATACTTTTACTGGTGTGGTTGACCTGATTAAGATGAAATCAATCATCTGGGATGAAGCTTCACAAGGTATGAAGTTTGAATACGGTGATATTCCTGCTGACTTGGTTGAAACTGCTAATAAATGGCGTGAAAACATGGTTGAAGCTGCAGCTGAAGCTAGTGAAGAGCTGATGAATAAATACCTGGAAGAAGGTGATTTGTCTGAGGCGGATATTATTTTGGGTTTGCGTACACGTACTATTGCTACTGAAATCCAGCCAATGCTGTGTGGTACAGCTTTCAAGAATAAGGGTGTTCAACGTATGTTGGATGCTGTAATTGATTTCTTGCCGTCACCTGTTGATATTCCTGATGTTTCAGGCGAAGATGAAGATGGTAATGCTATTACCCGTAAAGCTGATGATAAAGAAGGTCTGTCAGCACTGGCGTTTAAATTGATGACCGACCCGTTTGTAGGTCAGTTAACATTTATTCGCGTTTATTCAGGTGTTTTGAATAAAGGTGATACTGTTTATAACTCAGTTAAGGGTCGTAAAGAGCGTATCGGTCGTATCGTCCAAATGCATGCTAATAACCGTGAAGAGGTTGATGAGGTTGTGGCAGGTGATATTGCGGCAGCGATTGGTTTGAAAGATGTGACTACAGGTGAGACTCTCTGTTCAACAGATAAGCCGATCATTCTGGAGCGTATGGTCTTCCCTGATCCGGTTATTCACGTTGCTGTGGAGCCTAAAACAAAGGCTGACCAAGAGAAAATGGGTATTGCGCTGGGTCGTTTGGCTCAGGAAGACCCTTCATTCCGCGTGCGTTCTGATGAGGAATCAGGTCAAACCATTATTTCTGGTATGGGCGAGTTGCACTTGGATATTATTGTTGATCGTATGCGTCGTGAATTCAACGTTGAAGCTAGTGTTGGTGCGCCACAAGTTGCTTATCGCGAAGCGATTAAGAAGAAGGTTGAAGTTGAAGGCAAGTTCGTTAAGCAATCGGGTGGTAAGGGTCAGTATGGTCACGTATGGTTGATCATGGAACCAAACGAGGCTGGTAAAGGCTTTGAGTTTGTGGATCAAATCAAGGGCGGTACGGTTCCTCGTGAATTTATCCCTGCTGTTGAAAAAGGTCTGCGCGAGACTATTCCTTCAGGTGTCTTGGCGGGCTTCCCAGTGGTTGACGTGAAAGTGACATTGTTTGACGGTTCATACCATGACGTTGACTCTAACGAGAACGCGTTTAAGATGGCTGCTTCTATGGGTTTCAAAGACGGTATGCGTAAAGCTGATCCGGTGTTGCTTGAGCCTATTATGGCGGTTGAAATTGAAACGCCTGAAGAGTACATGGGTGATGTGATGGGTGACTTATCATCACGTCGCGGTATGATCCAGGGCATGGAAGACATGGCTGGTGGTGGTAAAGCAATTCGTGCTGAAGTGCCATTGTCTGAAATGTTTGGTTATGCAACTACTGTGCGTTCCTTGTCTCAAGGGCGTGCCAGCTACAGCATGGAATTCAAGCATTATGCTGAAGCGCCACGTAACGTTGCTGAAGCTGTAATGAACAAAAAATAATACATTACTAATTTAATTATTAAGTTTATAAAAGGAAATAATCATGGCAAAAGGTAAATTCGAACGGACCAAGCCGCACGTAAACGTAGGTACAATTGGCCACGTTGACCACGGTAAAACAACATTGACAGCAGCGATCACTACTGTATTGACAAAGAAA
>JALRGX010000043.1 GCA_023259635.1 Methylotenera sp. | reverse complement strand
AGTCACGCCAAGAAAAGAAAAAGGCTTAGCCATTTCTGACTAAGCCTTATATATCTTGGTAGGGTGTGCGGGGATCGAACCCACGACAAACGGATTAAAAGTCCGCTGCTCTACCAGCTGAGCTAACACCCCATTTATTTCTCAAGTGATTTGTGTCACTCAGGAAAGGCCGCAATTATGGGGGAAACTGCGCACTTGGTCAATGACAAAATGGAATTTTTTTGTACTTTTATTGAATTTATTTTTATTGACTCCAACTAAAATTTGTACATGTCAGAATTCACCGCTAAATTGCCTTATTTTTAATCAACGCATACCGGGCAGCTTTCCGCCCATTAGCCCGCCCATGCTACGCATCATTTTTGCCATGCCGCCTTTGCTGAACATTTTCATCATTTTTTGCGTTTCTTCAAACTGTTTCAGCAAGCGGTTTACTTCCTGCACCTGGACACCTGAGCCATCAGCAATGCGCTTTTTACGGGTGGCTTTGATAATTTCAGGTTTGCGACGCTCTAAGGGAGTCATGCTATTGATAATGCCTTCGATACGACGCAAACTCTTGTCCGCATCATCCGGATTGACCTTGGCGGCCATGCCTGCAATCTGCGAAGGCATTTTATCCATGAGCGCTCCCATGCCGCCCATTTTGCGCATTTGTGACATTTGCGCCTTGAAATCATCCAGGTCAAAGTTTTTGCCTGACTTAACTTTATCAGCCAGCTTCTGCGCTTCTGCCATATCGACATTTTTATGTGCCTGCTCGATCAAACCGAGTACGTCACCCATGCCCAATATGCGTGATGCCATACGGTCCGGGTAGAATGGCTCCAGCCCATCGACTTTCTCACTGACACCGATGAACTTAATCGGCTTGCCTGTCACATGGCGTACTGATAACGCCGCACCGCCACGAGAGTCACCATCCAGCTTGGTAAGAATCACACCTGTGAGCGGCAAAGTGTCACCGAAGGCTTTTGCGGTGTTAATCGCATCTTGCCCTTGCATTGCATCCACCACAAACAAAGTTTCGATTGGATTCAATTGCGCATGCAGGGCTTTGATCTCAGCCATCATGGCTTCATCAATACCCAGGCGACCTGCGGTATCGAAAATTACGACATCGTAATAACCGCGTTTTGCAAAGTCTAATGTCGCACTGGCAATATCGGCTGGCTTCTGGCCGGCATTACTGTCAAAACACTCAACCTCAAGCTGCTTGGCCAATGTCTTTAATTGTTCTATCGCGGCGGGACGATAGACGTCGGCACTTGCCAGCAATACTTTCTTTTTCTGCTCTTTAAGTAATTTGGCCAGTTTTGCAGATGTGGTGGTTTTACCTGAACCCTGCAGACCTGCCATCAGAATAATTGCCGGCGGTACTGCTGCCAGATTCAAGCCCACATTGGCTTTACCCATCAGCGCGGTAAGTTCGTCATTTACGACTTCAATCACGGCCTGCCCTGGTGTCAGGCTCTGCAATACTTCCTTACCCTGCGCACGCTGCTTAACCGCAGCGATGAAGTCTTTTACTACAGGTAAAGCAACGTCAGCTTCCAATAATGCCATACGCACTTCACGCATGGCGTCAGCAATATTGTCCTCTGTCAGGCGGGCTTGACCACGTAAGTTTTTAATGACGCCCTGCAGGCGTCCGGTTAGGTTTTCTAGCATTTTTATACTCTATACATCATTTAAGATTCAATTTTACATCAAGCGGGAGGGCGCTTCTATAAATATAGAGTTTGGGATGCAGTACAAAGCGCTCACGACATAGGAGCCAAGATAGTATGCGTTATACAACGAGGCTCCGAGTACCGCGCAACGCAGTAATGCGCCCAAAATATAAATTTATAGAAATGTCCTATTATCTTTACCTCACATTTGCGCCATAATTACACCATGCAAAAATTCATTCCTTATCTGGTCGTTGTATTTGTTTATCTGGCAGTAGCTGCCGATTTCTGGGGTGCGCCTAAATCACCTGAAAAAAATGCGCACCTGAAACTACATTCAGCAATGATTGCCTTAGGCTTGCTGGTGCATGGCTGGCTCCTGCATCAGAGCATTTTTTCCACAGGATTCAACCTGGGCTTTTATGAATCCGTGTCGGCGATACTTTGGCTCACCGTTTTAATCTACTGGGTAACGGATCGAAACCACCAACTGCACAGCCTGCAGGCCTTTGTATTGCCGCCAGCAGCATTATTTGCAATATTACCGGCATTCTTTGGAGATCATCATTTATTACCGGACGCTGACAACACACTGTTTATTGCACACGTATGGGTAGCAATGATTGCATATAGTTTATTTACTTTTGCAGCGCTACACGCTGTGTTAATGGCAATTGCCGAGCGTAGCCTGCATCATAAAAGTACATTTATCAGTCTACCAAGCTTTCCTCCACTAATGATGATGGAGTCATTGCTATTTAGGATTATCGGCCTAGGGTTTGCGCTACTTACCATCACACTCATCAGCGGCATGTGGTTTTCTGAAGAAATTTTTCACAAACCGCTGGCTTTCAACCACAAAACCATATTTTCTATTGCCAGCTGGTTCATATACGCAGCATTATTATTTGGTAGATATCAATATGGGTGGCGTGGACTCAAGGCGATTAGATGGACGCTGATTGGGTTTGTCTTACTGCTATTAGCCTATGTCGGCAGCAAGTTTGTTTCTGAAATTCTGCTGGGCAGATAAACACGCTTGTTAATCAAAAATGGGCAAGATTAATGTGACCTTGCCCATACCTATAATTTTTAAGGAAATTCGATCAAAGTTAACGAAGGCTTATTTCCGGCCAGCCCTGCTGTTTGGCATAATCAGATAAAACCTCATCCGGATCGACAGCCACCGGATTGGTCACAAGCTTCATTAATGGCAGATCGTTATGTGAGTCACTGTAAAAGTAACTGGTTGCATAATCAGTCAAAGCCGTACCGCGCTCTGCCAGCCACTGATTGATTCGCGTTACCTTACCTTCCTTAAAGCTTGGCACACCGCTCACACCGCCAGTATATTCACCATCAACCATTTCCGGATCCGTACCGATTAAGTTGTCGATGCCATACGCAGCAGCAATTGGCGTCGTTACAAAACTGTTGGTGGCCGTAATCACCAGGCACAGATCACCCGCCGCTTTATGCTTGTTCACCAAATCCTGCGCCTTTTGCGTCATCATGGGGCGAATGACTTTTTCCATATATTTCAGGTGCAATTCATCCAGAAACTTCTTAGGGTGCTGGCTAAGCGGTTTTAGCTGAAATTCCAGAAATGCATAAATATCCAACGTGCCGTTTTTGTAATCCTGATAGAACTGCTCATTACGCGCCTGGTGGGATGCGCCATCGAGCAAGCCTTCGTTGATTAAAAACAGACTCCAGTTATAGTCGCTATCACCGGCAAGCAGTGTGTTATCCAAGTCAAATAAAGCCAGATTCTGTGTATTGTTTTGAGCCATGTTAAATTTCATTGTGTTGAGTTGCTGAGAGTACTAAAAACACGCCGACTAGAATAACAGCCAGCGCAATCAATTCCGAGCTTGTCACGTGTTCGCCGGCAAACCAGATGCCTACCGCAAATGCCACTATCGGGTTTACAAAAGTATTACTGCTGGCTACCAGTGGGCGCACTGTGTGCAATAAATACTGGTATGCACTGTAGGCCACCAGAGAGCCTAGCACGATTAAAAATAGCATCGCCCCCCATGATTTTGCGCTGATGGCCTGAGGCCATGTTTCACCGCTTATCGCACTAGTAATAAGCAATGCCAAGCCGCCCGCCAGCATCTGCGCAGCGCTTGCCATTAAGCCTTGCGGCATTGGCAGATGCTTGCCCCAAACCGAGCCGAAAGACCAGCTTGCAGCAGCAAAAATCAGCAGAAACGCACTCAGATAATCACCGCTAAAACTGCCGCCCATGTTAAGCAAAATAATCCCTACCAGGCCAATGGCAATCCCAAGCCATTCTTTAGCGATAATTCTATGCCCCCAGATTGAAGCAAAAACCGCCATCCAGATCGGTGCCGTGGCAATCGACAGTGCTGCGACGCTGGAAGACACGGTTTGCTGCACATAGCAGACCGTACCGTTTCCCAAAGCCGGCAACAACAAGCCCACTATACCGGCTCCCAACCATTGCCGCCTATCAGGATTGGGCGCACCTGCATAACGCATCACCACATACAAGATTGCACCAGCTATTGTGAAACGCACACCAGCCATCATAAATGGCGGAAAACTTTCAATACCAAAACGAATAGCGAGATAGGTTGAACCCCAGATAAAATAGGTGCAAAAAAGGGCTGCTGCAATTAACAGGGCTTGCCGGGGTTTAGGCATGATAATGCTATATTTTTCTTTCGGATTAAATTAAAGATGATCTATATACATGCAAAAATCATCTGCTAGCCACTTCATTGCAAAATCAAGTCAAGACAAGGCGCGCGAACGCAGACAGT
>JALRGX010000040.1 GCA_023259635.1 Methylotenera sp. | reverse complement strand
CGCAATATATAATAAATTGTGGTTTAATATTTCAGATATTACTGGATTCCCGCCTTCGCGGGAATGACGACATTAAAATAAGGCTCTACAAGTCATTATGGACATAATCTTTTTAAGCGAAGTCAAAGTACAAACCAAACTCGGCGTACCGGAATGGGAACGCATGGTTGAACAAACCATTATTCTCGATATTGAAATCGGCTACGATTTAAGCAAAGCCTGCAAAAGTGACAATGTCGCCGACACCATAGACTACGGCGAGGTGGTAGAACGTGTACGCACCGCCCTTAAAGAAAACAGCTTTCAACTGGTAGAAGCACTTGCCGAACATATTTGCCAATTAATTTTAAAAGAATTTAATGCACTGAATGTGAAAGTTAAAGTGGCCAAGCCATCAATATTACCTGGGCTGAAGGCTTTGGGAGTGGTTATTGAGAGAAGTAAAATCAGTTAAAAATTTCACCTAAATTGACCAATTAACATTAGCACCTCACCCCCTACACCACGCCAAGCAACGCAGGCATAAAGGGTATTTTCAGCAATCAGCTGTTTGAGCCCAAAGATTTAATTGGGCGAGTTTTCACGTCAGAACAATTGCTTTAGCAATTCGTGATGACGGGGAAGACCCTTGCGGTCTCCGATTGCTGCCCTTTATGGCGAGTAGCGCAGGGAAGGCGAAGCCCGTAGTGTTGGGGTGCCGTTTTCTTTGGTTACTTTCTTTTCAGGCAGTTAAAAGAAAGTAACTAGCTGTCGGGCTACCCCCGACAAAACTCAGCAAGAAACTGGATTCCAGCTTTCGCTGGAATGACGGCACAATACTAGCCTCGCGGATGATGCTGCGCATGCAGTTTCTTCAACCGCTCCCGCGCCACATGCGTATAAATCTGTGTCGTTGAAATATCCGAATGCCCCAACAGCATCTGCACTACACGCAAATCTGCTCCATGATTCAACAAATGCGTGGCAAAAGCATGACGCAGCACATGCGGCGACATGTGCTTGATAATCCCTGCCAACAATGCATAGCGCTTGATCAGGTACCAGAATGCCTGCCGCGTCATTGCCTCACCGCGGTTAGTCACAAACAAGGCATCACACAGGCGTTTTTGCAATATTTGCGACCGTGCTTCACGTAAATATCGCGCTATCCAGTCCGCGGCTTCTTCACCCATCGGTACCAAACGGGTTTTACTGCCTTTACCAGTGACGCGCACGACACCATCACTGATACTGACTTCTGTCGTCCTGATGGAAACCAGCTCAGATACCCGTAATCCACAGGCATAAAGCAATTCCAGCATTGCCCTGTCGCGCAAACCTGTCGGCTCATCCAGGTTGGGTGCATTAAGCAAAGCTATCACCTCATCCTCATTCAGGCTCTTGGGCAAACTACGTGGCAGTTTGGGGGATTCAATCTGTAGCGTTGGATCTATGCTAATTTTATTTTCACGCAGGCAATACCGGTAAAAGCGCCGCAGGCTGGCGATCAGGCGGCTAATACTACGCGGCTTGCTTTGCGGGAATTTGACTGCAAGATATTGCTGAATATCAGCCTGCGCTACACTTAGTAAGTGCTTATGCTGAGTCTGCAGCCAAAGCGCAAAGCTGGTTAAATCGAGACGATAACTTTCCAGCGTGTTTTTAGACAGGCCATCTTCCAGCCAGAGATGATCGATGAACATATCCAGTTCTGCACCATTATCCGGCGCAAGTGTCTGCTCACCCACTTTTATCTCCTGGCAGGCTTACACCTTCATGCTTTAACAGCCATTGCTTAATAAGCAGGCCATTCTCTTTACCCTGCATAAATCCACCAAGACCGTTCTTGGCTACTACACGATGACATGGAACGACTAATGGCAGATTGTTTGCACCACATGCGTTTGCAACCGCCCGTGGACCCGAACCAATATCACGGG
>JALRGX010000131.1 GCA_023259635.1 Methylotenera sp. | reverse complement strand
TATTGTCCATGATGTAACTGGCATTTACTGTCCCTGATAAATGAGGGTTGCTAATATCCAGGTTATTTACATTAATTTCAGTGGCCTTGTCTTTAATATCCCAGCTGACTTTTCCCTTGAGCCGGTCTACAGGTATAGGCCAGCGCAACAGGCTTTTGAAGTCAAGCTGGCTATCGGCAGAATCCAGCAGTAGGTGTCCGCCGCCCTGGCTGGCCTTTAATTCACCTGATAAATTGGTAAAGCCGGGTATTTGTTCCTGGGCGCTCATGCTCAAATGGTCGAGTTTTGAGTTGATGCGATAAGCAGTGGTTTTATTGTTCAGGGCCTCCCAATATACTTCCAGGTTTTCAAGCACGCCATGAGGTGTTGCCGTAGTTATGCGCTGCTGTAAGGTCTCCGGCAAAGGCAGAATCGCAAGATATTCATGCACGCTAGCCAGGTTGAAGCTTGCAAGCTCAAGGTTAAAGGTTTGCTTGCCAGTATTCGTGTATGTATAGTCGGCTTTCAGGTCTTTCAGATTAAGCCCGTTATCGGCATTGGCAGATAACTTATCAACACTGATGATATAGCCGGTTTGGCCTGTAGCGGCACCAATGAGATGGAATTTTTTCAGGTTTTCCCAGTTGAGGTTACCGCTAAGTTTGCGCAGATTTACTGGCGCAACATTTGGTTTGGCTTGCACTTGCAGTTCATGAATGTCGACATTGGTAGTGATGGATTGCAATTCATGATTCTTGAACTTGACCCGAACATCAGCGCTGCCAATACCGGCATGCACGTCAACTGGATAATCAACCCAGGTTTTGAATGCTGCTAAATTGGTATTCTTGCATTGCAGATCGAAGTGGCCGTCCCATTCCTGGATTTTACTGACATCGTCACCATAAAAACTGCCATTCACAAGTATGGGGTTATTAGTGCCGGCAGAAGGGATGGTGCTCAATTGAAAGCTATGGTTTTTAACCAGACCTCTCCATAGTGGACTATGCAACTGTAAATTGAAGTTATCGAGGCTGAGTGCAGGCGCGTTACGTTTTTCATCCAGCCAGATAATTTTGGCCTGATTAATATCCACCGTATTTTGTCTTAATAGCCAGTTAGGTAAAGCAGGTTTTGATTCACCACTCATGCTGATTCCGGCAACAAAGATTTCCCCGTTGCTCGTGCGGCGGACAGTAAGCTCCGGTGAATGAATGGCAAGCTTTGCCAGGCGTGGCTCAAGCATGGGTATGCTAAACCATGATACTAGAACGTCAGTTTGGGTTAGGCGTAATGCATGGCGGTTTTCGGCATCAAAGATATCGATGTTGTTTAGAGTAAGATGCGGGTTAAGCCCACGCCAACTTGCCCTGATGCCGCCGATTTCGACCTTTCTTTGAACAGCCTGAGCCGCAAATGATGCGATATCATTCTTGTAGCGGCCAATATTGGGCATGACCCAGAATTGAATAGTCAATGCCGCAATCAGCATGATGGTTAACATTGCCCCGGCAAGCCATATTAATAAACGGCTTAGTCGGAGCATGGATTTCTTAAGCATTGTTCGATCAGTTTTATTTGTGTTATTTAATGAGGTACATTTTACTGCAATATTAGCCGGCAAGTATGTTTTGCAAGGTATTTCAGATGTAAATACTATGTAAAATCAGACTAATGGCTGGTGCATTTTATACGGCAAGTATGAAAGATTTATGAGAGCTCTTGCTTTAATCATTTAGAATAGCGGGTTTTCGACAGGATTTGTCGTTATTTTCAAGAGTATTGTCATTTGATTCAATTTAAACAGCTCACATTAACCCGTGGTACAAAGATACTGATTGAGGGTGCCTCCATGCAGTTGCACCCGGGCCATAAAGTCGGCCTTACCGGCGCCAATGGCGCGGGTAAGTCATCGCTTTTTGCCATGCTGCGCGGCGAGCTTCACCCTGAAAAAGGTGATTTTGAAATGCCTGCAAGCTGGGTGGTGGCACATGTGGCGCAGGAGACACCGGCATTGCCTATGCCGGCGATTGAGTTCGTGCTGGATGGTGACGTGGAGTTACGTGAAATTGAGGCTGCTCTTGCAAAAGCCGAGGCCAACCATCAAGGGGAACTGATTGCCGAATTACACCAGCGTTTGGCTGATGTTGACGGTTATAGTGCCAAGGCGCGCGCGGCTGAGTTATTGAATGGTCTGGGGTTTAGCCAGGCGGCGTTGCAGCAGCCGGTTTCTACATTTTCCGGCGGCTGGCGTGTGCGCCTGAATCTGGCGCGCGCTTTGATGTGCCGCTCAGACTTGCTGCTGCTGGATGAGCCTACCAACCATCTGGACCTGGATGCCGTAATCTGGCTGGAAAGCTGGCTGCAAAGCTATCGCGGCACCTTGTTCCTGATTTCGCATGACCGGGATTTCCTGGATGCGATCGTGAATCACATCGCCCATATAGAACAGCAGACACTTACCTTATACCGTGGTGGTTATTCGGATTTCGAGCGCCAGCGTGCTGAGAAACTTGCCTTGCAGCAGGCGATGTTTGAGAAACAGCAGCGTAAAGTAGCGCATCTGCAAAGTTATATTGACCGTTTCCGCGTCCAGGCCACCAAGGCGCGTCAGGCACAAAGTCGTATCAAGGCTCTGGAGCGCATGGAAATGATCTCGGCTGCGCATGTGGACTCGCAATTCAGCTTTGAGTTCAGGGCGCCGATTGCTGCGCCTGATCCACTTTTGGTGTTGGATGGCATGAGTGTAGGCTATGGCAGCCAGCCGTTGATTAGTAATATCGAGCTTGCAGTCAGGCCGGGTGAGCGTATCGGTTTGCTGGGCAAGAACGGGGCAGGTAAGACGACCCTGATCAAATTGCTGGCTCATGAGCTGGAACCGATGTCCGGCAAGCGTGTGGAAGGCAAGGATCTGAATATAGGCTACTTTGCACAGCACCAGCTGGAGCAATTGCGTCCTGATGAGTCACCGCTGCAACACATGATGAAGCTGGATCCGCTGACGCGTGAGCAGGAGCACCTTAATTACCTTGGTGGGTTTGATTTTAAGGGCGATATGGCAAGATCGCCCTGTGCCAATTTTTCAGGCGGTGAAAAGTCACGGCTGGCACTAGCGTTGTTAATATGGACGCGCCCGAATTTGCTATTGCTGGATGAGCCGACTAACCATCTGGATCTTGAGATGCGTCATGCCCTAACCCTGGCCCTGCAGGATTTCCAGGG
>JALRGX010000055.1 GCA_023259635.1 Methylotenera sp. | reverse complement strand
GAAGTTTCATTAGCCGTAGCACCCATACTAGGGTCAACAGTTGCAGAAGTAGTTGCCAATGGGGACACACTTGCTGGGCTCCCTACTCCTGGCCAACCCGTAGTATCAGACTCATAATCTGTTGCCGCAGCCGAGGCCGCCTGCGCACTACCAGAGCCCGCATAAACAGCAGCATCACTGCTTGCATCTACACCAACCGCATAATCTGCAAATGCGCTGCTCGCATTCACAGCAACAAATGACGCCAAGGCCATCTGCACAGCGATACTTAAACTTTTTCTTTTCATTGCCAACCCCCAAAAAAATGAAATTAGAATCTATGATAAATCTATCTTGAATTTTATCATAAATGTGATATTTATCATATTTATCATTTAAGGATAGCTCTATGGGATAAGATATTAGTAAGAAATATACGCTCCCAGCCTTAGCGATCACTTAAATCCACCACTCCCATCGGCAATAAAAAAGCCTGACTTATGTCAGGCTTTTTTATTGCCGCTTGATACTTAAACAAATATTAGAAATTGTAATTCACGCCAACTCTAAGAAGATTTGCTTTGAAGGTATTCTTGGCGTAATAGTCTTCATCTTCATCAGGATTATAGGTGTGAGCATTTGCATGGGTTCTTAAATACAAGTATTCACCTTTGATTGAGATGTTGTCAGTTATTGACCTCTCAACACCGAATCCAGCAGTCCAACCATCCGCACCGACCTTATCTTTACCAGAGTGACCTACATTACCATCGCCATCATACAATTTTACATCTCCTTTGGTGTATGCATAGCCACCAGTCACATATACCATCGTTTCTGGATTAACCACATAGCCTGCCTTAAGTCGCAGTGTTGCGAATCTATCGACATCTTCACCTATATTTGCTGAAGCATATTCGGAATCATAAAAAGGAACACCTGGGTAGTATGGGGCGCCAGTATTATTATTTTTTATATTCGTAAACTGGTAATCACCCTCAACACCAATCATGAAGTCATTTTTTACATGTCTATAACCCAATTGAATGCCAATCAGGCCGGCGTTATCACTTTCACGCACTTTCAGACCGTCATAATCACTATCGCCTTCCCAGTCAGTAACCTTTTGGGTAGATTTACCATGTAACCATCCCGCATTAACACCAAGATTAAAGCCAGATTCATTCATTTTCCCAGCATATGCATTCGGCGCTGCGAATGCTGCGGCCAACATTGCCACCATTAATATCTTGTTCATATTTTCCACCTTAATAAATTGAATTTAATGAAAAATTATTTCATTTGTTTCAATTCTACTGATTAAATAATAAAATTGCATTTGGTTTTGTATTATTTTTACCACTTGTTGCAAAAAAACAACGGCACCTAACTTTAGGGGTCTCACGCTTACCGCCCTTAACCTTTTTATTATTTAAAGTGAAGCATATTGATGAATACTATGAATAAATACAAATTCAAGATTGTCACGCGCAATAATATTGTGATTGATAAGCTGGTGATTGCCGGCATTGATTTTGAAAATGCGCGCAGTAAACTGGATCAGATGTATCGGTATTGCGAGGTGACTGAATGGAGCATTGAAGATAACCTGAAACAGGACTCTACAGACTTCGATAAAGTGCTGGATCTGATTACAAGAACCGAATAGCAGTTGGGGGGTGAGCTTGTTTATATCAATTGCTGACTTAGTAAATGCTGATAAAGCTCACTGTAATTCAGGGCGCCGGTACATTTACTGTTATAACTGAAAATATCTTTACCCTCATTGATGCTCTTGGCCAGATCTACATTCTCACTGATAACCAAATCAAGCACATCTTCACCAAAATACGTTTTTGCTATATTAAAAACCTGCGAAGACATCTGCCGCCTTTTATCATACTTGGTTAACAGGTAACGTCTTTCCACCCTCTTCTTGAGTACCTTCTCCAAGGCATTCAAAGTATGCTCGATTTTCTTTGCGCCGTTAATCGAAAGAAAGTCTGAAGAAATAGGAATAATAACAAGGTCGGCAGCAAAAATTGCACTTAATGTAAGTACGCCCAAGTTTGGAGAGGAATCAATCAGGGTCACCAATCCAGGTTGATCGCTTTCTAAATCACTTAACCCGATTTTTAAGCGATTCAAAATCGAAGGCCCTTTACCAAAGCTGGTTTCAACTTTAATGAGCTCCCTGTGGGAACATATTAATTTTCCAACATTATCCCACTCAATAAGCAGCTGGTTTAATGGCAGGTTATTTTGATAAAAGCCAAAAAGGCTAGCCTCGGAATTATTCACCGGTGCGGGATGCGCGCTTGTTAAATGCGCCTGCGGATCCATATCCAGCATCATTGAATTGCCGCCGCAACGATAAATAGCTGCGGACAAATTTAAAGCTGTGGTTGTCTTACCGACACCACCTTTTTGATTCATGATTGCGATTCTAGTCATACACACACATCCAACAGGATGTGTTCCCCCGAATTAATCTGAAACTAATATTATCATTTTTTTTATTTATAAAAAAACAACATCTCATCTATATGAAAATATTTTAAAAGTGGCACGCAATCTTAAAACACTCATCTAAACTATTGTTCCGGCCCGATCGAAGTATCAATTTCCTTTCGGCCTAAGCTTGTCGTTAGCGATGCATCCATCCATTGATATCTCGACAAACTCAATGCGAACAGACTTCAACTATCATCTGACCGTATGAATAAAAATGAAAAACTCCCGGCTCCCTAAGTTACTTCTAAGTTTAAATTTTCGAATGTACTACCCACGATTTAGTAGCACCTGGCCTTATTTTCACCAGACATCTTAAATGTTTAAGGAGTTATTTCATTTGGGAATGAATTACATCTAGCTCTGTTATATAACATTTCGATATCATCAAAAATATCAGCACGTGCTTTATCTCATGTATGTTACACATGGTTGCGGATTCTTTCCTTCTTTAAGCTGCTAAAAAATGATTCCGCAACTATATTGTCATAACAATTGCCTCTTTGGCTTATCCTGGCCTGTAGTTGTTGCTACTCACAGTATTACTTTCATTCATCACTGCAATTTAGTGACCCCTGATCTAAATGGTTTTGTCTATCTACATCGCCATACCGCCATAAGAATGGCGTCCAGTACGATCGTTAGCCGAGGTGGACTTCATCAATAACTTTGCGAGAGAATATACCCAGCACAAAAGCCAAATATAGCCAACCTTGAAAGGTGAGATTATGGGTAATGGCAGTTACACAGGTTCCATCAGGTGTATGTATAGTAAACTGTTGTGATAAGCAATTAGGCGCAGCTTTCGCTGGGTTGGTGATAATGAAACCAGTGCGATTTGTAACCCCGTGGCTCAGCGATTTTGTTCTCACGCATGGTTCTCACAACACGTTACACGCCGCAAGTTTCGCCAAGCTCTCTTAAATCACAAAGGGTGCTATTGCTGCCACAAATACCTTGACTAGCCTTGAACGATTCTTTAATTAAACTGAATTAACGTCGATCTTCCTCGCTTTGGTTTGATTCAGGTTTGTGCCTCCAACCGTAAAAACCACTGCAATGTTCGCCCAACAGTCTACAAGCACGGCAACACTATGATATTCCTTCCTGTTTTCTATAAATGTGTTTTTAAAATTTAAAAATAGACAAGGGCGAAAATTTCGCCCTTGTCTATTCGACATCATTTAAAGTGTGCCGTAAGAATGCAGGCCACTCAAGAACATGTTTACCCCCAGGAAAGCAAAGGTTGTAACCAGCAGGCCAATTAACGCCCACCATGCCAGCAATGGCCCACGCAAACCTTTAACCATACGTAGATGCAACCACGCGGCATAATTGAGCCAGACAATGAGTGCCCAAGTCTCTTTTGGATCCCAACTCCAGTAACCGCCCCATGCTTCAGCCGCCCACATTGCACCCAGGATAGTCGCAATAGTAAAAAAGGCAAAGCCTACCGCTATGGATTTGTACATTAAATCATCCAGCACATCGAGGCTGGGCAAACGTGATGACAATACACCTTTATTCACAAGCAAGTAAGCTGCTGCAACCATGGCTGCCAATGAAAAGGCACCATATCCCACAAAATTGGCAGGCACGTGTATTTTCATCCAGTAACTTTGCAATGCAGGTACCAGCGGTTGAATGTGGTTAGCCTGGCGATCGAAGGTATACCAGAGAATAAAGCCCACAGCCGCATTAATTACCAACAGTACAAAACCACCCAGCTGTTTGGTATTCAGTTTCTGCTCGTAATGCAGGTAAAGTAAGGCGGTAATCAAGCAAAACAGAATGAACACTTCATATAGATTGCTAATCGGAATATGCCCGACATCCGGTGCAATTAAATAAGATTCATACCAGCGCACCATTAAGCCAACAAAACCAAACAGCACTGCTGACCATGTTAAAGCAGATGCAAACTTGCCGGCAAACTCACTGCGTTTGTATAAAGCAAACCAATAAACCATCATCGCCAATACAAACAATACGTTCATCCACATAATGGCAGACTGGCTGGAAATCAGGAATTTAAGTAAAAATAGCTGTGTTGCTCGTGCCTGATCACCGTCATACAGACTGATAGAAAATAGGCTAATAACACCAACAGCAAGCACTAACTTACCTAACGTTTTCCACTGCCATCCTAAGTAACTAGCCAAAGCTGCCGCGCCAAATAGGAATACAGTTTCGTAGATATCCATATACTGCGCATATTTGGTATAGGCAAAGATTGAACCTGCAAAAATCACAATTGCATATAGCCAATCCTGCGAATTCAACCGCTGTAATAGCGTTTTTTGTTGATATTCCAGTGAGCTGTTATTCATATATATTCCTTAACATTCCTTAGCCAATTAAGCTTCTCAGCTGTTCGCGGTATAAATTAAACTCTTTTTCAAAATCCAGGTTTTTGCGATTTGATGCCATCGCAAAATGCACCTGCTTCTTATGCGGCCTGATTGACAGCCAGATGCGCCTTTCGCGGATATACATCATGGCAAAAATACCCAGCACCAGCAAAACAGAACCCAAGTAAACCCACTTCTGGCCCGGGGATTTTGTAAGCTGCAATCCACTAGCCTCTTTATGCTCGTATTGATCCAATTGCAGGTAATACGGCGCACCAAAAAAGAAGATGTCGCTGAACGCATTCAAACTATCACGCAGCAGGGTCTCGGTATCGGTATTGCTAGCCAACACAGGTTTGCCATTAGCCTCCAGTGCCATGTTATATGCCTCAAACGCCGCAACACTGATCATTTTGATATAAGTTCTGGCAACGGCTTCGCGTTCGTTTTCCGGTACGCTTTTCTCAATTACCTGCGCCACACCGCTATAACCGCCTTTTGCAAAAATAGACAGTAATTGCACGACGCTGGTTTCAAACTGCTTTCTGACTGCGGAATCTCTTTTAACGTCCAGGGAATTGTTTGCGATGCGATGTGCAATTTCCTGGTATTTTGAAGCATCCAGCATTACCGCCCTGAAATTCATAAAACCATTCAGGCTTAAATCACTGTCTACAGGAATTCTTAAATAGCGGAATTCATCCTGCACCGTTTCACGCATGCCGGTAATGAAATAATGCCTGCCATCAATCTGCATCGGCTGCATATAGTTAACATATTCTACCGCCTGACCGCGATTGTCGCGCAGTTTGTAAGTAATATTGGGGCCTACATTATGCGGCTTGCCCTTGCCATCCGGCGACATATTAATGATATTGAATTTACGGAAATCATTAAATTCAACTTTCAAGGCTGCATCTCCCTGCCCCAAAACACCCTTCTGGAAAATAGTACCAGCCAATGGTTGCGCTTCAGCATTCGGCGCAAACAGATTCCAAACTTTAAAGTTCAGTTTGGTACCGCCGTCCTGGAAATCGGATTGGTAAATTGCGATACCCTTGTAGGTTAATGGATGATTCACACTGATTGTTTTGGTGATTGGTTCCTTCAAGTCAGGATCCATAATCACCAGGTCACTCTCGAATGACTTGGGTTGACCTGTCGCATAGTGCTCGATACGAAAGTCTTTTAATGCCACCCTGAATGGCAATTCCTGTACCAGATACCCGTCACGCACACGAACAAAGGCAACATTGTCACTTGTGCCCTCTGGCAAGGTCATGTTGGCCCTAAACGAGGGATTATGAATACCAAGCCTACTCTCGGGCGGCACCTGATTTTCCGGGATATCCAGCGTTTCTATGCGCTTATGGCCCAGGATTTCCTGGATTTTAAAAGGTAAATTACCATCCAGCAAACCGCCAAACAGGATCACGACCATCGCAACGTGCGTAAAAATATACCCCCAGCGCTGGTGTGTACCGGCCTTGGCAGCAATCAATTCGCTGCCATTTTCCTGTGTTCTGAATTTGAATTGGAAGCCTTTTGCGACCAAGAATTGTGTCAGTTTCTGTTTCAATTCATCTGGTGTTGCATTCGTAGCGTATGTTTCCTGATGACTGAAAGCATTGAGTGACTTTTCAGTAGCATGCTCTTTAAAGGTACGCCACTCTTTAAGCATCGATGGTGTATTACGGTAAATACACAGACTGGTTGAAATCACCAGAAACAGTAAAATCAGCAGAAACCAGCCGCTGTGATAAACATCATACAGGCCCAATTGTTCAAATAGCCCGAACCAGAACTGGCCAAATTTGATAATGTAATTTTCGTATGGTTCATTCTGCTTCAATACCGTACCAATAACCGAGGCGATGCCCAATACGCTTAAGAGGCTGACAGCAAAGCGCATCGAGCTCAGCAAGTCAAGGAAGTTTCTAGAAAATGATAGTTTCGGATTCAAAATACAGCACTCTAAAAAGAGAAATATAAAGCATTAAAATGGGTGCTTCCATAAATGCAAAGTTTGGAATGCAATAGCACGCAACGCAGTAATGCGCCAAAAAATCTATTTATAGAAATGCCCATAAGTTTGTTGTGTTGTTTAAGACCGTTGCCAATTAGATATAGTTGCCAATCAACAGTTAAAAAAACCTACATCGGTCCGGGCTGATATTCATCAGCATCAAAAAATAAGGGTAGCGCATGCTACCCTTATCCCCAACAGATTAAATTAACGTAGACCCTGAATATAGTCAGCCACCGCCGCCATTTCAGCATCGGTCATTTTTACCGCGATCGCCATCATCATCGGTGCGTTTGTACGCTCACCTGTGCGGAACGCTTTCAGTTGTGCCAATGTGTAATCTGCATGTTGGCCACCCAAGCGTGGGAATTGTTTAGGCAGGCCAGCACCATTAGGGCCATGACAAGCCGCACAGGCAGGCACGCCAGTTGCTGCTACTCCACCGCGATAAATCTTTTCACCCACAGAACCTGCGCCATTTGTTGCAGCCTGACCAGGATTTAGTTTTTTAGCAGCAAAATAAGCTGCCAGCTCTTTAATTTCCGCATCACTTAACGAGGCAGCCATGCCAGACATCACAGCATTTGCACGCTTGCCCGACTTGAATTCCGTCAATTGTTTTTCGAGGTACTCAGGATGCTGACCTGCCAGTTTTGGATTCAGCGTAACCACACTGTTACCATCTGCCGCATGGCAGGCTGCACATACGGTATTCACAGTCTGCTCTACAGTTTTTTGTGCAGGGGCTTCTGCAAGCGCCTCAACAGATATTGTTAACATAAGACTGGATACTAACCACGCTAAATGACGAAATTGCATTACCGCTCCTAAATCTAAATTATTCAACTAATTAACGCGCTATTTTAGCGAAAAACTACTATTCGTGATAGCATTTTTCACGAATACAGCAATTCATTCAAATAATCAAAAATACGCTCGCACTTAACATTGTAATTTAACAAATAGCCAGCATATTAATGTTTGAAGAATACCCGTCCTACAGAATTGGATTTTTATGCCTTTGTTTCAAAACGCCACATTTTTTATCTCAGCACACCACTTACGTGACCTGCCACCGGCCAGCGGCATTGAGGTTGCCTTTGCAGGCCGTTCCAACGCAGGCAAATCCAGCGCACTCAACACCCTTGCCAATCACAACCGCCTGGCATTCGTAAGTAAGCAGCCTGGACGTACGCAACTCATCAACTTTTTTACGCTGGGCAATGACAGGCACCTGGTGGACTTACCCGGTTACGGTTATGCCAAAGTTCCTGAAGCAATGCGTGCGCACTGGCAAAATGTTCTGGCACGCTATTTAAGTGAGCGCTCGAGTTTAGGCGGATTGGTATTGGTGATGGATAGCCGCCACCCGCTCACCCCACTCGACCGCCAGATGCTGGACTGGTTCTGCCCGAGCGGCAAGCCTGTACATGTACTGCTAACCAAGTCCGACAAACTTTCACGCGGGGAAGCCTCCCTGACACTGAATAAAGTACGCAAGGAACTCAATGATAACTGGGGCAAGAACTACAATAGTGAATGTACTGTTCAGCTGTTCTCCAGCTTAAAGAAACAAGGCGTGGAAGAAGCAGAGAAAGTGATCGGAAAATGGCTATTTGCCGATGAAGATGATGCAGAAATCGAATCTGCACCGCAAGAATCCGCTTAAATTTAAGCGCTAAGACCAACAATCACTCCACGCATGAAACTTCTCATGCATGGACACATTGCTAAGCCCTTTTGAACACCATATCCCAAACCCCATGCCCCAACTTGATACCACGATTTTCAAACTTGGTCAGCGGGCGATAGGCAGGTTTTTCTGCATAATCCTTAGCGGTGTTCTGCAGTTGCGGTTCTGCGCTCAACACTTCCAGCACCCATTCTGCGTATTCCTGCCAATCAGTCGCCACATGAATGTAACCGCCAGTTTTCAGTTTACTGCATAGCAGTTTTATAAATTCCGCCTGTATCAGGCGCCGCTTGTGATGGCGCTTTTTATGCCAGGGATCAGGAAAGAAAATATGCACGCCATCCAGGCTGCTATCAGCAAGCATGTTCTGCAACACTTCGACTACATCATGCTGAATCACACGTATGTTAGTAAGCGCAGACTCTTCTATCAGCTTTAACAGCGCGCCGACACCAGGCGTATGCACTTCTGCTGCGAGAAAATCACAGTTTTGCAGCGTCTGTGCAATTTTTGCGGTAGTTTCACCCATACCGAAACCGATTTCCAGTATTTTTTTACTGTCAGCACGGCCAAACTTTTCGTTGAGGTCCATCAGTTCAGGCGCATAAGTAATACCGTATTTTGGAAAGCCGGTTTCCAGCGCGCGCGCCTGCCCTTTGGTTAAGCGGCCTTGCCGTAATACAAAGCTGCGTATACGGCGCTGGCCAGCCCCCTGATCTTGAGTTATTTCAGTTTGAGTGTTTTCTGTTGGATTCATTTCATTCATGGCGCGCATTATACTTTAGTGAATGTTCATAAGGTATGGGATTTGTCGCCTGCAGCAAAACCTAGCAACGGGGTATCAAACTGTTTACTAAAGGCAATCACTTTAAACAAATCACCCATCTCTGCCGGGGACAGCAACTTTTGTGCGGCAGCAGCCAGCGGCGCATATTCGGCCATGTTCTGCGGCGATACTTTTGACATCAGTTCCAGAATACCGCAATTCATGAGGAAACCGGCCTGACTGCAGAACCCGGAAAACTCCAGGCCATTATTAACCCCGGCATGCGCAATACTTGTAAAGTCAACGTGTGCGGTAATATCCTGCAACCCCACATTCAGCAGCGGCTCAGGATGCGCGTAATGCTGGTAGTGACACATCAGCGTGCCACTATTACGCTGCGGATGATAATACTCACGTGCTGCAAAACCATAATCCAGCATGATAATAACGCCACACTGTAACGCCTGTGCCAGACTTGCAATCAGGCCAGTTGCTGCTGGACATACCTCAGTCAAATAACCGGTCGGCAGCGCCAGCGCACTGGCCACCTCATGCAAATTACCGTTATTTAAAGACTCATCTTGCCAGATAAAGCCACCATCGAATGCAACGCCTCTTTCGCATAAACCTTGTACCGTGTTATGTATCAAATGGACAGGAATTGCGTCCAGCACTTCATTGCCCACTATCATGCCAACAAAATCCTGTGGCAGGCTATCCAGCCACACCACACGCTGCATTACATCTGGCGGGAGTATCTCTCGCAACGTCTCAAGCTGAATCTGCCGTAAGTGGGCGCTAACTTCCAGAATGCAGTATTGCACCGGCAACTGCTCTAGGGCCTGCAGCGCCAGCAACAAATCAGCCGCCAGCCTGCCGGTGCCGGCACCCAGCTCGAGAATGCTGCCTTTGGTTTCTGCCAACACCTGCGCCGCCTGCTGTGCCAGTGTTTGTGCAAATAAGGGAGAAATCTCCGGGGCTGTAACAAAATCACCACCGATGCCGAACTTTTTGGCTCCGCCGCTGTAATAACCTAGGTCCGGCGCATATAGAGCCATCTGCATAAATTCTGCAAATGATATCCAGCCATTGTTCTGGATGATTCTGTTTTGAATGTATGTCGCCAGTTGCTGGCTATGTGCCTGCGCTTCAGCATTAGGAATAGGTAATGAACTCATAAGCCATTATAATATTTGAGATTAAGAAATGAGCAAACTGTGAATACAATAAAACATAAAGTCGTTTTAATTACAGGCGGAGCCAAGCGTGTAGGCGCTGCCATCTCCAAGGAGCTGCATGCGCAGGGTGCGCAAGTGATGATTCACTACAACACCAGCGCAGCCGAAGCGCGCGCGCTGCAAGCGGAGCTGAACCTATTGCGGGCTAACTCTGCTGCCATTATTCAGGGTGATTTGCTTAATATTTCCGTGCTGCCGACTTTAGTTAGCGAAACTGTGAAACATTTTGGCAGACTGGATGTGCTGATTAATAACGCTTCGAGCTATTACGCCACTGAAATTGGCCATATCAATGAAAGCAACTGGCAGGATCTTATCGGTAGCAACCTGAAAGCGCCCGTATTCCTGACGCAGGCTGCAGCGGCACAATTGCGCAAGAACCATGGCTGCATCATCAACATTACAGACATGCACGTTGATCGCCCAAAAAAAGGCTACATCGTGTATAGCGTAGCAAAAGCCGGACTGGTGACGCTCACCAAATCCCTGGCGCATGAACTAGGCCCTGAGGTGAGGGTAAATGCTGTTGCTCCCGGCCCTGTACAATGGCCTGAAGCTAACCCGCAGTTTGACGAAGTTTACCGACAGCGCGTCATCAACCAGACGCTGTTAAAACGTGTAGGTGAACCGGAAGATGTTGCCAAAGCCGTCAAATTCCTGGTTTACGATGCACCGTTCATTACCGGCCATATATTGGCAGTGGATGGCGGGCGTTCATTAAATCTTTAGAACACAACTTTTTATATTTTCACAAATCCCCATATTTTAAAATTGATACTAATGCATCAATAAAATTAACTTTTATCCATGATTAAACATTTACCCGATAACCATTCCAATAACTTCATCAAATTACGCAATAGCCTGATCAGCGCAACCGGTAAAGCAATTGGTGATTACAATATGATTGAGGATGGCGATACAGTACTGGTCTGCATGAGCGGCGGCAAAGACTCGCACGCATTACTGATGATATTACTGGCGCTGCAGGAGCGCGCACCAATCGACTTTAAGCTGATTGCCATGAATCTGGACCAGAAACAGCCAGGCTTTCCGGCAGATATCCTGCCAGCATATTTTGAGAAACTGGGTATAGACTACCGCATCGTTGAAGCAGATACCTACTCAATTGTTAAAGAGAAGATACCGGAAGGCAAAACCACATGCTCACTCTGCTCCCGCCTGCGTCGCGGTGTAATTTACACCACCGCAAAAGAACTGGGTGCCAACAAGATCGCATTAGGCCATCATCGTGATGATATCGTAGAGACCCTATTTTTAAATTTATTCTTTGGCGCAAAATTGAAAGCCATGCCACCCAAGCTTGCTACCAATGACAAGAAGAATATTGTCATCCGCCCACTTGCCTATTGCAGCGAGAAAGACATCGCCAGCTATGCGCGCCAGATGGAATTCCCTATTATTCCGTGCGACCTGTGCGGTAGCCAGGAAAACCTGCAACGCCAGAAAGTAAAAGAAATGCTGCAAGGCTGGGAGCGTGAACAGCCAGGTCGGATTAACAATATATTCCGCGCCATCACCAATGTAGAGCCTTCCCATTTAGCTGATACCAACCTGTATGATTTTAAGAACCTGAGCCAGGCCAAAGCTGATGATGAAGACCCATTATTTGGAGACATTGCTAATGAAGGTGCGGCATTAAGCTTAGCCGGCCCCACGGGCAGCAAAATCGAATTTGTGCGCAACAAGTAAGGCAAAGCAGTAATTCTGCTTTCAATACAGAATTACTGCTTTGCAACATCAAAAACATAGATTTATCACTGCACCCTGAATAAATTTACAATCCTTACCGTATAACTTATTGTATTTTAGTGATTTACCTTGCTATCATCCAAACTGTTAGCTAACAAACACCTTTTTACTTAGGCATTCATGTCAAAACTACTCATTGTTGAATCTCCATCAAAAGCAAAAACACTCAAAAAATACCTGGGCGGTGATTTTGAGGTACTAGCTTCTTATGGCCATGTTCGAGATTTAATCCCTAAAAATGGCGCAGTTGATACCGAACATCAGTTCGCCATGAAATACGACATTATTGAACGTAATAGCAGACATGTTGACGCAATTGCAAAAGCAGTAAAAAGTGCAGATAGCATTTACCTCGCAACCGACCCGGATCGTGAAGGCGAGGCTATTTCCTGGCATATTGCCGAGATTTTAAAATCAAAAAACCTGCTTAAGAACAAACTCATGAAACGTGTCGTGTTTCATGAAATTACAAAGAATGCGGTTGAGCATGCCATTGCCGAGCCGCGTGACATTTCAATGCCTATGGTGAATGCCCAGCAGGCACGCCGTGCGCTGGACTACCTGGTTGGCTTTAATTTATCCCCATTACTATGGAAAAAGATCCGTCGCGGACTCTCAGCCGGCCGCGTACAAAGCCCTGCCCTGCGCTTGATTGTTGAACGCGAACTTGAGATTGAAGCATTCAAGTCTCAAGAATATTGGACTATCCATCTGGATGCACTGAAACATAGTCACGGCTTTAGCGCCAAGCTGGTTCAGCTTGATAACAAAAGAGTCGAACAGTTCACCGTCATCAATCATGATCAGCAGGCAGATATTGTTGGTAAGTTATTGCTTGCCAGTGCCGGCAAAGCGACCGTATCCCGCGTTGAAAAGAAACAGCGCAGTCGCAGCCCGGCCGCGCCTTTCACCACTTCAACCTTACAACAGGAAGCGGTACGCAAGCTCGGCTTCACCACCTCACGCGCGATGCGAATTGCACAGCAACTTTATGAAGGGGTAGATGTAGGTGGCGGTACTGTCGGTTTAATTACCTACATGCGTACCGACTCATTCAGCCTGGCTGCCGAAGCAGTGGCACAAATTCGCGATTATGTGAAAAAGAATTTTGATGCAGAGTATCTGCCAAAATCACCTGTTGTTTATAAAACAAAATCCAAAAGCGCGCAGGAAGCACACGAGGCAATTCGCCCGACGGACATCAGCCGCACACCTGCACAGGTACGCCAGTACCTGACTGATGAACAATTCAAACTATATGAAATGATCTGGAAACGTGCGCTGGCCTGCCAGATGGCAGCCGCCAAGTTTGATGCAGTCAGCGTCGATCTAAGCGTAGGCAGTGATGCCAACCTGTTCCGTGCCACCGGCCAGACACTTGTATTCCCGGGCTTTATCGCCGTATATATGGAAAGCTCTGACGACGAAGAGGAAGAAGGTGAAAGCAAACTACCGCACCTGGAAACAGGTGAAGTATTGACGGTTGAAAAAATTTACGGTGACCAGCATTTCACAGAACCACCACCACGCTATTCCGAGGCAAGCTTGGTTAAGGCCCTTGAAGAGTACGGCATTGGCCGGCCTTCAACTTATGCCACCATCATCAGCACTCTGCAGGATCGCGAATATGTAGTGCTGGATAAAAAGCGCTTTACACCGACTGATGTGGGACGCGTGGTCAATAAATTCCTGACCGAACATTTCACCAAATATGTGGATTACGACTTTACTGCCAATCTGGAAAATGCGCTGGACAGCGTAGCTGAAGGTGAGCGTGATTGGATTCCGCTGATGGATGAGTTCTGGCAGGATTTCAACAAACAAATTCATAACAAAGCTGATGTCGAGCGCCCAGGCAATGAATTGATTGATGAACCATGCCCCAAATGCGGCAAGCCATTGCAGAAGCAGCTCAGCCGCTATGGTACTTTTATTGGCTGCACCGGTTATAACGACACCCCTAAATGTGACTATAAACGCAGCATTGGCGGCGCAGCTGCTTTAGGTGCAGACCCGGTGACTATCGGCACCGATAAAGAGTCTGGCAAAGATATCCTGCTTATGAACGGTCCGTACGGCCCTTACCTGCAATTGGGTTTGCCCGTCGAAGGTGAAAAAAAGAAACCCAAACGCGTAAGCATTCCTAAAGAAATTCCGCTTGCAGATGTCAATCTGGAAACGGCAAACATGCTGTTATCACTACCGCGTGACTTAGGCCTGCATCCGGTTACCAACAAAAAAGTGATCGCCAACATCGGGCGCTTCGGCCCTTACGTCAATCATGATGCCAAGTTTAAATCCATTCCCAAGAGCATGAGTGTATTTGCCATCAACCTGGATGAGGCAGTTGCCTTGTTAGCCCAGGCAAATACAGGACCAGCTCCTTTACGCACATTAGGTAATCACCCAACTGAGGACGGGCAGATTGAAATCTACTCAGGGCGTTACGGCCCTTATGTTGAACATGGAAAAATCCGGGCAACACTACCAAAAAGCATAGAGCCTGAGGCACTTACTTTAGAAGAAGCGCTTGAGCTATTAAGCGCAAAAGCTGCTAAAGATGCACCTGCGAAGAAAACGACAACAAAGAAAACAACTACTGCTAAAGCTGCTGCCAGCAAAAAAACAGGTACTACGAAGGCCAGTGCCACAAAAGCAAAAACAACCAAGACTGCCTCTAAAACCACTGCTGCAAAAACCCGTGTGAAAAAGGCTGACTAATAATCATCAATATTGCAGGTAATAAAAAAGCGGCCCATAGCCGCTTTTTTATTACCTTATTTCAGTCACTACTAGCCGAATCAGCCATCAACATGTTCGCCCAATGAGTTCATATCATTATGTTCTACCCACTTACGAATTCTGTTAGCATCACCAATTCGTGTCATTTTTCCAACTGAATCAAGCAAAACTATAATCGTTGGCTGACCTGAGATTTCGGCCTGCATAACCAAACAACGGCCTGCTTCATTTATAAAACCGGTTTTAGATAAGCCGATTTCCCAATTACCACCTCGAACCAAAGCATTGGTATTAACAAAATTGAGTGGGCGCTGGCGGCCATAAAGCGTAATTTCCTGTGATGGCGATGTAGTCACCTGGCGGATTTCAGGGTAATGGTATGCTGCATTAACCATTTTCACTAAATCCTCTGCCGTAGAAACATTATTACTATCCAGGCCTGTTGAGTCGACAAAGTGTGTTGATTGCATGCCCAGCAGCCGTGCCTTGCTGTTCATTGCCTGAACAAATGCAGGTTTACCCCCTGGGTAGTAACGACCAAGGGCAGATGCAGCACGATTTTCTGAGGCCATCAATGCTAAATGTAATAATTCACCACGCGTTAAAACAGTACCTACGCTTAGTCTTGATCTCGTCCCCTTAAGATAATCCACATCTTCATCAGTAATTGCAACCAATTCATCCAATGGCAAACTAGCGTCAAGCATCACCATTGCTGTCATCAATTTAGTAACTGATGCAATTGGTGTAGTAACGTCGGTATTTTTTGCGTAAAGCACTTCACCCGTTGATTGATTAATCACAAGCGCTTTTGTGGATGCCAGTTTCAATGGCGTAGAACCATCATATCTATCCACAGCAACAGCTTTGTGCGCACGGATACGATGCTGTATTTTACGGCTACCTGACTTGTAATTAACTGTCTTATATTTGCTACCGCCTGTAATCTGTTTATGCGTTCTCTCACCAGCGGCATGCGAAGTCATCGGCGCCAGACAAAGTAGCGCGCTGATATAAAAAAGTGAAAAATTACGTATAAAATTATTCATAATATGTTTTATCTCATACAGTTACGACTCAATACTATATAAAAACTTTAGCATTGTCCATTAACAAAATTAATTTTGTACGATTATTAAAAATAAAATCGCCAGTCAGCCAATTTACGTTAAAATTTTACTAAAAACAACCATTAACGTTAATTGAGTCAAAACCATGCAAACACCGCAGTCTCTACTCTATAGCACACAGCACTTATGGGCCAAACCACTTGCCGATGGCATTTGGGAGGCTGGCATCACTGATTACGCACAAGACTTGCTGGGAGATATCGTTTTTGTTGAGGCACCAGCGGTTGGTAGTGCACTTAAAGCTGGTCAATCTTGCGGCCTTGTTGAATCAGTTAAAACAGGTTCTGATTTACATGCTCTGGTAGATGGAGAAGTAACAGAAGTCAATCAAGCATTGGTGAATGCGCCGGAACAGATCAATGATAATCCATATAAAGCATGGATCTTTAAATTTAAAACCAGCGACACAGATATAGAAAATAAACTGCTATCAGCAGAGGCTTACAAAACCCTTACTGATAACGCTTAAGGAAATATTGATTAAATTAGTCTTTCCTTGAAGTTTATTTCGAAAAAACCAATCGCACTGATTCTACAAGCTTCTCTATCTCGGCTTTAATGCCTGCTGACATCGCCTGTTCAATACGTGGCACCTCTACATCCAGAATTTCATGCACTTTGTTGCCCAACGCTTGCTCGACTTCAGGCAAGTCTGCTTTTAAAGACTGCATAAAATCATTCTTGGCATTCTCTGCTATGGCAGTGAAGTCCGCCCTAAGAGTTGCACTTAACTCATTAGATAAATCCTGATACAGCGCGGGGAAGGTATCACCCAGCTTCTGCTGCAATTGCTGTTGAGACTCTGCCTGCAAAGCATCCAGATAAACACTGAGCTCAGTCTGGGTTTGCTGTGTCAGAGTCTTATAAATTGCACCAAGCTCCTGTGCCAAATTGGCTTTGTGGTCAGCAAAAATAGTTTCTCGTAGCCGGCTAATTTGCTCCTGCAGTGCCTGCGTTGCGTTTTCTACCGTCACTTTCTGCAGATCAGCCAATGTTACTTGCAACTGGTCCGTTAAAGCTTGCTGCAGATCTGGCAAAGCTATTGTTAATTTTTCATTCACATCGGCTACCGCCTGTACCTGCATCCGGTTCAATGTACTTTCCAAATCAGATTTGATAATCTCGGTATTGGTATGCATCAATCGAGGAATATCAGTTGCCAGCTCAGCGCGCGCCTTATCCACCATAGCAAGCGTTTTATCAATTGCCTCCTGCTGCGCAATGCTCAACGTATCACTAATATGCTGCTTTAATGAGGCCTCTGCATCCTGCTGCTGCTGAGTTATCCGTATAGCCTGCTGATCATATTGCTGATTAAGTGCGCTTGATATATAAGCCTGGTTTGCTTTTTGGATGTTGGCTGACTCGCTTAACAAATGATCAAGAAGCTCTTGCTTCATTTCAAGCTTGAGTTTCTGCGCGAGTGACTTTTCAATATCCGCTGCTACATGAGGCCTGATCTGCTCGGCGATTTCAGCAACCAGCTCCGGCGTAACATTAAACGCTTTAGCCAAGGCCTGTGCAGACGGTGCATGTACCTCAGTCAACAATGGGATATCATCATCTTCACGCATAGTTAGCTCACATTCTCAATTATTTTGATAAAAAACTATTCTGTTAACGCATCTGTCGATTTTACTTGATAACCACGATCACGATAGAACTTGTAACGCTGCCTTGCTGCCACTTTATCATCCTCATCATTCCCGACAAGTTCCACCAAATACCGGAAGCGGCTGAAAAATGGCGGATGTTCTGTTTTCAGGTTAATCAGGATGTCATCCTGAATCAAATGACTGCCTGCTGCATCAAGAATAATCGGCACATGCCTGCTTGTATCATCATGCGGCAGTGCACTTGGCAAAAAACTTACTGGTGTATGTTGCCATAGTTTTTTCTGCAGGATGTCACTCGTCGCGTCATCTTGCGTAAAAACAGTCAGCTGGCGCCCCTTATTAACCGCCTTTTCACAAAGTTCGGTCACTTTTGCCAGCTTATCTGCTACATTGAAATAGAATTCGACACGCGTCATGAATAGATTCTAATGCTGTACCTGACGCGCACGCGATACCAGGAACTCTGTTAGCAATGGTACCGGCCTGCCGGTACCGCCTTTTTCCTTGCCGGACTTCCATGCTGTGCCTGCGATATCCAGATGTGCCCAATCATATTTCTCAGCAAACCTTGATAAGAAACAAGCGGCGGTGATACTACCGGCAGCACGCCCACCGATATTACCCATGTCCGCAAAATTGCTGTCCAGCTGCGGCCGGTACTCATCCCATAGCGGCATATGCCAGGCGCGGTCTAGTGCAGACTCTCCAGCTTGCAACAGCTCTTTTGCCAAATCATCATTATTACTGAACAGGCCGGTAGCATGATGCCCAAGTGCAATCACACAAGCCCCGGTTAAGGTTGCAATATCCACCACTGCACTTGGTTCAAAACGCTCGGCATAGGTCAATGCATCACATAAAATCAGACGGCCTTCGGCATCGGTATTCAATACTTCAATTGTCAAGCCTGACATACTGGTCAGCACATCACCCGGCCTGGTCGCGCGGCCATCCGGCATATTTTCACAAGTCGGGATAATACCGATAACATTCAACGGCAAATCCATTTCTGCAATCGTTTTAAATGTACCCAGTACACTTGCAGCGCCACACATGTCGTATTTCATTTCATCCATCTCGGCACCCGGTTTCAACGAAATACCGCCGGTATCAAAGGTAATACCCTTACCAACCAGCACCACAGGCTTTTGATCCTGCTTGCCTTTCAGGTGCTGCATAACAATTAATTTCGGCGGTTCTTCACTACCCTTGGTTACACCAAGAAATGACCCCATACCCAACTTCTCAATTTCAGCGCGCTCCAGAATCTCAACCTTGAGGCCATAAATCTTACCAAGGTTAAGCGCCTGCTCTGCAAGATAAGTTGGGGTACAGACATTTGGAGGCAAATTACCCAAATCCTTGGTCAAGCTTACCCCCGCGGCTATTGCCTTGCCATCAGACAATCCTGCTTCCGCTTCTTTTACCTGGGTAGCATCAGCAATATGTATGGTCAGCCTTTTAAGGCTTTTTTTAGTTTCATCATTTTCAGCAGGCTCTTTCTTACGCTTGATTGCATCAAACTTGTAAGTCGCATCCAACGCCACTTCTGCTAATAGCGATACTTTGCGGCGCACATTCAAATCCTTTACAGGCAACTCTGCCAAATAGGTAACAGCCTCACTGGCGCCACTTGCCGCAACCGCCTTTACTGATGCGCGCACCGCTTTAGCATATTGTTTTTCATTAAATCCATCTTCCTTACCTAAACCCACAAGCAACACACGGTCACTGTGCATACCCGGCACGTCATGCAGCATTAATGTTTTTTCTGCTTTACCAGCCAAATCGCCACGCTTGATGACCTTACTCAAATAACCAGATGAAAGTGCATCTATCATTTTCGCTGAATCTGATAATTGATGCGCTTCATACACGCCCACGATGACGCAATCATGATGCTGTTTTTCCGTACCGCCCGTTTTTATGCTAAATTCCATCTGGCTGAATCCTTAATTTTGTTTGTTGCAATGCTGTTTATAACCTTAAAATAGTCAAAAACAAACCGCAAATAGCGTTAATAAAGACAAAGACCGCTGCCAATGTCAGTATTGGTTTAAAATAAACCAAATTATCTCGTGTTTTACACGTAATTCATAGTTGTAAATAAAACATATGCTTTTTAAGCGCTCTCTACTGCATGAACTCATTTCCACCGCTGCCGGTGCCTTCCTGATATTGGTCGGCATAGTAATCGCGCAGCGCGCTGGAAATTTTATCCGCCTTGCCGCAAAAGGCATTTTGGCTAATGATGCAATTATCACGATGATTGGTTTTAGTATCATTAAGTTCCTGCCCATGATACTTTCCCTCACACTGTTTCTGGCAGTACTGATGACTTTATCACGATGGTATCGTGATTCCGAAATGGTCATCTGGTTTAGCAGCGGCATCAGCATTACTGGCTGGATACGCCCGGTACTGAGTTTTGTTACACCAGTTATCCTATTGATTTTAGTGCTTAGCTTATTCGTGATGCCGTGGGCAACCAATAAGGGTAATGAATACCGCAGACAACTGGAAAGTCGCGATGAGTTGTCATCTATAAGTCCAGGAGTATTTAAAGAATCGAATCGTGGGGATCGTGTGTTTTTTATAGAAAGCTTTGACGAACTCGGAAACATTGTTAAAAATATTTTCGTTCAATCAATCCAACATCAGAAATTGGGCATTATCGTTGCTGAAAAAGGCCATCGCCTGATTGAGAAAAACGGCGATCACTTCGTCGTCATGGAAAATGGCCGACGTTATCAGGGCACAAGAGGTACCGCAGAATTTTCCACAACACAATTCGAAGAATATGCGATACGTGTTGAAACGAAAGAAGTAAAACAAGAACCTCCAAACACCGAATCTAAATCCAGTAAAGAGTTACTGCAAAATAAAAACATCGTAAATCAGGCAGAATTACAATGGCGTTTCGCTATTCCAATATCAGCTTTCATATTGTCATTAATGGCAATCCCTCTAAGCGCAACAGATCCGCGTGCAGGCCGCTCGGTAAACTTTGCTATGGCGCTGATCATTTACATGATTTACAGCAACCTGCTCAGCATTATGCACGCATGGGTTATACAAAAAAAAGTCCACATCATTATAGGATTATGGCCCGCGCACCTGTTATTTTTGATACTAACGATATACATGTTTTATCGCCGCGCCCAGCAACTACCCATTCTCCCTGAATTGCTATCAAATATTTTTTCAACTTCATGGCTAAAAATTAGCGCCAAGCAACAACACTGATTAAATCAACATATCCATGAATATTATTACCCGTTACTTACTCAAAGAAATTACCGTCAGCGTAACACTCATCATGCTTGCACTGATTGCAATGTTCTCGTTTTTTGATTTAATTCAAGAACTGGAAGACCTGGGACGTGGTAATTACGGTTTGGACAAGGTCTTGCTATTTGTAGTTTTAAGTGCCCCAGGTCATATCTATGAACTCATGCCAGTTGCGGTGCTCGTTGGATGCATGTACAGCATAGGCCAACTTGCCCGGCACTCCGAACTTATCATACTCAGGGTCAGTGGCATCTCGCTAGCTGGCATCACGCTGACTTTATTAAAAATCGGACTTATTTTCACCTTACTAACATTCTGTATAGGTGAACTCATCACACCGCTTAGTGAAAAAATGGCGCAACGTATGCGCATCAAGGCAACTGACTCGGTCATTGTGCAGGACTTTAAAACCGGCCTATGGGTAAAAGACGGCAAGAGTTTTGTAAATGTGGAAGAAGTTCTGCCAGACTCGACACTACTCAATATTCACATCTATGAATTCGACCAGAAACTACAGTTAGAAACCAGCAGCGACGCCAAAAGCGGGCAATTTGAGAATGATCAATGGAATCTTAAAGACGTAACCCAGATATATTTTGGCAAAGATACAAATCAAGTCAAACAGCTTGAAACTGCAACATGGCACTCACTGATCCGCCCGGAGTTACTGAATGTATTACTTGTGTTGCCGGAAAAAATGTCAGCTTGGAATCTTTATTCCTACATTGATCATTTATCCACAAATAAACAAAAAACCACACGCTATGAAATGGCGCTATGGTCAAAACTTATTTACCCCCTCGCATGTATGGTGATGATCTTGCTGGCACTACCTTTTGGGTTTATACAACAGCGCGCCACCGGCGCCAGTACTAAAATATTTATCGGCATCATGCTGGGAGTGCTTTATCAAATACTTAACCGTACCTTTGTGCATCTGGGCGTGTTAAACGACTGGCCCCCGCTGTTTAGTGCCACTACCCCCACAGTTCTATTTTTAATGGCGGGACTGGGCATGCTGCATTATGTAGATCGAAGATAATACCAGCCGGGATACCCAGCGTGCTCAGGCGTGTATAACGATTCGGTTTTTTAATAGCCTGTCATGCAAAAACAGATGCTGTCTATCAACTATAGCCCACAAAAACCCCAAGCCACCAAATACTAGACTCAACGTAACCAACAGATATCTTAAAAGCGCAGCCTCTAGACTTAATAAGTGACTGTCATTTCCCAGCAATTGAAGTTTCCAGGCCTGCATTGCCAGCGTCTGCCCGCTCTTTAACCAGCAGCGGGTAAAATAAGCGCCTAACATTAGCCACAAGAATATCTGCAACAGTAACCGCTTGATACCATATGTGGCATCTCCGGCAATCAACAAGAATAAACCGGCACTCACAAAAACGATTGCAATCACCGTAAGCAACTCATACAAAAGACAAGCCCCAAGCTTAATCAGACTCGGGGCTGTTATATCTATTTTTTGATTATTCACAAAACATCCATCACTTAAAATAATTCGCGCGCTGCATTTCCCTGCTTCCAATAATCAGTCTAAATCTGAATCACCATAGGCTTCAGGCGATTCTGCGCGCAGTTTGGCACGCTCTGATTCCGGCAACTTCTGGTATTCCTGCCATTTCTTGCGGAGTTCGCGCTTTTTATCTGCGGGCAACGCCTTAAACTGCTGGTGTCTTTTTCTGGCATTTTCACGTTCGTATGGCGTCATCCGGCTCCAGTTTGTCAGTCTTTTTTTCACTAACACCTGTTTTTCCTGACTCATCTTTGGATAGTCACGCGCTATATCCAGCATTTTTTCACGCTGCCACGGACGTAATGTATCCCACTCAGATGCCAAAGGATTTAAAACCTGACGCTGGCTATCTGTTAATTGTGCCCATGTCACATTAGACTCATCTGCTGTCGCAGAAGCTGTGACCAATAAAAAGAATATGACTAACGCCGATTTTAAACCTAATTGGATTCTATCCATGCATCAAACCCCTTATCCGCATAAGCCTCTGGTGGCAAATCAGACGCCAACAGGAACGCATCGCTGTTTTCTAAATTATTATTAAATCCAAATTGCTGCACGGCAAAAAAAGTAACCAGCATGACTACCAGCAGCAATGCTGTTGATGCAAAACGATGCTGTTCAATATTATTCCCGACATGTTGACCGAACCAGTGCAGCACATTGCCATGTCCAGCAATCCGGTTAGCGGTGCTATATTGAGCCTGCTGTTCAGCAAGATAATCAACAGCCGCATTTCTCGCAGCTGATAAACGCTGCTCCTGCTCCGGTTTTAGATGCTGCACGCGATTGTTCAGAAAATCTGTAATGCTCTGCGCTATTTGCGCTTCCATTACCGGATCTGAAATCATGTCATCATCTATCAAATTGATATCGTTTTGATTCGTCATATTGTCTTTATGCATATTCATTGCTGCTCCTTATGTCTGAGCTACTTTCTATCGAATATGGCATTTGATAAGCCCAGCTTATCTAAACCTTGTTTTTTTAATTCTAGCGCCAACGCGTGAACCGCCCGCGAACAGTGTGTCTTCACACTGCCATCCGAGCAGCCCATAATTTCAGCTGTTTCAGCCACATCCATCTCCTCCCAATAACGCAACACGAAAGCTTCCCGTTGACGAGCAGGCAACTTCTCCAATGCATGCTCTATCAGCTGAATGGTCTGGTTGCGCGCTAGCTGAATTGAAGGTTCATCGCTGTCATCCCCAACATCAATCGTTTCCAATGGATCACGATCTTCACTATCGGCGTCATTACCACCGAATGAGGAAAGCAGGGAAGTCCACATATTGCGGACTTTTTGCCTGCGCCAGAAATCCCGCATTGTATTTTGCAGGATGCGCTGAAACAACATAGGAAACTCTGTCGGCGGGCGGTCACCATACTTTTCGGCCAGCTTCATCATGGCATCCTGTACGATATCAAGCGCGGCGTGATCATCACGCACAGCATAGGCGGTCTGTTTGAAAGCCCGCCGCTCTACCGTTGCAAGAAAGTCCGAAAGTTCTTTTGGAGTTGCCATTTCAAAGAGTGATTACCATTTGCGTTTACTTTAAGATTAAGGGCGAGTAATGATGACACACTACAGCCGCCGCCCTATCAAAACTTGTTTTATTCACTGCCAAGCCGGGGAATAATTAATCTGAAATTACTTACCCCGGTACTGCTCAGGCTCAAGTATATCAGGTTTATATTTTCACTTTATATTTGCACCAGGCCTAAGCTTGGTTACAATCTTATCCTGATAATGAAATGGGCTGATGCCATGTTTAAACTAATTTTTTTAGGACTAATGATTTGGTTGGCCATTTATATTATAAAACACGCCATCAAACCGGCTACCAAACATCCAGATAAAACAAACAGCCCTGAAAGCAAAAAAATAGATCAGAAGCCTATTGAAAATATGGTGCAATGCGCCACCTGCCATGTCCATCTGCCAAGATCAGAAGCTTACCTTGTGAACGGGAAATTTTACTGTAGCCAGACACATATCGAACATAAATGAGTTTTTCTAAATTATATTCAAGCAGTAATTTCAATAAGAATTTTGCTTTGCGGAATGACTTATCGCTGCAAGCGCGTGCTATACACATTATTAATATCTTCCGCTTTCTTTTAAGCCTGATATTTTTAACTTTCTATGTATTTGCGGATAAATTAAATTTATCTGATAGCGGGAATAACCCTCACCTATTTCTCAGCCTGGCATTGTCATATGCCCTCTTCAGCATCACATTGCTGGCCATCACGCAACTAAAATCCCCAGCACTGATATTTTTCCATCCCGTACAAATCGTGATCGACATATTATTTGTTATCATGATGATGTACGCTGCCGGTGGCATACAGAGCGGTCTGGGACTCATGCTGATTCTAACTATCGTAACAGCCAGTCTGGTCAGCAATGGTCGGCTCGCACTATTTTACGCCGCCGTTGCCACTATCGGCCTGCTGCTTGAGCAAAGCTACCGTATTACCAAGTGGGATATACCTGCTTCCTCTTACACGCAATCGGTAATGCTAAGCCTGAGCTGCTTTGCTACTGCATGGCTAGCCTACAGTTTAGCCAAACGCATACTGCAGAGCGAAGCACTCGCATCTTCACGCGGTGTTGACCTTGAAAATCTGGCTCAGGTAAATGAACTGATTACGCAACAAATGCAGGATGGCGTACTTGTTATCGATAAAGATATGAATATCCGCCACTATAATTCACAGGCAAAGCTACTATTAGCTTTTGAAAAGAACACCAGTGACGGTTTGGCGTTAAGGGATTATGCACCAGCAATTGCCAATGTATTACTGTATTGGGTGGAAGGAAATGATGAGTATGAGAATTTAATTATTCCAATAAACAACCGGGAACTAAATCTGCACATCGAACCGGTTAATCCTGAAAACCGCATGCTTGGTGCTGTTGTATTCATTCAGGACTGGAGCAAAATTCAGGCCGCTGCTCAACAGGCTAAATTGGCTGCCCTTGGCCGCTTAACCGCCAACATTGCTCATGAAATCCGCAATCCGCTAAGTGCCATCAGCCATGCCAATCAATTATTACAAGAAGAAGAAAATCTCACTGAGTCAAATGCGCGCATCCTGGAAATCATTGAGGACAACATCGAACGTATCAACCAGATTATTAAAGACGTGCTGGAACTAAACCGCCGTGATCGTACGCAACAGGAAAAGATCGCCCTCAACCGATTTATTACTGACTTCCATACACAATTCTGCGCCATTCAGAAAATCCCACCCACACACTTTGTGCTAGAACTTTGCCCAGGGCTGGACATAATCACATTTGACCGACGCCACCTTACACAGATCTTTTGGAATTTGTGTAAAAATGCCTGGGAGCATGGCCGCAAAGAAGTCGGCAGCCTGCATTTGAATTGCAGACAATCCGTAAAGTCTACACCCAACACACATACGGGCTTCTCTCTTGAAGTGATTGATGATGGTGCTGGAATTTCTGAGGAAGACAGGAACAGACTATTTGAGCCCTTTCATACCACAAAAACTACCGGCAACGGTTTAGGCTTATATATTTCGCGCGAACTGGCTGAAGGAAACGATGCCAGATTATATTACCAGCCACTTCAGCATGGCAGTGCATTTATACTTGAATTGAAAAATACAAATTAGAGGCAATATTCGAGCATGACCAAAAAACCAACCTGCCTAGTCGTCGATGATGAAACTGACATCCGCGAACTCCTTGTCATGACACTGGAACGCATGGGTATTGAAACATTCAGCGCCTGCTGTGTAGATGAAGCCAAAAGCTTACTGACCGAGCGCGCTTACGGACTTTGCATTACCGATATGCAGATGCCAAATGGATCCGGACTGGATTTGCTGCATCACATCAATGAATTTCATACTGGCTTACCCGTTGCTGTCATTACCGCACACGGCAGTGCTGAAAATGCTGTACGCGCACTCAAGGCCGGCGCCTTTGATTATCTAAGCAAACCAATCTCGCTGAAAGAGTTGCGGCCAGTGGTTGAATCCGCACTGAAACTCACTACAAGAACCAATACATCCCAGCCTGACACACTCGATATGATAGGAGGCTCTGAGCAGATCAGGTATGTACGTACGATGATAGCTAAACTTGCCCGCAGTCAGGCCCCGGTTTACATCAGCGGCGAATCTGGTAGCGGTAAAGAGCTGGCTGCAAAACTGATCCATAAGAATAGCCCGCGGGCAGATGCGCCATTTATAGCAGTAAACTGTGGTGCAATACCTGAAAACCTGATGGAGAGTGAGTTTTTTGGCTATAAAAAAGGAGCCTTTACCGGTGCCAATCAGGATAAGGAGGGCATGTTCCAGGCCGCGAATGGCGGTACTTTATTTCTAGACGAAGTGGCAGATCTGCCGTTGCTGATGCAGGTTAAATTACTCCGTGCGATACAAGAAAAAAAAGTGCGTATGGTCGGCAGTACAAGTGAAGAAGCTGTCGATGTGCGCATTATCAGTGCAACCCACAAGAATCTGGCTGAAATGATGGATAATAGTCAGTTCCGGAAAGACCTGTACTATCGACTGAATGTCATCCAGCTCAAAATGCCGGCATTGCGCGACCGCCCTGCCGATATCCCATTAATCGCCGAAGTCCTATTAAACAAGCTTTGTGCAAATCAGCATATACCAGTGCCAAAAATTGATAGTGATGCACTCACTTACATTTCCACACTGCCCTTCCCCGGCAACGTGCGTGAGCTGGAAAATATGCTGGAGCGTGCCTTGGCACTTTGTGATGGCGAGTCAATCACCATCGAGGACTTGCTGGTTGAAGATAACACTGCTGCCAGATTGACGACCGATGAATTCAATTTGGACCAGGCAGAAGAATTAACGCTCCCCGACTATCTTGAGAACGTCGAGAAAAAGGCAATTATCCAGGCGCTCAACAAGACCAATCAAAATAAAACCGCGGCGGCGAAATTATTGGGGGTAACCTTCCGCACCTTGCGCTATCGACTCACCAAACTTGGTTTATCAAAGGAAACAGATGCAGATCAGCAAAGCGAAAACGAGTGACAATGCGCTTTAGACTCAAGGCGCTGACACTGACTAATTAATCGCCAGAAACCAGCACCCAATTAAAATCCAGTTTAGAAGTAAAACTTGCCTTAGAAATCTATCACCTAGCTCAATACAAGCAGCAAATATGTCACATAGAGTGCGCCGTTTACCAGCATGTGCCAGACCCTGATACCTCCCCTAACTGTTAGATACCTGAGCCAGATAGCAGCTATCAGCGTCATCACAATGCCGAGCAATACTTCCTCACGCGGCTCCCATGGGGTGAGCATAATACCGATTGCAGGCAACAAGGTGCCCTGAAATACCATCGCACCGGTAATATTACCAAAAGCCAAAGTGTCTTTGCCTTTGCGTATCCATAAAATACTGTTCACTTTTTCCGGCAGCTCGGTAGCAATTGGAATAATCAGCAATGATAGCAACAGGGCTGAAATTCCCAGCAAATGCGAGGCCTCTTCAACGCCATTGATAAATCCTTTAGCGCCAGCCACCAGCAAACCCAGGCCTAATAAAAGCTGAATGACAATAACCGGAATATTATTAGGCAAACCGATTTTGCATAAGAACATATCACTATCAGCTTCTGTTGCGTGCCCATTTTCTACCAGCACTTTTGAAGCCTTGATAGTCATCATCACGTAGATGAAATAAATCATGACCATACAGAAACCCAAGGCATAGCGCACCGCGATTAGTTTATGCGGCACGAACATGGCAATTGCAGCAAAACTGAACGCGATGATAAAAAAGTTTAGGTCACGTGCAAGGCCTGTGCGCTCTGGCTTTAAATGCCCATGCGTGCCACGTCTCTTCCAGACTGAAATCGCCATCAATGAGATAGAAAGCGTAGCCAGCATCAGGGGCGCGCCCAGAATAGCGCCCACCCCGATCTCTTCATTGGTCACAACATTCTGTGTACCTGCCAGCAATGCCAGTAATGGCACCGAGGTTTCCGGCAGCGCGGTACCAATCGCTGCGAATAAAGATCCAGTCACACCCTCGGATATATTTAATTTTTCGCCCAAATGCTCAAGTGCATTGGTAAAAACTTCTGCTGCGACCAGGATCACGACCAGCATCGCAGCCAATTCTAAAAATACCATCAGGTTTTTCCTTGCATAATTAAAGAACGCTTCTATAAATACGGGTTTAATATGCGCGCATTTTAAACTGAAATCTATATAAAATACGGTACGTATCCTGTTTGTTTAATAAATTTATGCGTTACTTACAAATATCTACGCCAGAACAAAATCTTGCGCAATAATAATGGAAGTTCATAAATGACAAGCGCAATGACAATTTATCATATCAATCATGCCGGCTTCGCTGAAGGTGCCCAACTCATAGCATCGCCGAACTTTGATGCACGCCCTTTGGATACGAGTTCAGGGATACTTGCAAACATCTGTCTAATTGTCATCCACAATATCAGCCTGCCACCATCGCAATTCGGCGGCAATGGCATTATCGAGCTATTTACCAACCAGCTTGATCCAGTTGAACATCCCTATTACGCACAAATACACACATTCAAGGTATCTGCACATTTTTTGATTCGCCGCGATGGCACACTGATTCAATTTGTTTCATGTTTAGACCGCGCCTGGCATGCAGGCGCATCAAACTGGCATGGACGTGAACGTTGCAATGATTTTTCTGTCGGAATTGAGCTTGAAGGAAGCGACTTCGAAGCATTTAAACCTGAACAATACCAAACTTTAAACAATTTGATTGCCGGCATTAAGGCAAGCTACCCGATTCAGTCCATAGTAGGGCACTCTGACATCGCGCCAGGCCGCAAAACTGACCCTGGTCCTTATTTTGACTGGCAACAGGTAATCGCATAATAAACAGTGCTTAGCGACTTATAACCCAGAATACATTATTAATAGATAATTTATGCAAAAGAACACACAACTTATTTTACTGACATTACTGATCACCCTGTTTGCAGGCTGCGGCAACAAAGATAAAGCTGCCGATGCCAAAGCCAATGAGAAAAAAGGCCCCAAGCCAACACTGGTTACTGTAACCAAAGTAAAAAACACTCCAATAGAAATCACTGAATCTGCTGTTGGCTCAATTGAAGGCCTGATCGACCCTACAATTGCCGCAGAAGTTGCTGCACGCGTCATTAAAGTGCATGTCAGCCCCGGTCAAAGAGTAAAACAGGGGGAATTGATCGCTACGTTAGATGCCACAGACTATACATTGCAACGTAACGAAGCACAGGCAGAAGTTGCCCGCATCGAAGCGCTGCTGGAAAACCAGACCAAAATCGTCACCCGTAGCCAGGCACTGGTGAATAAAAACTTTATCTCCCAAAATGCGCTAGACACTGATCTGGCACAGAAAAACGTGCTTAAAGAGCAACTGGCCGGCGCGAAAGCACGCGTAGATACGATCAACCACAGCAGCAGCAAGACCCGGATTTACGCACCTACGGACGGCGTCGTTGAAAAGAAAATCGTCGACACCGGTGAGTTTGTAAAAGTAGGCGACCCGTTACTGCAGATCATTTCTAACAAACGCCTGCGTGCACACATTCCATTTCCGGAACGTATCAGCAATCAGCTCAAACCGGGCATGAAAGTGCGCCTGAGCACGCCAACCAGCACGAAAGTGGTGGAATCCATGATTCGCGAATTAAAACCGATGATTACAGAAAGCAACCGCTCCATTGATGTCATCGCGGATATTACTGATGAATCTGACTGGCAGCCCGGTGCCAGTGTTACCGGTACTGTCGTAATAGGCGAGCAGCCTTCCGCATTGATGGTTCCGGAACAGAGCGTTGTACTGCGGCCTGCAGGAGAGGTTGTGTATCTGGTGAAAGATAACAAAGCCCGTCAGGCAATAGTCAAAACCGGGCAGCATCAAAAAGGGCTGGTTGAAATTACCGAGGGCATACATGCCGGCGACACCATCGTCATGGACGGTGCCGGCTTCCTGACAGATCAGACACCAATCCAAACCACAAGCAACCATATCGCACAATAATACTAAAGAATACTTCATGACGCTTCCTGAACTCTCGATCAAACGCCATGTGCTTGCCTGGATGCTGGCAGGTGTAATCGTCTTATTCGGCATCATTTCCTATCAGCGTATCGGGGTTGACCGTATTCCTGCGATTGATTTCCCCATTATTGTAGTTAGCACTACCTTGCGCGGGGCTGACCCCGAAGTAGTCGATACCAGCGTCACCAGTATCATCGAATCCGCAATCAATACTACCCCCGGTATCGAACACATACAGTCAACCTCCTCGCCCGGCGTTTCTGTCGTCACCATTACTTTCTCACTGGATAAAGACATTAATGTCGCCTTCAACGAAGTCCAAGCCAAAGTCAGCCAGGTTTTACACCGCCTACCCGAGGATACCGACCCGCCCAGGGTGCAGAAAGTCGACACCAACGCTTCTGCCGTCATTTGGCTTGCATTAAGCGGTGATCGCACGGTTCAGCAACTCAATTTGTATGCAAACAACATATTGAAAAAGAAATTTGAAACGATCAACGGCGTAGGTGAAGTCATCATAGGTGGACGACGTGATCGCGTAATCCGTGTCAATATCAAGCCAGAGCAAATGGCTGCTTACAAAGTCACAGCTAATGACTTGATTGCGGCTTTCAAGCGCGAGCACGTGCAGTTACCGGGCGGTTATTTGATCAGCGCGCAATCAGAACAATTGCTGAAACTTGACCTGGAGTTCCATAATGTCAGAGAACTCGCCGACCTGATCGTTGCAACCAATGCCGGCGTACCGATCCGCCTTAAAGACGTAGCATCAGTAGAAGATGGTATCACTGACAATCGACAGGTCGCGCGCTATAACGGTAAACCCACCGTAGGCCTTGGCATGGTTAAAATTGCCAATGCCAATACTGTAGACATCATCAGGGAAGTCGAACGCCGGCTCGAACAGGACATACGTCCCAACCTGCCACCAGGCATGGATGTAGAAATATCCACTAACGATGCCACTTTCATCAACCAGCTTGTTGCCTCCCTGAAAGAACATCTGGTAGAGGGCACATTGCTGGCAGCACTTATCGTCTTTATCTTTCTACGCTCGATACGTTCAACACTTATTGTGGCGACTGCCATACCGGTATCACTGCTGGCGGCAATTGCCGTGATGTACTTTTCCGGCTTTACTTTCAACTCCATGACACTACTGGCACTTTTGTTGTTGATTGGTGTAGTGGTGGATGATGCAATCGTTGTACTTGAAAACATTTATCGTCATCGTGAACACATAGATCCTAACCCGATCAGCGCCGCACTCAATGGCTCGCGCGAGGTAACCTTCTCTGTCACTGCCGCATCACTGTCTCTGGTGTGTATCTTTGCCCCGGTTATTTTCATGGATGGCATGGTAGGTAAGTTCTTCAACTCTTTCGCTATTGTGGTTACTTTCGGTGTGCTGGCATCATTATTTGTATCATTGACGCTGACACCGATGCTGTGCTCACGCCACCTCTCTGTATCCCAGCACGATAACAAGGTTTACCGCTTTATCGGCAACATGCTGGGCTTGCTGGATAACTCCTATAAAAAACTGTTACACACATCACTGAAACATCGCGGCCTGGTATTGTTGATTACCATCCTGCTCGTGATCTTCAGCGGTTACTTCTCATTTAAATACGTAGAAAAAGATTTCGTCCCTGAATCAGATGAGAGTAGCTTTAGCATTACTGTCAAAACACCGTTAGGCTCAACACTGGAATACACGGACTCCCGCCTTAAAATGATTGAAGCGATTATTGCCAGCCATAAAGATGAAGTAGCCAGTTTTTACTCAGCGATCGGTGCAGGCTCCCGCGGCCAGGTTAACCAGGGTTACGTCAATGTACGTTTAAAACCAAAAGAAGATCGTAATAAAAGTCAGCAGGCACTAATCATGGAACTGAAAAAAGAACTGGATACGGTGCCTGGCGTCCGGGCAATTCCGACCGGGGCTTCAGTAGTACGCGGCCAGCGCTCGGAAAAGCTGCAATTCAACCTTACCGGCAGCAACCTGCAGGAAATCGGCCGCATTTCCAAACTGCTGCAAGAAACCCTTGGCAGCAATCCCAACATGGGCAAGGTAGACCTGGATGTACAGCTTGACCTGCCGCAGCTCAATATGAAAATCGACCGCGAGCGCGCTGCAACGCTGGGTTTAAACGCGACTGATATTGCAACAGCAGTCAGTCTTTACGCTGGTGGCATGGACGTTGCCAGATACAACGATGAAAACGGGGACGGCCAGCGTTATGATATCCGCCTGAAAGCCAATGAAGAAGATTTGAAAAATGCAGCCGACCTGCGCAAAATATTCCTGCGCAGCAGTAATGGCCAATTGGTGCGGTTAGACGCAGTTGCCCGCTTTGAACCGGAACTGGGTGCGGCTGTCATCGGGCGCTATGACCTGCAATATGCAGCAAACTTCTACGCAAACCCGGGCATGCCTTTAGGGGAAGCGGTTGACCTGGTGAAAGAAACAGCTGCCAAAATCATCCCGGCGGAATACAACATAAAAATGACCGGCCAGGCTGAGGAGTTTGGCAAAACCTTCAAGAATATACAATTCGTATTCTTGTTAGCCTTTACCCTGCTCTACATGGTGCTGGCAAGCCAGTTCAATTCGTTTATCCAGCCATTCATTATCATGCTTGCACAGCCCCTGGCAATTTTTGGCGGCCTCATTGCATTACTGATTTCCGGCAATAGCCTCAATATGTTCTCCATGATTGGTTTGGTGCTGCTGATTGGCCTGGTGGCTAAAAATTCCATCCTGCTGGTTGATCTGACCAACCAGTTGAGGGATAAGGGAGCAGGCATTGATGATGCGCTGAAAGAGGCCTGCCCGATACGCTTGCGCCCGGTAGTGATGACTTCACTGACCATTATCCTGGCGCTATTGCCTGCGGCGTTGGGTCTTGGCGCCGGATCGGAAACAAACAAACCGCTATCCGTGGCGATTATCGGCGGTATGATTTCATCTACCTTGCTGACACTGGTAGTCGTTCCGGCGGCCTACTCGTTAGTGATGCATGGTCTGGATAGATTTCAATCCGTTAAGCTAACCGGTCGACTCTCCAAACCCAGCTAAGTGCTGGTTGAGCCTGCTGGAAACCGCAAATCACGCAGGCTCAGCTACCAGCCTTTGTACAACTAGGCTGCCAACCATATCGCCCTGTACATTCACTGTAGTACGCAAGGTATCCAGCAGCCTGTCTACTGGCAGCAAAATAGCGATTGCTTCGGCTGGCAAGCCTACTGATTGCAATACCAGTACCATCGTCACCATGCCGGCACTGGGAATACCCGGCGCACCCAATGCCGCGATCATGGCGATAAAGAACACCGTCAGTTGCTGTGCAAAACTAAGTTCCACACCCACCAGATTGGCAACAAATAAGGCGGCGGCAGCTTCATAAAGCGCGGTGCCATCCATATTGACAGTAGCGCCCAAAGGCACGACAAAGCCGGCAATTTCAGGTTTCACTTTCAACTGCTGATTAACACAGCGCAGCGTAACCGGCAGCGTGGCAGAACTTGAACTGGTAGCAAATGCCGTCACCAGCGCTTCGCGCGCACCACGCCAGAATGTCAATGGCGACATTCCTGCCACCAGGTACAAAATCAGCGGCAGCACCACCATGCCATGCAATAGCAATGTTCCAATTACCACAGCCACAAACTTGGCGAGCATGGTCAGCATGGTGGCATCCTGCGATGCCACGAGCTTAATCAATAATGCCATGATTCCCAGCGGAGCTAAGCGCATTACCCACCCGACGATCAGCATGGTTACGTCCAATGCTTCCTGCAGCAATAGATGCATATGCTTGAAACGCTCTCCACCCATCACCAGTGCTATGCCAAGCATCAGTGCAAACATGACCACTGCCAGCACATTACCCTGTGACAAAGCCATAAAAGGATTCACAAACAAGCCATGCAGAAACTGCGCAAAGAACTCCGGTAGCGGCAATTGCTTTGCTTCAAAATTTTGCATGGCATGCTCGAACAGCTCGATCTCCAATCCGCTTCCCGGTCTGAAATATAAACTGGCAGCCATACCCAAGACCATAGCCACAGCCATAGTACAGACAAAGTAAAGTAATGTAGTTACCCAAACCTGGTGCATCTGCTGATGTTGACGCAAATTGGCTACACCGACAGATATGGAACAAAACACCAGCGGTATCAGGATCATTTTAAGCAAGTCAATAAACAGCGTACCGACCAGCCCTGAGGTATACAATCCGGCTCGCACTGTTTGATGCTCTGCACCCAACGCATGGAAATACACCCCGATGGCAACCCCTAAAATGGTACCTAATAATATCTGGGTATTAAGGTTAAGCCGCTTCATGAATGCTAATTACTTGGCCACCTTAGGTTTCGCAGCCTTTGCCTTTACCGCCTTGGGCTTTGCCGCTACTACCTCGGCAGGTGCAACTGCATCACTAGCCGTCTCCTTGGCATTTCCTGCTGGCACTTTCTCAAACACGGCTGCAAAAAAGCCATCGGTATTATGCAGATGCGGCAGCAATTTCAGATAATTGCCCGTATCCAGTGAGATTTGCTGCTGCGCAAGAATCTCTGCTGCATTCAGTAACTTGAAATCCGGATGCGTCGCCAGGAACTGTTCTGCTATGTTCTCGTTCTCGTCACTTAACAGGCTGCATGTCGCATAAATCAGGCGCCCGCCGGTTTTTGTCAGTTTGGCAGCGCGTGCCAGAATATTGGCTTGTTTAATATTAAGCTCGGCAATATCTTCCGGCATCTGGCGCCATTTCAAATCCGGATTGCGGCGCAATGTCCCCAGGCCGCTACAAGGCGCATCCACCAGCACACGGTCAAACTTGCCATTCAGGCGTTTTAATTTAGGGTCAGTTTCGCTGCTGATTACTTGCGCATGCATATTACTCAAGCCGGAACGCTTTAAACGCTGACCCAAATTGTGCAGGCGTTTCTCAGACACATCAAACGCATATAGGCGGCCGGTATTCCGCATCAATGCACCAATCGCCAGACTCTTGCCACCGGCACCCGCGCAAAAATCGGCAACCATCATACCGCGTTTAGGTGCAACCAGATATGACAGGAGCTGACTGCCCTCATCCTGCACTTCTATCTTACCTTCAGTGAACAATACGTGACGGCCGATATTCATGCGGTTAGGCATGCGGATACCGATCGGAGAATAAGGTGTTGCTGTGATGTTGGTTACGCCTGACGTATTCTCGGCAATGAATTTCGCCATTACCTCATCGCGATTGCCTTTAATCGTATTCACGCGGAGATCCAGCGTGGCCTGTTCATGCATACTACGGCCTATGGTCAATGCCTCTGCTTCGCCATATTGGGCAACAAGTTTATCCCAGAGCCAATCGCGCACATCAGCTTGCACGGCAAGCGGCAGGTTTTCCGTCGGTTTCGCCTTGATCATATGCGCCCACTCTTTTTGCTGTTCATTCAGCATGGGCTCCAGTTCGCGGATGCTCATCCCCTGTACACGTAACAGGTAGGCCAAAATAAGCTTACGGGCATCATCAGGATCATCTTCTTCATTGGCCGTTACCGTGCTCAAAAAGCGTAAACGGCGCAAAACACCATAAACACTCTCAGCTACAAATGCACGCTCTTTGGTACCTAATTCCCGGTTATTGCGAAAAAATTCACTTAACTTAGCGTCTGCAGGACTACTGAATGTTAGTAAATTAGATAAAACAACAGCTGCTTGCCGGATTAGATTAGGCGTCATATTTGATTTTCTTTACGTAAAATTTCTTTAATTTATATTGAGTAGATCTTTGGTTAAAGATCTACTCTATGTGTAACTCGGTTAATGTCTGTTCCAGCTTCTGCCCATTATCATCCACCATCAAAATCTTTACCGGCACATAATGATAATCGGCAGCCAGCCACAGCTCTTTGGTCTCTTGTGTATCCTGCACCGGTGGAACCAGATGCAGGGTCTTGTACCGCACACCTGCACTGGTAACAACTTCCGATTCAGGGCTGATACGATATTGGTAATGATTAAGTTTTTTACCTGTTGTCAGCACTACTGAAATGTCATTTTTAAGCGGAGCTGGCAGATACATGAACTGGTAGGCAAAGCTGGCCAAATCCTGGGTACCAGCATCAAGAGGAGCTTCTTTGAGCTTACCTCTCACTGTCATGCGCAAATCCTGTCCGGCCCAGTCAAAATCAGCCAGCAATGCTTTTTTTGGATTATCTCCCTGCCGCAATTCAAAACGCGTAGGCTTTAATCCCTGTGCAGTTACTTCCCCATTACTGGTTAATACACGCTCACCAAACAGCGCATAAACACCTATCCCCTTGGTAACACTCTCGATCTTGTAAGTACTATCGTTAATTGCAAACTGCTCATGAACATTTGCAAACGGTTGTCCATTTTTCGTGACTTCGTAAACCGCGCGGATATGCTTAGGCAAAGCTGCATTGGATAATGCGGCCTGCTCTGCCAATACTGAAGTTGCCGATAGCAAAACAGCCAGAGCTAGTAATTTAAACAATGTAGATATTTTGATGTGATTAAACACAAGATTTCCTTTAATTTAAGAAACACATCAATCTAACGCACCAGCAACGATTTCGTTACCTGGCGCGTTATTACAAGGCGAATCCACTAAACTACTATGGTTGGAGCTTCACCCGCATTCTGGGCACGGATATGGCCGATTTCATACACGGTTTCACCGGAAGCTTCCAGCAACTGTTTAGCCTGTGCCACATGCTCTTTAGCTACAACCACCGCCATACCAATGCCGCAGTTAAAGGTTTTGTATAACTCGTCAGGCACGATATTGCCCTGCGCCTGCAACCATTGGAACAATGGCGGTAACTGCCAGCCATCAGCCCTGATTTCGGCAGTCAAACCTGCTGGCAATACGCGCGGAATATTCTCGGTAATGCCGCCGCCGGTAATATGTGCCATGCCTTTTACCGGCAATGCCTCGATTAGTTTCAGCAATGATTTCACATAGATGCGCGTAGGCTCCATCACCACGTCCTTGAATTTTCTGCCATGGAAATCTGACTCGAAATCAATGCCTGATTTTTCAATCAGTTTGCGGATCAGTGAGTAGCCATTTGAATGCGCACCACTTGATGCCAGACCCAACACAACATCACCGGCAGCAATTGTAGTGCCGTCAATTAGCTTGGATTTATCTGCACAGCCTACTGCAAAACCTGCCAGGTCATACTCACCAGCCGGGTACATGCCTGGCATTTCTGCCGTCTCGCCACCAACCAATGCACAACCTGATTGCTCGCAGCCTTCAGCAATACCTTTAATCACTTGCGCAGCTACGCCGACTTCCAGCTTGCCGCAGGCAAAGTAGTCGAGGAAAAACAGTGGCTCCGCACCTTGCACCAGAATGTCATTCACACTCATGGCTACCAGATCGATCCCCACGGTGTCATGCTTGTTCAGTTCAAAAGCCAGCTTTAGTTTGGTACCTACACCGTCAGTGCCTGAAACCAGAATCGGCTCTTTGAACTTCTGCGGCACCGCGAATAAAGAACCGAAACCACCAATACCACCCAGCACTTCTGGACGCATGGTGCGTTTGGCAAAAGGTTTAATTTGCTCAACCAAGGCATCGCCCGCCTCAATATCCACCCCTGCATCGCGGTAGCTGATAGAAGTTTTATCTGAATTATTGGCGCTCAAGTCCGTTCTCGCTTTCTACTAAAAGTGTGTTCTGTCGTTATCATTCTGGGTATTGTATTAGGGCGCATGATGATAATGAGGTAGTTTGTGTGGCAGTTTAGTTGATTTTTTAATATGCATAGATATGCTATGCATATTAAAAAATCGGCTAAAATGACCGCAAAATAGCCATTAGCATCTGCGCAGGATCCTAATCCGACTAATGCAATATCCAGAATGCTTCTATTTTAACTGAAATGCCCGATTAACCGAAATTTCAGGCACATCAAAATTCCAGAAAAATCAAAATAATGGACTAGGCAAATGAATAACCGTACGCAATACCTGTGGTGGATTACCGGACTGGTCGTTTGCAGCCTGCTTTACCTTTTGGGACCGATACTTACACCATTTTTAATAGCAGCCATCCTGGCCTATATCACCAACCCGCTGGTGAACAGGATTGCTGCCCTGCACATTACTCTTTTGAATAACAAGCTCAGCTACAATCCAAGCCGCACCATTGCAACAGGTATCGTGATGCTGTTTCTATTTGCACTATTGGTAATGATGCTGTTTATTGTGGTGCCGTTGATGCAGAAAGAGTTTCTACTGATCTCACAAAAATTGCCTACCTACTTCAACAACGCAAAAAACTTTCTGGAACCATGGTTACAATACAACTTTGGCGTCAACCTGGATATTGACTATGCAAAAATTCAGCATATCCTGACCGAAAACTGGAGAACTGCCGGCAACTTCGCCAAACAACTTGCGCTAGGTATCGGTAGCCATGGGCTGGCTATTATAGGCTGGCTGGCCAACTTGATACTTATCCCGCTGGTTTTGTTTTACCTGCTGGTTGACTGGAACATTATCACAAATAAAATCAATGGGTTATTACCAAGAAGCATGATAGTGAAAACAGTAGAAATTGCCGAGGATATTGATGCAGTACTGGCAGAATTTCTACGTGGCCAACTCACGGTAATGCTGCTGATGAGTGTATTTTATGCAACGGGTTTATGGCTGACAGGGTTGGAACTGGCACTGCCCATCGGCGTATTATCAGGCCTGCTGGGTTTTGTACCCTATCTTGGCATAGGTCTGGGATTAAGCTTGGCTATTCTTTCCGGATTGCTACAATTCGGCAGCTTACATGACCTTATCCCAGTCTTGATTGTATTTGGCCTCGGTCAGATAATCGAGAGTATGTTGCTAACGCCTTACTTGGTAGGCGACCGCATCGGCCTGCACCCGCTAGTCGTTATTTTTGCCCTGATGGCAGGAGGGCAATTATTCGGTTTTGCCGGCGTGTTGCTTGCCCTGCCCGTATCAGCTGCAATAGCAGTTGCATACAGACATGCAAAACAACACTACCTCAGTAGTGATTTTTATAATGGTTAATTTAGCTTGAAACAATTACTTTTAGATATTCAACCCCTAGCACCCGCTACGCTTGATAACTTTATCGCAGGTCGTAATGAAGAAGCTTTGCACAGCCTGAAAATGCTGACTGCAGGCTCTGCAAATATTCATTTTATTTACCTGTGGGGCACTGAGGGCAGTGGCAAAACTCATTTACTGCAAGCCTGCAATTGCTTGGCTGAAGAACAAAACCTGCCGCTTTATATTGCAGATGACGTAAATACATTAAATGAAGAAGCGCAAATTGACTTATTCAACCGTTTTAACCAATTGCGCGCTTCAGGCGGCATGCTCGTCACCAGCGGCAATGCGGCACCAATGCAAATGGGGCTACGGGACGATTTAGCAACGCGCCTTGCCTGGGGCCTGGTCTACCAACTGCAGCCGCTCTCTGATGAAGAAAAAGCACAGGCATTAAAAACCCATGCCAAGGAACGCGGCATGAAATTGCCGGATGAAGTGGTAGATTATTGTTTGCGTTACCTACGGCGTGACCTGCCAACATTAATGGCTGTACTCAACGCACTGGATGAATGGTCTCTCACAGAAAAAAAACCGGTGACCGTACCCTTGCTTAAAAAATTGCTGCTATTGAATCTGGAGATTTGATTGCTGCAAATTCCAAGCTTTAACAATAAGCAGTAAAATTACACTATGTAAGAAAAATACCGTTTATTAAGTAAATATTGATAGATAAACACTATCCTAAAGGTTAATCATGCTACGCATTACTGAAATCAAACTGCCAGTTGAAAACGCACAATCCCTCACGCACCAAGCTGAAGAAATCAAGACCGCGCTTTTAAAAAGACTTGGAATCCAAGAAGACGATTTAATTCGCTTTGAGATATTCAAACGCGGTGTGGATGCACGTAAATCACACGCCATTCTTTACGTATACAGCCTTGATGTAGAGGTTAAAGATGAGGCAAAGATTCTTGCTAAATTTCGTAAAGACGCACATATCAAGCCGGCACCGGACACTGAATATAAATTTGTCACACAGAGCACTTCTGCAGATACACCGCGCCCGGTGGTGGTTGGCTTCGGCCCTGCCGGAATTTTCGCCGCACTGATTCTGGCGCAATCCGGATTCAAACCCATCGTACTGGAACGTGGTAAAGCCGTGCGTGAGCGTACTAAGGATACCTGGGGCTTATGGCGTAAACAAAAACTGAACCCGGAATCCAACGTGCAGTTCGGTGAGGGCGGTGCCGGCACTTTCTCTGACGGCAAACTATACAGCCAGATTAAAGACCCCAAGCACTATGGCCGCAAGGTAATACAGGAGTTTGTGAAAGCCGGTGCGCCGGAAGAGATCATGTATGTCAGCCACCCGCATATCGGTACTTTCCGGCTGGTAGGCATGGTGGAAGAAATGCGCAAAACCATCATCGAACTTGGCGGTGAGATTCGTTTTGAAAGCCGCGTAGAAGATATTGAACTTTCCTCAGGCAATGATGGGCAACATCAAGTGGAAGCAGTAGTGCTGCAGACGGGAGTACGCATTCCGACCAACCATTTAGTTCTGGCGGTTGGCCACAGCGCGCGTGACACTTTTGAAATGATCTACAAACGTGGCATTTATGTTGAGGCCAAACCATTCTCTATCGGTTTCCGTATCGAGCACCCGCAATCACTGATAGACAGGGCCAGATATGGCAAGAGCTATAGTGAGGACTTACTTAACAAACTAGGTGCCGCAGATTACAAGCTGGTGCATCACGCCAAAAACGGGCGCTCGGTTTACAGCTTCTGTATGTGTCCCGGCGGCACTGTTGTCGCTGCCACATCAGAGCCCAACCGCGTCGTGACTAACGGCATGAGTCAATATTCACGCAACGAGCGCAATGCCAATGCCGGCATTGTCGTCGGCATCACCCCGGAGGTGGATTACCCGGATCACCCGCTTGCCGGCATGGAACTGCAGCGCAAACTGGAAAGCAATGCCTTTGTCCTGGGCGGCAGTAATTACAATGCGCCGGGCCAACTGATAGGCGATTTCCTTGCCAACAGGCCTTCCACCAAGTTTGGCGAAGTTACACCTTCTTATACACCAGGCGTACACCTCACCAACTTAGATACCGCTTTGCCTGAGTTTGCTATCACGGCTATCCGCGAGGCAATTCCTGAATTTGCAAAACAGGTCAAAGGTTTTGACCTGGCTGATGGAGTATTAACCGGCGTAGAGACACGTACCTCGTCGCCTATCCGCATCAAACGCGATGATGAAACCTTACAGAGCATCAATACTAAAGGCTTATTTCCATGTGGCGAGGGAGCGGGTTATGCCGGTGGCATTCTATCAGCCGGCGTTGACGGTATTAAGGTGGCTGAAGCCGTTGCATTGAGCCTGTGTAGCGCTTAATAAAAACTGTCCAGATAACTGTTACTACCTTAAAAATTAGCGTAAAGTAAGCGTTGCTCCATTTACGCTTATCAATCAGGAGAACAGTAATGAAAGTAAACGTTGGCGGTGTAGACCGTATAGTACGTATTGTTGCCGGCCTTGCATTAATGGCTTGGGTATTATTTGCAGGCGGACCGACGTGGGCGTGGATCGGGGTAGCTCCTCTGGCAACTGGACTAATCAATTTCTGCCCGGCTTATGCAATATTGGGTATTAATACTTGTAAAACAGATAAATAATAAAAAAGGCGGCACCAGCCGCCTTTTTAACACTGTTAGAGATTACTGCCTGATCAGATAATCAAACGCACCGAGCGAAGCTTTAGCGCCTTCGCCCATCGCAATAATGATTTGCTTGTAAGGCACTGTCGTCACATCGCCTGCTGCAAATACCCCCGGCAATGAAGTCTGGCCATGCGCATCCACCACGATTTCGTTGAACTTGCTCAGCTCGATACCACTGGTTTTCAGCCAATCTGTATTCGGCAACAGTCCGATCTGAACAAAAACGCCAGCCAGCTCAACTGTATGCAGTGCCTTACTTTCGCGGTCACGGTAAATCAATCCGTTTACTTTATGATCTGCACCGGTAATCTCAGTAGTTTCTGCATTCAAAATGACCGTTACATTACTTAAACTGAACAATTTGTTCTGCAATATCGCATCTGCTGTCAGTTTGTTGCTATGTTGTATCAAGGTTACATGACTGACAAAGCCTGCCAAATCAATTGCCGCCTCGACACCTGAATTACCGCCTCCGATTACCGCTACGTGCTTGCCTTTAAACAGCGGGCCATCACAATGCGGGCAGTAGGCCACACCTTTGCCGCGATATTCTTTTTCACCTGGAATATTCAATTCTTTCCAGCGCGCACCGGTAGCAATAATTACGGCTTTACTTCTCAGTGTGGCACCATTTTCCAGCTTAATTTCTATTGGCTGACCTGAACCTGCAGCTGGCGCATCCAATGACTGTGCACGCTGCAAGCGCATCACATCTACACCATATGAAACCACATGCTCTTCAAATGCAGCCACCAGTTTGGGACCTTCTGTTTCTTTTACCGAGATAAAGTTCTCAATCGCCATGGTATCCATAACCTGACCGCCGAAACGGTCTGCAACCACACCGGTGTTGATACCTTTACGCGCTGCATAAATAGCGGCAGAAGCGCCGGCAGGCCCGCCGCCAATTACAAGCACATCGAATGCATCTTTGGCATCCAGTTTCTTCGCTTCACGGGCTTCAGCGCCTTTATCCAGTTTTGGCAGGATCTCATCGAGCTCCATGCGACCGGCACCGAATATTTCACCATTTAAATAGATGGTTGGCACAGACATGATTTCCCTGGCTTTTACTTCATCCTGATATAAAGCACCATCAATCATCACATGCGTGATGTTAGGATTAATCACCGCTAACAGGTTAAGCGCCTGAACTACATCAGGACAGTTATGGCAGCTTAATGAAATATAGGTCTCAAAATGAAATTTCTCATCTATTGCTGAAATCTGCGCGATTTTTTCCACATCCAATTTCAAAGGATGGCCGCCGACTTGCAATAAAGCCAGCACCAATGAAGTGAATTCATGTCCCATCGGGATTCCGGCAAAACGGATACCTACTTCTTGCGCCGCATCTTTATGTGCAGCAGCACGCTTTACTGCAAATGATGGCTTGCGCGCATCATCTTCACGCGTAAGTGTAATCTTGTCAGACATGGCGGAAATTTCTTCCAGCAACGCCAACATTTCTTTAGAACCGGCGCTTTCATCCAGCGATGCAACCAGCACAATTGGCTCTCTGAGCATTTGCAAATAGGTTTGAAGCTGAGTTTTGATAGTAGTATCTAATGCCATCGTTAATCTCTCTGGGAATCTATGCGTTGAAAAAAAGCTTTATCTTGTGAATAAAGCTATTATTAATTTTGCTCCCCAAGCTTTTGGCTTGGGGTTAGCACTCATTAAGCCAAAAACTTAATTAGATTTTACCAACCAAGTCCAGTGATGGAGTCAAGGTTTGTGCTCCTTCTTGCCATTTAGCTGGGCAAACTTGGCCTGGGTGGCTAGCCACGAATTGCGCAGCTTTAAGCTTACGTAATGTTTCTTTCACATCACGTGCAATCGCATTGTCATGCACTTCCATTGTTTTAATCACACCTTCTGGATTAAT
>JALRGX010000075.1 GCA_023259635.1 Methylotenera sp. | reverse complement strand
TGAAACACTGGTCGGACAAGACCATGTCGTACGCGCACTCACCAATGCTCTCGAACAGAATCGCCTGCACCATGCCTATCTGTTTACCGGTACTCGCGGCGTGGGCAAAACCACCCTCGCGCGCATTCTGGCAAAATCACTTAACTGTGAAACAGGTATCACGGCCAAGCCTTGCGGCGTTTGCAATGCATGTCAGGAAATTGATAAAGGCCGTTTTGTTGACCTGATCGAGGTTGATGCGGCTAGCAACACACAAGTGGATGCGATGCGTGATTTGCTTGATAACGCCCAATATGCGCCAACGAGTGGCCGTTTTAAGGTGTACATCATTGACGAAGTACATATGCTATCAAAAAGTGCTTTTAACGCGATGTTAAAAACACTGGAAGAGCCTCCCGCACATGTTAAATTCATTCTAGCAACAACAGACCCCCAGAAAGTACCTGTAACAGTACTATCACGCTGCCTGCAATTCAACCTGCGCCAGATGGCCGGCACTTCTATCATCGGTCATTTGCAGGATATCCTTAGCCAGGAAAATATTCAGTTTGAAGCATCTGCGCTATATCTGATCGCACGTGCTGCAGCGGGCAGTATGCGCGATGCACTTTCGCTGACCGACCAGGCTATTGCTTATGGTGGCCAGACTGTAAATGAAGCTGAAGTACGTGCCATGCTGGGCGCTATTGACCAAAGCTACCTTTACCAGCTTTTGGAAGCACTGCTTGCAAATGATGGCAACGGCATCATCAATCAAGCCAGATTAATGGAAGAGCGTAGCATTTCATTTGAAGCTGCACTGAATGATTTAGCTCAATTATTGCATCAGGTAGCAATTACACAAACCGTACCAGACAGCGTGGCAGAAGACTTGCCCGAGCGTGAGGCATTGCTGTCACTGGCACAAAGAATCTCGCCTGAAACCTTGCAGCTCTACTATCAGATTGCACTGTTAGGCCGCCGCGATATCGGTCTGGCTCCTGATGAATATGCCGGCTTTACCATGACCTTGCTACGCATGCTGGCTTTTACGCCCAGTGAATCCTGCACTACGGTTGCAACCAGTAAATCTGTGCAATCCGCCTTTACCGCAATGCGCCCAGCCCCGGCTAGCGATCCCTCAGCAAGGGCAGCAGTTAAAGCTCCGGCGGCACCTGTTGAAAATGTTAGCCAACCAATACCTGTGGATGTAGAAAATCAGATTGATGCTGCCGAATCAGAACAAGGTGGCAATAATTTCAATGGCAACTGGCGCGGACTGGTAGATGAGCTGAAACTTGGCCTTGCGCGTGAACTGGCAAAGCATTGCGAACTTGTTACCTATGATGAGAACAGTATTACACTGAGTGTGCCCGGAACACAAAAACACTTGGTATCTCCGAACTACCAGGAGAAATTAAGCGATGCCATTGCACAGCACTTCGGTAAAAAGATCAAACTGCAATTTGGCATCGGCGGTACAGGCAACACTCCTGCCAAACAGATTTCCCAGGAAAAGGCACAGGCTCAGGCTAATGCAGAAACCGCAATTGAGGAAGACGGTTTTGTACAAACATTGATTAATGATTTTGGGGCGACCATTATCCCCAACTCAATCAAACCAATTTGAGGACTTAAATTTCGTCATCATGCATTGTTCTAATTTTCAAAATATTCGCTTACATACAAACACGTATACCGCGCGCTATTTTGGAAATTACGCCTAGCCTGATTTTCACACCAATCTCGCAGCTTTAGCTGCTAAGATCGGTGGGGATGCCCTTAACGGGTAAGAAATTAAAATTCTTTAAACGACAATATTATTTAAGGAGCAGTAAACATGATGAAAGGCGGCATGGGCAATTTAATGAAGCAAGCCCAGCAAATGCAGGCAAATATGCAAAAAGCACAGGAAGAACTGGCGAACATTGAAGTTGAAGGTGTTGCTGCGAACGGCTTGGTAAAAGTGCAAATGACCTGTAAAAACGAAGTTAAGCGCGTCTCACTGGATGACAGCGTTATGGATGACAAAGAAACCCTTGAAGACCTGTTGGTAATCGCGCTCAAGGATGCAACAGCAAAAGCTGAGGCGACCGCTTCTGCACGTTTGTCCAGCTTCATGCCAGCTGGTATGAAATTACCATTCTGATTTAAGAAGTAATGAAAAACCCACCAGCACTCGAGCAGCTGATTGAAAGCTTGCGTTGCCTGCCAGGCGTTGGCCCGAAGTCGGCCCAGCGCATGGCGTATTACCTGCTGCAGCGCGACAGGGAAGGCGCCAATGTTCTAGCGCAGGCGCTGGACAATGCCTTGCAGGTGGTTAGTCACTGTAAACTATGCAACACCTTCAGTGAACAGCCAATCTGCCCGCTTTGTGAATCTACACAGCGTGATAAAAATGTGCTTTGTGTCGTAGAAATGCCTACTGACCTGATGATGCTTGAAAATACGCGCGCTTATTCCGGCATGTACTTTGTGCTGATGGGGCGCCTGTCCCCTCTTGATGGCGTTGGCCCCAAAGAAATCCATTTAGACAAGTTGCTTAAGCGTGCGCAGGACGGCATTGTGCAGGAAGTCATACTGGCCACAAATTACACTGTAGAAGGTGATGCAACCGCGCATTACATCAGCGAACTGCTGCGCACACGCGGTATCAAAGTCAGCCGCATTGCACGTGGCATGCCAATGGGTGGCGAAATCGAATATATTGATACTGGCACACTGGCACAGGCAATGCTTGAACGTCGCAGCATATAACTCCCCTGCCAGTTAAACTGACTACAGATAAAATCGTGCCAGGCCCAATACGGCAAACAAACCGACCAGTTTAACAATACTTAAATCCTGTTTTACCAGCAGCCATAAAGCCAGCACTCCAAGCGAGACGGCAATTAAATCCGGTTTGTTGTACATCATCTCAGGAAAAAACACATGCTGGGAAAAAAATAATGCCAGGCTTAAAATCACGCCTACCACTGCGGCTGTTATACCGGTTAACGGTGCAGACAATCTCAAGTTATCCTGTGTAGATTCAATCAGCGGCGCGCCGATAAATATAAACATGAATGACGGTAGAAACGTAAAAACCGTCACGACCGTTGCCGCCACTGCACCTGATATAAACAGGCTATCTCCTCCAAGCACCTCCTGCGACCAGCCACCTACAAAGCCAACAAAAGCCACCACCATAATCAATGGGCCTGGCGTGGTTTCACCAAGTGCTAACCCGTCTATCATCTGATGTGCTGTTAGCCAGTGATAATGCTCAACTGCCCCCTGATATAAGTAAGGCAGTACGGCATAGGCACCGCCAAATGTGAGTAAGGCTGCCTTGGTAAAAAACCAGCCCATTTGCGTCAGGACTGCTTGCCAACCAAAAATAAAAGCAAGTAAGCCTATCATCACACTCCAGATAGCGATACCGGCAATCAGCCATTTCAGCATTTTCCTTAAGTTGAAGTTAGCATGTAATGGTGATGGCGTATCATCGTCAATAATGGCTCGACTGTGCTGATGATAACTGGCTGCATGTAGTTTCATGACATTCAGCTGATTCGGGTAGTAATAATGCGCCAAGGAACCGATTAAAGCGGCACCAATAATTACAAAGGGAAATGGCAGATGCATTAGCGTGATTGCTATAAACGCCATAATGGCAATACCCCAAAGCAACCTGTTCTTAAGCACTCGTGAGCCAATTCTATAGGCCGCAAAAAGCACGATTGCCACTACTGCTGGCTTTATACCGGCCAGCATGGCAGCCACTTGCGGCAGAGCGCCAAAGCGCATATAGATCCAGCTTAATGTAATTAAAATAAGTAGGGATGGCAGCACAAACAGGCCGCCTGCGATGAGCCCGCCCCATGTGCGGTGCATGAGCCAGCCAATGTAGGTAGCTAGCTGCTGCGCTTCAGGACCCGGCAACAACATGCAGTAGTTTAATGCATGTAAAAAGCGCTTGTCAGATATCCAGCGCTTTTTATCTACAAGATCGTGATGCATCATTGCAATTTGTCCAGCTGGCCCGCCAAAACTCAGCAGCCCCAGCTTTAACCAATAGCCCGTTGCTTCACGTAAGGTTGGTGGTGTTAATGCATCCGATAACTCATCGTGATGCATATCAGCCATTGACCAGCGCTAACAATTCCAGGGGCGCATTTACAAAAACGTCTGCCCCCCACGCTTCCGGATGATCATCTGCACCCAGATATCCATAAAGCGCAACGACAGTTTGCATGCCGGCTGCTTTGCCAGCCTGAATGTCACGTTCGGCATCACCGACATACCAGCACTGTTGCGGATTTACGCCCGCCTGTTCACAGGCAAGAAACAAGGTATCAGGATGCGGTTTGGGACGTAGCGCGTCATCACCACATACTACAGAGGCAGCCCGTTCCAGCAGACCTACATTCTGTAATAATGGCTGAGTAAAACGGCGCGGCTTATTAGTTACAACACCCCATGGCATAGCTTTTTGATCCAGCGTAGCCAGTAACTCTGCGACACCTTCAAATAAAATAGGTTTGCGTGTCAGTACCTGATCATAAAGTGCCAGATACTCTTCACGCATAACCTCAAAATCTTCATCTTCAGAAGACAAATCAAAACCTACTGCCAATAAGCCTTTGGAACCATGAGAAGCATATGGCCGGATAACATCCAGCGGCAATTCTGCCAAGCCATGGCGCTCACGTTGTAAATTAAGTGCATAAGCAAGATCATGCGCGGTATCAACCAAGGTGCCATCTAAATCAAATAGAATCATTTAAGAACCAGTATTATTTTCCAAGTTGCGCATGCATGAGGTAATTCACGGAAACATCATCCCCCAATGAGTAATGTTGCGTTAGAGGGTTATACCCCATGCCGCGCAAGCCGGATATATCCAGTCCGGCATTTCTAGCCCAGTTTGACAATTCCGAAGGTTTGATAAATTTTGCATAGTCATGCGTACCCTTTGGTAACATATTCAGTACATATTCAGCACCGATTACTGCTAATAAATAAGCTTTTGGCGTTCTATTAATAGTAGAAAAGAACACTGCCCCACCTGGTTTCACAAGTTTGGCACAAGCAGCCACAATAGCTTCAGGATCTGGTACATGCTCCAGCATCTCCATACAGGTCACCACATCGAAACTGGCAGGTTGCTCACTGGCGAGTTGCTCAACCGATACTAGACGATAATCTACTTTTGAACCGCTTTCATACTGATGCAACTTGGCCACATTGAGGGCTTTTTCACCCAGATCAATGCCAGTAACATCTGCGCCCTTGAAATACATAGACTCAGATAGAATACCACCACCGCAGCCAACATCCAGCACACGCTTATTTTTTAAGTCAGCCAGGCCATCAATATAACCCATCCGCAATGGATTAATCTCGTGCAAGGGTTTGAATTCACTGTTTTTATCCCACCACTTGTGCGCCAGTTCACCGAATTTCTTTAATTCAATTTCGTCGGCGTTGATTGTTTGTGCTGTTTTAGTTTCGGTTGCCATTTTTGAATAATTTCCTTTAACTCCAATGGCTCTATATTTGCATAGAGGCCATTACTGTAACGCAATTCTCCAGCAACCCATGTGTGGGTTACGTGCTCTCTGCCACAGGTATAAACCAGATGTGAAATTGGATCATAGTAGGGTGATATCGTTAAATCGCTAAGTTTTACTGCTGCAATATCTGCCTGCTTGCCTACTTCAATCGTACCTATTTTAGCATCTAAGCCCAAAGCTCTGGCCGCATTAATGGTTACCATTTCCAGCGCCTGATGAGCCGGCAATAAAGTCGGATCTTCTGCAGTACCTTTAGCTAACAATGCCGCTAAGCGCATCTCTGCGAACATATCCAATCTATTATTGCTGGCAGCCCCATCCGTACCGATACCAACATTAATATTGTTTTTCAACATTGAGGATATGGGGGCAATACCACTGCCTAACTTCAAATTAGAACTAGGACAATGTGCAATATGGCATCCATAATCACTTAGCATATCAATCTCATGTGGCAATAAATGTATGCCATGTGCCGCCGTCAAGTTAGGGCCAAGTAAACCTAGTGCTGCTAATCTCTGGAGAGGGCGAACCCCATATTGGCTTTCACTCTGGCTAATTTCATCCCGCGTTTCGTGCAGGTGAGTATGAATACCTATACTTAATTGCTCTGCATAGGTCACAACTTTTTCGAATGTACGGTTGGATACAGTATACGGAGCATGTGGTGCCATGGATGACGTAATCATGGCATTACCACGCCAACTATCATGCGATTCAAATCCCTTTTGCAAACAATCCTCAGCATCCGTCGCATAACTGTTCGCAAACTCTGATACAAATAAACCCAAATTTGCACGCATACCAGACTGGTTAACAGCAGCAGCTGTTGCCTGAGGAAAGAAATACATATCATTAAAACATGTTGTACCGCCACTTAACATCTCGGCACAAGCATGCAAGGAGGCGTCTTTAACATACTCAGATGAAACAACAGCTCGTTCAGCTGGCCAGATATGTTCATTCAACCATTGCATTAACGGCAGATCATCGGCTAAGCCGCGCTTTAAATTCATAGCGGCATGCGTATGAAGGTTAATAAGTCCAGGAATCAGGATATGCTCATCCTGAACCACCATATTTTCTGCTGAATATTTTAATCTGCCTTGTGCAATTGGCAACACATCAACAATGATATTGTTTTGCACAACAACTGAATAATTCTCCAATAATGGGTTACTCGCGAGCGATGTAGCTACCCACCGTGCTTCTATGATGAGATCGACATGGGTATTGGTTTGTGCTGATTCATTATTTTTTATCATGATGCTCATTCTACCAATAAAAAGGCCCCGCATTTGCAGGGCCTGATTAACAGCTTAATTTTATTTAATATTAAGCACTACACTGAAATTACTGGCACTCATTCAGTGGGTGACGTCTTTCGCCGGTAATTTCCACACGACGGTTAGGTGCCAAGCACTCAATCAGTGCTTTACCTCTAATGCCTTTGCACTCAACCAGCGGCTGTGACTCACCTTTACCAATCGCACGGATACGATCTGCTTCAATACCATGCATTACCAAATGCTGCTTAATTACTTCAGCACGTTTTTCTGAAAGTTTTTGATTGTATTGCTCTGAACCGATACGGTCAGTGTGACCAATAACAACAACCACATCAAACTCAGGATGTGCTTTTAATGTTTCAATAACGCTATCAATTTCAGTTACCGCGTCACCATTCAGCTTATATTTATCAAAGCCAAACAATTTTTCAGCCTGCAATGTAACTGTCTGGAATTTTGGCTGACATGGCTCCGGAGCAGCTACAGGTTCAGGAACTGGTTCCGGTACCGGTTCAGGCGCAACAACAGGAATCGGCTGAGCTTCTGGCAATGGTTCAAGTGCAGCCACAGGAGCAGGCGCACCAAAACGGAAAATACCGCCAATGCTTAATAAGGTATTGCCAATTGTGCCATCTGCATCAAAATTTGTACCAGGAGCTTTTGCATCAGCACGAGTCCACTGGTGACGCAAGTCTGCCTGCAAACCGAAAGAATCGTTAAACAGATACTGTGCACCCAAACCAACATTGGCCAGCCATGAAGTATTGCTACGATCACGAAGTTGCGAGAAATTGCTGTAATCAACATCGTTACGTGCAACACCCAAACCTGCTAACAGGAATGGACGGAATTTTTCACGGCTAAACATATACAAAGCATCTACACCTAAAGTAGTTTGTTTGTAATGACCGCCCACACCGGGAATACCAGTATCTTCACTCGCACGGTTGTAACCCAAGCCACCTTGCAGATCCCAATGTTGAGACAACTCTTTACCTAATTTGATAAAAGCGCCACCGCCGTTATTAGCATCCAAATCGCTATCCGTATGCATATAACTTACACCTGGTAATGCATACCAGGCACCGCGGTACATATCCTCAGCATTAGCCGCAAAAGCTGCCATGCCCAACGTCGCAGCAACTGCGATACCAATAATGTTTTTCTTCATTGTTTACTCCTGATATAAATATATAACCCCACGAGGCAAATACTACGCATATAGGCTACTTAGCGCAATGCAAAAACCTATATAAATATTGGTTCAGCAGACATTTGTTGCATATTTACAACAACATTTATATTACTTTACGTATCGCCCTAATTTTATCGGGATCAAGTTCTGACTTACGATTATTATTCGCGCAAACACCACCTCTAAACCCCATATAATCAGGCGCTATTTCTTTAATTACACCGATATGCTGCAAATTAAGTGAGCCTGCCAGCCCGAATAACAAGCCTTGAGATTGCACGCTTTTTGCTACGCTTTTGATTTCATCCACAGAAAAGTAATTCAGGAAAGTTGTGCCATTTTTTTCGGCCGTGTCCAACATTACGCCGTAAAACCCTGCGCCTTTAATTGCTGAGACCAAATCTTCCGCGTATTCATATTCAACAAACAAGACAGCGATAAGCATCACACCTGATTCGGCGATTGGTCTCAACGCATCCAGACAAGGCTGATAATTTATAGCCCCGGCATTTAACTCCCCGAAAAAACCAATTTTTACAATATCTACTTTTGTTTTTGACAAGGTTAAAACCTGCTGCTGCAATAGCGCCGGTTCCATAGCCAGATCCCCCACCGTAGCACTGATAACTTTCTTTTCAGGCAGGTCTTTTCCTCCGATAAAAGTCACGATATCAGTCACAACTTCTAATGGCAAGGCACCTAGTGCCCCCTGTTTCGGATCTTTTAAATCAATAAAATCCGCACCACATTGCAATGCAATTTGAGCTTCTTTTACTGATGTAACACTGATTAAGAGTTGCGTCATTATTTCAAGCCAGGTTTTCATTATTTAAAGCGGCCTGATGGTTGCTAACTGCTTCGGTGAGCCAGGACCATGCTTCCAGCTCTCGTTCCCCGGCAGTTTTCTCAATCGCAATTCGCAAGTAATCCATTTCTTGCTGAATTTTCTCCATCGGCAGTCTTTTTAATCTGCTAACCAATACTGCCATTTCTATGACTGCAGCCTGTGCACGATTAAACCCTTGAAAACCAGCATGTTGTGCTTCATAAACTACTTCCAGAAACAACTGCGGCCTGAGTGCATCATCTAACACCTTTATCAGCTTCAGTTCTTTGTGCGCTAATGTATCCACCAAACGAAAGCCATGCACTTTTTCGGCTGGCGCCAGACTCCATGCCTTCCGTCCGGTTAATGCTCCGGCAAACACACGCACATCATCTGTCAGGTTCACCACCGCATGACCGGTCAACAATATATTGTCCAATGTAGCCGAAGGCTTATAGGGTGAAATAATTACCAGCTCATCCTGTATACGTATGCCAAATGGGGTTGTATGCGCAGCGCCCTGAGCGTTGACAGTAGTTACTATAGTTTCGAAAATCATATACTCACCTGTTTTTATTGCGCTTTTCTTTTAAAGACGCTTCACGGTGGGCAATTTTAGCAGTTTTATTTTGCACCTCACTGGCAACTCCCCAGTCCAGCTCCTGATCCTGCACATAGCGTTTCTTCAGCTGCCATGCAATCTGTGCGCGAGCCAGCTCGACCCCAAGATAAAAGGCATGTGAAGCGTCATCATCAACTTTAAGATGCGGATATAGCGCAAAGGGATCAGTATGCCCAAACAAACCATCACGGTTATAAATGTGCATCCCAGCCTCACTTACCTGAATACGGAAACTCGGATCTTTAATCTGCGATGCAATCTCTTGAATTTCTTCTTCGCTATAAGTAAATGGCCGCCTGTCATGCAACCCCAGCAAGCCATTGCTATAGTCCCGCGGCAACCGGCTATCCTGTTTTGCAGCAAACATCATACGTCTGGCAATATCAGCCTCGGCAATCGCATTGGCTGCATGCGGACTTACTGAAGTTGCCAACACGGCATTGATATCAAGTTCACTGATAATGCCAAACAACATGGCGTTGATCCCTGTTGTATCAGCATCTGTCAGCTCTGTTAAATTACCTATACCCATCATGATCTGGATATCAGGGTATTTTTTACGCAGCTTCTGGTAGCGCACTATCGATTCAGTCAGGCCAAAATGTATAGGGTCCAGAATTGCATCTGCAATAAAGGGCTTTCCAGCCTTAATGCAAGCATCAATCGCACGATACAGCGACGGCAAACTATGCGGCCTGGCTGGAATTAATATTGGCGTAGATGCTACTTCATCAGCAACCCACAAAGTATTTTCGGTAAGGCTCAGCAAAAAGTCAGCCCCGGCACGACCTGCTATCAGCAAATCATCAGGATTTAACGAATCCACACTTACTTTGAAACCAAGCTGTTTTAGTGTTTTAACCGTATCAGCCAGATGAGGGAAAGTAACGCCTGGCAAACAGCCAATATCAATCACATCGGCACCTTGCGCCTGAAACTGTTTTGCCTTGTTAATAATGCCTTCAACACTCAAATAAGGTGCATCCACAATTTCAGAAAAAATATCCGCACTGTAGCGGCTAAGCTCTGGCGCTACACCAGCATGTCCGAAATACTGTGGCAAATCTTTTAAATCGTCAGGACCACGTTCAACCGGTATACCATACTGAGCCTCCAGTTTTGCAAGATCACCCTGGCATAGTCCTGGCACTATTACTTTATCTGCATCACCGGTTTGCTTTACCCTGCGCGAAATTAACTCAGGAGTCATTAAAGCTGCAACCGACACGCCAATCTGTTCAACCCGATATTTAAATGGCGGTGTTTTAGGATTACCCTGCACCTCACTTAAAACCTTGTTAAGGCTTTTTTCCGCAAGCTTACCGGTTAAAAAGAGAAGATTCTGCGTCATGTAATGGTAAGGGCACTTCTATAAATGCAGAGTTTGGGATGCAGTACAAGGCGCACGGAACGCAGGAACCGAGATAGTATGGGATATACAGCGAGGTTGCGAGGACCGAGCAACGCAGTAATGCGCCCAAAATATGTATTTATAGAAATGCCCATAACTATGCCAGTGCTTTCAGCCTGTCTTGAATCGCTTGAGTCAACCCAGGCATATCAGCAACTACCGTAGTCGCTTCAAAAGCTTTTAGCTTACGGACATTATCCAGATCAATACCACGCGGATATACTTTTACCATATTTTCACGCGGCGCTTCTGATTCCAGTTCCGGTGCGGTATCACATGCGAAGATGATACTGTGGACACGCGTTTTCCCGGCCTGCGCATAAAGATTGGTGACAAGGCTATCAGAAAAACCATAAGCCATTTTGGCGATGGTATTTGATGTAGCCGGCGCAATTACCAGCGTATGATATTTACCATGGTAAAACAGCTCGACAGGCACGCTGCTCGCGGTTTTATCCTGGTAAACGCGGTGGCCAGTATTGATTAACTGGTCCTGGAACCCGTATTGTTGAATAATCTCTGCTGCAGCTTTGCTTAAAAACACATCAACATTTTCCAATGTTTGCAATATAGCAAGTGACTCACGCAGATAATGACCAGAACCGGTAATGGCCCATGCTAGACGTTGATTCATTCGATCACCAACTTTCATACCGAAACCAGCATGGCTGGCAATAAACTTAACTGACGCTTAAGCACTTGATGAATATATATTCATCAAGTGCTTAAAATTAGCTACGCAGCAAAAGGATGCTCAATCACGATAGTTTCGTCGCGCTCAGGACCGGTTGAAACAATTGCAATCGGCACGCCGCAAACAGCTTCTAAACGTTTAAGGTAATTCTGTGCATTCTTGGGTAAACCATCCCATTTTTTTACACCAAATGTGCTCTCAGACCAACCTGGCAGGGTTTCATAAATTGGTTTGCAGCCTGCAACATCGTCAGCACCAACCGGTAATAAATCTATTTTCTTACCATCCAGCTCATATCCGACACAGATATTGAGCGACTCGATACCATCCAACACATCCAGCTTGGTAATACATAAGCCTGTCAGGCCATTGATCATCGCAGAACGGCGCAACGCAGCGGCATCAAACCAGCCACAGCGACGCTTACGCTTGGTAACAGTGCCAATCTCCTGGCCTTTGTTAGACATTTGATGACCCGGTGAACCGGCAGTTTCAATATCAAGCTCGCTAGGGAAAGGACCGCCGCCAACGCGTGTAGTATAAGCCTTGGTAATGCCCAACACGTAATGCAGCATGTTGGCACCGACGCCGGTACCGGCGGATGCCTGGCCAGCGATACAATTACTTGACGTTACATAAGGGTAAGTACCATGGTCAATATCCAGCAAAGTACCTTGCGCACCTTCAAATAAAAGGCTTTCACCACGGGCATTTGCTGCATAAATTTCGGCCGATACATCCGCAATCATCGGTTTTAAGGCTACAGCGTGCTGCATGCTTGCATCATATTGCTGATTAAAATCAACCGCTTTTGCACCAAGATAGTTGGTCAGTACAAAGTTATGGTAATCCATTACCTCTTGCAGTTTTTCTGCAAAGCGCTCCGGATAGAATAAATCGTATACACGCAAAGCACGGCGTGCGACTTTATCTTCATAAGTTGGGCCGATACCCTTGCCGGTTGTACCGATTTTTTTATCGGCGCTGCGTTTGGCTTCTCGTGCAACATCTACTGCAATATGGTGGCTCAAGATGAGTGGACAGCCGGGGCTAACCTTTAAACGGTTTCTAACTTCCAAACCATCTTTCTCAAGTGTAGCAATCTCGCTTAACAAATGCCCGGAATCCAATACAACACCATTGCCGATATAGCAGTTAACGCCTTCACGAACAATACCGGATGGTACAAGGTTAAGCTTGTAAACACGTTGTGCGTCACCCTGTCCTACAACCAGGGTATGGCCTGCATTATGACCGCCCTGAAAACGAACCACACCTTGCGCGTGGTCGGTCAGCCAATCTACGATTTTCCCCTTACCCTCATCGCCCCACTGAGTGCCAATAACAACTACATTTTTTGCTGCTTTATTTGCCATAACGTCGACTTTTAATTAAATGTTAATATTCAAATGGTTAGCAATACTCATACATGGCACTGCTTATTATTTTTTAAGATTTTTCAATATCTACTATATGCCAGCCAGAATTGTAATGCGCAAGTTTTTTATCACAATTCAGCTCGGAAAAATCAGATTCAATACCAGGAAGCTCCTGAATCACCATGTAACCTTCTGCCCTAAGTGCATCTATCTTTGCAGTGAGTGTACTGTCATCAATAGCTGGAGCAAAAATTGCCATTTCTGATTGCGCAGGCTGCAAGGCAGTCACAACGCCACGTAAGTCCAGACTAAAACCTGTAGCCGGACGGGCGCGGCCAAAGGCTTGTCCGACCTCATCATAGCGGCCACCAAGCGCCAATGGGCCTTTATAGCCTTGCGCATAAGCTGCAAATACGATACCGCTATGATAGTGATATCCGCGCAGTTCGCTTAAATCAAAACTCACGCTTACACCAAGATCTTGCAAACCATTAGCCACTTTTTCCAGACTGTATAAAGCCTGCTTAATAGCTGGTGTAGACGGCAGTAATTTAGCAGCCAGCGCCAGTATAGATTGATCACCATTCAATTCGGTCAAATGCAGCAACGCTTCACGTGTGGATTTATCCAAACCGTTAGTCAACGTCGCTACTGCTGACTGATCTTTGCTTTTTAGCGCAGCGTAAAGATCTTGTTCAAGCTGCGGATTGATCTGGCTGGATTCGATTAAGCTGCCAAATACATTCACATGACTATAATCAACATGCACCTGCTCAATACCGATTGTATGCAGCGCCTTGATCAGCAAACGCTGGATCTCTATATCACTGGCAATACCGGCATGACCATACAGCTCGGCGCCCAATTGTAACGGCTCACGTGTTTGGGCGAGCCCATCAGGCTTGGTACGCAAAACGCTACCTGCATAACACAAACGGGTAATTCCCTGATGATTCAGCAAATGCGCATCAATACGTGCAGCCTGCGGCGTCATATCGGCACGTACACCCATCAAACGACCTGTCAACTGATCAACTACTTTAAAAGTTGCCAAATCCAGATCATGTCCAACACCGGTAATAAGGGACTCCATATATTCCAGCATTGGTGGAATAACATATTGATAGCCATGCACCCTGAACAGATCCAGCAACCTGCGGCGTAGCGTTTCAATACGCGCCGCTTCAGCGGGCAAAACATCTTCTATATATTCTGGCAGCAACCAATTACGCATTTTTATCATCACTTTTTACAAGCAACTCTAAATATCAATCCTTAAAATTAACACTTAGAGCTATTACCTGGAATTTTTACTTACTTAAGAAAATCAACATCAAACCGCCGATGATCGACATCAAACCGACAAAACGCAGCTGGCCATCCTTAAGCTCAACCATGCGCTTGAAAGTGTCACGCCAGGCTTGGGGCAATAATAAAGGCAAAAGGCCTTCAATCACCAACATCAAACCAAACGCGGTTAACAATGTATTATTCACACGAGATACCTATGATTACTTTTTAGGACTACGCATGTATTTAAAGAAGTCTGAATTTGGATCCAGCACCATCACGTCGCTCTTGCTCTTAAAGCTGTTTTTATAGGCTTCCTGGCTTCGATAAAACGCATAGAACTCTGGATTGCGACTGTATGACTGATTGTAAATTTCAGCCGCTTTTGCGTCGCCCTCACCCTTTACCTTCTGTGCTTCACGATATGCCTCGGCAATAATAACCTCGCGCTGCTTGTCTGCATCAGCACGGATTTTTTCTGAAGCAGCCGCCCCTTCTGACCGCAGTTGATTAGCCAAACGTTTACGCTCGGAAATCATACGGTCAAATACAGACTTACTGATTTCTTCTGAATAATCAACACGTTTCAGGCGGACATCTACAACCTCGATACCCATCTGACGCGCCTCCTGGTCAGCTTTTATGCGCAAATTATCCATAATCACCCCGCGCTCACCGGCAATCACATCATGTACTGAACGAACGCCGAACTCGGTACGCAATCCTGCATTTACCACTTTTGACAAGCGGTCTTCTGCGGCAACTTCCCCACCCTCTTTAATCGAAACATAATACTTTTTCGGATCGACAATGCGCCATTTTACAAAGGAATCCACCATCATGTATTTATTTTCATTGGTGATAAATTTGGCCGGCTGCTCCCAATCTAGAGTAACAATGCGGTTATCGAAATATTTCAGGTTATCTACGAAAGGTACTTTGAAATAAAGACCCGGTTCCTTCTTAACCGAAACAATTTCACCTAAACGCTGCACTAAAACATACTGGGTTTGCTTGACTGTAAATGCTGATAATGACAGCAATACCAATGCAGAAATTAAGATAAATAGAATGTTTTTTGAATTTTTCATTATTATTCCTTATCTGCTTTCTCTGTCACGGCTACGGAACGCATCACGTGATCGATCAGTACTTGTTGTGCGACTAGCTGCAGCTTCAGGCTGGGGATTCAAGGACTGCATGGATTGTGATTGCTGCACAACGTCATTTCCAGAAGCATTGATTAATTTATCCAATGGTAAATATAACAGGCTATTACCCGCCTTCTGGTCGACAATCACCTTACTTACGCTAGTCATAATCTGCTCTTGCGCATCCATATACAAACGCTGGCGTGTTACTTCAGGTGCATTATTGTATTGCGCCAGAATCTGGTCAAAACGGCTAGTGTTACCACGCGCCTCACTTTCCACCTTCAATTTGTAACCAGCGGCTTCAGCAAGCAAGCGTGAAGCAGTACCGCGCGCCTTCGGAATCACATCATTCGCATAGGCTTCACCTTCGTTGATCTGACGCTGATTATCCTGATTGGCACGGTTTACATCCTCAAACGCCTCCTGCACCTGCTCAGGCGGCTGTGCACTTTGCAAAGATACGCTGATAATTTTTACGCCGGTTTTATAGCTATCCAGAATAACCTGCATACGTTCGGAGGTATCAGCAAGGCCTTTCTGTAACAAATCATCCAATTTATTTTTGCCTACTACCTCACGAATCGCAGTCTCGGCAGCAGACGTTACTGCATCATCAGTATTACGGTTATTGAATAAATAGTCTTTTGCGTTTTTAAGGTTGTATTGCACCGCAAATTGCAAATCAATAATGTTTTCATCTTCTGTCAGCATTAGTGATTCTTTAGGCAACCTGGTTTTACCGCCGCTGCCTTCGGCATTGCTTCTATAACCAACTTCAAGCCTGCGCACCTGATCCATATTAACCACTTGTACAGTTTCTATCGGATAAGGCAAGTGCCAGCGTGGACCCGGTGCAGTTGTTTCGTCCAAAGCCTTGCCAAAACGCTGCACTACGCCAAGTGATCCTTGATCTACAATATAAAAACCGGTACCAAGCCAGACAAGGCCTATCAAGCCAAGGATGGGCAGTAAAGAAAAGTTAACGTTACCAGGCTGTGGGCGGTTGGGCTGAGGATTGGATTGATTGCCTCCCCCTTTACCGAATAAGGTATTAATCTTGCGACTTAAGTCACGCATCACCTCATCCAAGTCTGGCGGACCTTCATTGTTTTGTGCTCTCCAACCAGGAAATTTAATCATTCACCACTCCAAAATACATTTGTTAATTATCATCAAACCAGGCAACTTGGCGTTACAGCGTTAATTTAACCAACCTTAATTAACTTGCCCAGCTATGCGTATGCACTTTCTTCCGTGCTTTGCTTTTGTAGATACTGATAATGTTCTGCCAATGCCAACCTCAGCAGATCCATTCCCTCTCCTGTTTTTGCTGACACATGCAAAGTCGAAATTCTACCACATTCATCACGCGCTAACGCAGGCTCCAAGCCTACACGATCGATTTGATTATGCACCAGAATCTGCGGCACTTTCGCGGCATCGATCTCCGCCAGCACTTTATTTACCTGCGCAATTTGCTCCTCGCGGTTACTGCTGGCGGTATCCACAATATGCAACAGCAAATCAGCCTGCGCGGCTTCTTCCAGCGTAGCGCCAAAAGCCTCGACCAGGGCATGCGGCAAATGCTTGATAAAGCCGACCGTATCCGACAACACCACCTGCCCACAGCCTTCGATAAAAATTTTATGCGTCGTAGTATCCAGTGTTGCAAACAACTGGTCTGCTGCATAAATATTAGCTTTGGTTAAACGATTAAAGAGAGTGGATTTCCCTGCATTGGTATAACCGACCAGGGACACGGTCATCACATTTGAACGCTTGCGCGCACGGCGCTGCATACCGCGCTGCGCCTTGAGTTTTTGCAATTTCTCACGCAGTTGCTTGACACGCACGCGCAACATGCGACGGTCCAGTTCTAGCTGCGTTTCACCAGGGCCGCCACGCACACCGATACCGC
>JALRGX010000056.1 GCA_023259635.1 Methylotenera sp. | reverse complement strand
CTGCAACTTTGCCTGATAAGCCAGGCGATTCATATCGATGCTGCCATCCCTACGGGTCTTGGCATCGATGGCAGCATCCACCTTCATGCTTCCCTTACCTTCGGTAAGAGCCAGTCTGGTGGCATACTTCGTGCCATCCATTGAAAGTCCTGATTGGTTGGCGCGGTCATAGTCGAATTTAGTGTGAAGAGATACGGCTGCTGATTAAGCGGTTATTTTGGTCAAAGAAAATGAGCAGGCCATGATATACATGCATACATTTACCCAGGTCATATTCAAGCGAACTTTCATCTTCAAAGGCAGGACGCCCCAATAGTGCAGTGACTGCTTCACGCTGCGCACCTCTGGCGAGGATATTCTGCTGCAAGTCATAGGCCATGTCGCCGCGCTTGCATTCACTTTTAGTACTGGCTGCCAGTTGAATCCATTTAACCTGATCAAATTTCTCACCGTTAAATACGAATTTATCTTTAAAAGCCCACCAGATAAAAAATACGATAGTAAGGATGAATGTAAACACGGCCAAAGCGGTTGCTGCAATTCTAATCAGTTTCATGCGGACTCCAACTCACCTAATTTAATGATGCGGCTAATCCAGATCGCGAATCACATCGCTGAAATCATCTACATCAGAGAAGCTTCGATATACCGATGCGAAACGAATATAAGCTACTTTATCCATCATTTTCAGCTCATGCATTACCATTTCACCCAAGTCACGCGCCGGAACCTCGCGGTCACCGCGTGCCAGGATTTTTTGCGTGATATGTTCGAGCGCTTTATCTACATATTCTGTAGGGACCGGGCGCTTGTGCAAGGCGCGCGTGAATGAAAGCCGCAATTTATCACGCTTGAATTCTTCACGCGTGCCATTCTGTTTTACTATCTGCGGTAGATGCAGGTCAGCGGTTTCATAAGTGGTAAATCGTTTATCGCACGCCACACACTTGCGTCTGCGGCGAATAGAATCACCCTCGTCATTGACACGAGAGTCAATGACCTGGGTATCATCCGCACCGCAGAAAGGGCATTTCATATCAATACACTTCGTGGGCGCATTGTTTGGTTGCGCGACATTCGCAATCTCGGTTTCTACGCTCCGTGCGCCTCGCACTGCTTCCCAAGTTTTGCATTGATGAAATCCCTGCGTATTACTTCTGGTAAACCGGGAAACTGGCAGTTAAAGCATGCACTTTAGCTTTGGTTGCTGCAATCACTGCTTCGTCAGCCGGATTATCCAGCACATCAGCAATCAGGTTCGCGACCAGTTTAGCCTCTTCTTCCTTAAAGCCGCGGGTAGTAATCGCCGGCGCACCAATACGGATACCGGAAGTGACGAATGGACTTTCTGGGTCGTTTGGAATCGCATTTTTGTTTACTGTAATATGCGCCATGCCTAAAGCAGCATCAGCCGCTTTACCGGTTAAACCTTTAGGACGCAAATCCACCAGGAACATATGCGACTCAGTGCGACCGGAAATAATACGCAAACCACGTGCAGTCAAAGTTTCCGCCATGGCCTGTGCGTTTTTCAGCACTTGTGCCTGGTAAGTTTTAAACTCTGGCTGTGAAGCCTCCAGGAATGCTGTCGCTTTAGCGGCAATCACGTGCATCAATGGACCACCTTGCAGGCTTGGGAACACGTTCGAATTCAATGACTTTTCAAACTCGGCTTTAGCCAGAATGATACCGCCACGTGGGCCACGCAAGGTTTTGTGTGTAGTTGATGTTACAAAGTCTGCGTGCGGCACTGGGTTTGGATAAACACCCGCAGCGATCAAGCCTGAATAGTGCGCCATATCCACCATGAAATAAGCGCCAACTTTCTTGGCGATTTCAGCCATACGTGCCCAATCAAAACGCAACGCATAAGCAGAGGCACCACCAATCAAGAGTTTAGGTTTGCATTCAACGGCAATGCGTTCCATTTCATCGTAATCGATCTCTTCTTTATCGTTCAGGCCATATGGCACGATATTGAATAGCTTGCCGGAAAGGTTAGCTGGGGAGCCGTGCGTTAAATGGCCGCCGTGACCCAGATTCATCCCCATTACGGTGTCACCTGGTTTAAGAATAGAAAAATAAACCGCTTGGTTAGCCTGTGAACCTGAATGCGGCTGTACGTTGGCATACTCGGCACCAAACAGTGCTTTCAGGCGATCAATTGCCAGCTGTTCAACCTGATCTACATATTCACAGCCACCATAAAAACGTTTGCCCGGATAACCTTCAGCATACTTGTTGGTAAGCTGAGAACCCTGTGCCTGCATAACAGCCGGGCTAGTATAATTTTCAGAGGCAATCAACTCGATATGTTCATGCTGACGCACAACCTCTTGCTCAATCATGCCCCATAAAGCTGGATCTGCTTTGTTTAAGGTATTTGCGTAGTTAAATGGTGCTTGCGACATGGTAATTAGTTTTCCAAATATTTGAATAAAAATAAGCTGTTGCATTTTACCACGTCAACACATCAAGATTAAAGCCTCTGCAATATTCACAGTAGATAATAAATAATCATGGCTTAATTGCACCAATACGCCTTAATTTGGTGCATAAATGCAACAACCATAATATTAACCAATTGAATAATATAGAAATAATAGTTGGCATCAGTCTTGCTTTAAATATATTGCGTACATCTCCAATGAAACGCCCTCCCAGCCCGTAACATTTAAAAAGATGGTGCGGGTCTTTTTTTATTCAGGGATTCCATAAAAATTTTTCTCATATTTTGTTGCATGCTGGCTACGGGACTATAATCAGCATAATTAAATTAAGGAATCATCAATATGAAATGGACTGACAGCCAAGCTATTGCCGAAGCGCTTTACGACAAATTCCCTGAGATTGACCCTAAAACCATACGTTTTACGGACCTGATGGAATGGACTATGCAACTGGATGGTTTTGACGATGCAGCAGAACATTGCGGCGAACGCATCCTGGAAGCAATACAGCTTGCCTGGATAGACGAAGCCGCTTAATCAAAACCCTGATGCAGCTAGCTACTTATCAAACACTTTGATTAATGATTTTTCACTGCAGGCCCGCCTGCGGTATTTCCTATATTCATGACCAGGAATACATTCATTTCTTTAATCGTATGGATTAGTCTGGCAGCTGTCATCTATTACCTTGCCGACAGCATCCAGAACCCGAACAAGCTTAACCGTTTAGGCAACACTGATTCCATTGTGCTTAAGCGAGGCCCGGATGGGCACTACCGTAGCGAAGCATTGATCAACGGTGAAAAAGTGAATGTACTGGTTGATACAGGGGCCACAGGGGTAGCAATATCTCAAAAAGTAGCAGACAGGCTTAACCTTAAAAGCATCAATGCTGTACGCACCAACACCGCCAATGGTGACAGCATTGGCTACATGGTCCGTTTGGAATCAGTAAAAATCGGTGGGGTAAGTGCCCACAATGTTGCAGCGATGATTGCCCCCGGCCTGGATGGTGATGTGCTGCTAGGCATGTCGTTTCTTGGCCGTATGGACGTGCGCCTTTACAAGGGTGAAATGACAATCAGCCAGGTATACGATTAACAAATATACGAATAAAAAAGCGGTTGAATGCAAAGCGGGGTTGCCTGATTTCTCAGGCAACCCCGCTTTGCTTAACTACCAACAGCAGACTTAAAACCCGATGCGACACATCGGTCACTTGCACATTAAGTAATCACCGTAGGCGCAGTACGACCGGTTCTTTCCACTAACTGTGAAATTTTCAGCGCAATCTGAATCATCTCGGCAAGTGCCACTTGGGCATCCAGGTAATGCTTGGCACTATCCGGTTCAAATGCCTCCAGATAGATACGCAACGTTGCACCTTCGGTACCAGTGCCGGACAACCTGAATACGATGCGCGAGCCGTCAGTAAATAATATGCGGATACCCTGATTACTGCTGACAGAACCATCTATCGGGTCATGATAACTGAAGTCATCGCAACTGCTCACTTCATAACGGCCAAAACTCTGATCAGGCAAGGTAGTAAATTGCGACCTGATATGTGCAATTACGCCATCAGCAGCATCCGTCGGGATAGACTCATAGTCATGACGTGAATACACATTGCGGCCGAACTCGCGCCAGTGCGCCATCATAATCGCTTCTACGCCCTGTTTTTTAGCCGCAATAATATTAAGCCAGAACAATACCGCCCACAAACCATCTTTCTCGCGAACATGGCTTGAGCTGGTGCCAAAACTTTCTTCACCGCATAAGGTTACCTTACCGGCATCCATAAGGTTGCCAAAGAACTTCCATCCGGTAGGTGTTTCAAAGCATGGGATATTCAACTTGGCAGCCACCCTGTCCACAGCACCGCTGGTTGGCATTGAGCGTGCCACGCCTGCAAGCCCTTTTGCATAAGCAGGCACTAAAGTGGCATTTGCTGCAAGTGCAGCCAAACTATCTGAGGGGGTCACAAAAAAGTTCTGCCCCAGAATCATATTGCGGTCACCGTCACCATCAGATGCTGCGCCAAAATCCAGCGCATTCTCACCGGCAAACATGATTTTCACCAGATCTTCCGCATAAGTCAGATTCGGGTCAGGATGACCGCCGCCAAAATCCTCTGATGGCTCACAATTCATCAGGCTTTCAGCCGGAGCACCCAACCTGTTCACTAGAATCTCTTTCGCATAAGGCCCTGTTACGGCGTGCATGGCATCAAATTTCATTTCAAAACCACTGGCCAATAACTGCCTGATCGCAGCAAAGTCGAACAGGCTCTGCATCAAATCAGCATAATCCTGCACTGCATCAATGACTTCCACACTGAAAGTTTCACCCGCATTAACACCAGGAAACTCAGCTCTAGCTATCACATCAATATTTACCTCAGGCAAATCTGCGATCTTGTATTGTGTGATTACCTTACTTTTCGCAAAAACCTCATCCGTGATCTTCTCTGGAGCTGGCCCGCCATTACCTATATTGTATTTAATCCCAAAGTCGCCATTTATGCCGCCTTGGTTGTGGCTGGCAGACAGCACCATACCGCCGAATGTCTGGTATTTACGGATAACATGCGATGCTGCCGGTGTAGATAGAATTCCAGCCCGCCCTACCAGCACACGGGAAAATCCATTGGCAGCCGCAATTTTTATAATCGTCTGAATCGCAACGCGATTGTGGTAACGCCCATCACCGCCAACAACCAGCGTGGCATTCGCAGGCACAATTAACGTATCAAAGAAGCTTTGTACAAAGTTTTCCAGATAATTAGGCTGCTGAAATACTTTTACTTTTTTACGCAGCCCGGAAGTACCGGGTTTCTGATCATTAAAGGCCTGGGTAGGAATTAGGTTAACTATCATCGCATCTACTCATATCAACATCATTAAAGACAATATAAATGATGTTGATGAACTCAACAACCATTCCAGTCACATGTTAATAATAATTGTGCGGGTGAAGCTTTTTAAATGTAATGAGAAAAACATATCAACATCAAGTCCTGCTCATCGAACCACAAGCCTGGAAACTACTTGGCGATGCTTAGATATTCTCACCAATACAAACATTTTATCAACAACCATTTATCCAACAATTCTATTAACTGCCTGTCATCAACTCTAAAAGCTAAAATACCTGACTAGTGAGAATATCTCCTCAAATAACTTGAGATTTACCATTCAGGTTAAATTGAGGGTACTTCAGCACTAATAATCCGAAGCTCACACAGAATCCAGCCCCCTCTAAGCTTACGGTAATACCTGATCAATCTCTATATCTACCGACATTCCATTCGGCTTTACTACCGAAGACATACCCTGTAAATCACCAGCCTGCTGTTTTGCGTCTCCAGTCTTGGATACACGAGCCACCAATATCACTTCATTTGCCTGTGAAAGCTTGTTGGTAGGCATTATGGAGTTCGTATCATCCAAATGATAACTATAGGGCAAATCACTGACTGTTGTACGCACAATTGCTAGCGGCATAGGCTGCCCTTGTGCGGCGCGTGCAAAGATGAACACCGTTGCCGCCGGGTCTAGCTTACTGATGAGCTTGGGTGAGATACTTACCGTGCCGCTCACGCCAGAACGCTCAGTAACAATTGCTGCAGCAGGCTGCGCAGGAACTTTCTCACCGGTTAATGCCCTGGCCTCATTTAATGAAGCTTTAATCTCCGGCAATATCTCTGAATCCGCAGGCAGATTTCGTTGCAAGCGCTCCCAATAAACAATCGCCTGTTTATAGTCTTGGCGATCAAATGCAACTGTTGCAGCAAGCATTAACGCTTTCACATGATTAGGGTCAAGCTTAAGTGCCTGCATAATAAGCTCTTCAGGCTTTCCAGTAAGTTTATGCCCATTCACTACAGCCAATGCATCTGCATAATCGGCCAGCAGTTGCGGATCATCCTTGATGATACTCGCTGCTTTTTCATATGCCGGTATCGCATTGGCATGTTGCCTGAGCTCCACATATGACCTACCTAACAACGCCCAACCTGCACCGTCACCCGGATTTACTTCAAGCTTCTTCTTTAGTGAGGCTAGCAATGGTCCCCAATCACTCAGCATGGTACTGTGATCTGGTTTTGCCTGAGATGTTATATCAGGCGAAACTGCTGGAATTGAAATGGAAACCGGGCTGCCAAGCTTGTAATACAGGAGCCCTGCCACCAAAGGCAATACTACCAGCAACACCATAGCTAATCGCTTGTCCGGTGAAGTTGCGACTACAGTACTTTCTGTATCACCAACCTCCTCCAGGAATCGGCGCTCCAGCTCACTTTTGGCCATATCATATTGAGCACTATCCAGCACACCATCAGCTTTATCCTGCTCAAGTTCAGCAAACTGCTGACGGAAAATAGCACGCTTTTCTGCATTAGCATCAACACTGATGGCAGGGTTAGGGCGTACCAATGCTGGTAACAATAACGCCAGTATGATTAGCAGCAATACAATAGCAATTATCCAGAACACCAGCATTATGATTCCTTATTTAATAATTCACTTACTTTGCGTGCTTCATCTGCGCTAAGTGCAGACTCTTCAGCCTGTCTTTCACGCCTGCGTAACATCACAAACAAACCAGCAACACCTGCCAATAACAACACAAAAGGTCCAAACCACAACAACGCGGTAGTTGACTTCAGCGGTGGACGATAACGTACAAAATCACCATAACGTGCAACCAGATAATCAATAATTTCTTGGTCACTCATACCCTTAGCTGCCAGCTCACGTATTTCCCTGCGTAAGTCTTCCGCCAACTCCGCATGCGAGTCTGCCAGCGTCTGGTTTTGACACACCAGACAACGCAGTTCTTCAGAAAGCCGCTGCACCTGTGCCTCAACCACAACGTCTTCTTGCAGGGGGCGCGCTTCTTGCGCCCAGCTAATGTTAATAAAAAAACAAAAACCAGCGATTAAATAAAGTATGCGTTTCATTGTGCTTGTAGCCTTTTTACCAGAGGCAGGATTTTATCGCGTAAAACTTCTTCAGTTATTGGCCCGATCTGTTTGTAGGCAATAATACCTGCCTTATCAATAACATAAGTCTCAGGCACACCGTAAACACCGTAATCTATACCCACACGGCCATCTGCATCCATGACCGAAGCAACATAAGGATTGCCGCCTATTTCCAGCCACTGCCGGGCTTCCAGCCGAGTATCTTTGTAATCCATGCCGTATACCGGAACAGCGCCGCTTTTAGCAAGCTCGACCAGCACTGGATGCTCCTCACGGCATGCACCGCACCAGGATGCCCACACATTAAACAACCACACCTGGCCCAACATATCCTTGTTTGAAATCTTTTTTTCCGGATCATCAAGACGTGGCAGATTAAATGTGGGGGCAGCCTTGCCTACCAGAGGCGATGGCACTTCTCGCGGGTCCAGATTCAAGCCAACACCCAGGAAACCCATTACAATCAGAAAAACAACTAAAGGTAATAAAAAACGCTTCATAAGTTTGCCTTTACTGCACCTGCTTAGCTGTTCGTTTTTTCAAACGATATCGTTTATCCGAGAGTGCCAATAAACCACCAAAAGCCATCATCAGACAACCGAACCATATCCATTCCACCATCGGCTTGTGATAAATGCGCACGCTCCAGGCACCATCATCCAGCGGCTCCCCCAGCGAAGCATATAAATCATGGATAATACCTGGGCTGATACCTGCCTCTGTCATCGGCATATTCTGCACGGTATAGACACGTTTTTCCGGCGCTAACACTGTGCGTTCTTTACCACTCTTTGTGATGCGTATCTGGCCACGGCTTGTCGTATAATTAGGTCCCTCAGCTTCTGTGACGCCTTCAAAAGTAAAATCATAACCAGCTAAATGTGCTACATCCCCGGTTTGCATACGCACGGCAATTTCAGATTCAAAGCCTTTGACTATGGTCACGCCCAAGGTAAATACGGCAATACCCAAATGCGCAATCACCATGCCCCACCATGAACGTGAAGTAGACTTTATGCGCACAACCAATGGCTGCTCAGTTCCGCCAAGCCGCTGGCGAACCAGGTTTACAGTTGTACCAATAATCCAGAGCGCCAGAAACAGCCCCAGACCTATCATTGGCGTCCAATGGCCTAACAGCAAAGGTAAAATAACGGCAGTAGTCACACTCACACCAAACGCCCAACGCAAGCGCTTAGCCAACTCAGGCAATGCAGCTTGCTTCCAGCTTGCGATAGGTCCAATGCCCATTAGAAACAAAGCTGGTGCCATCAGCGGTGCAAAAACCGTATCAAAATATGGAGGCCCTACTGAGATTTTCCCTAAACCCAGTGCATCCAGAAATAACGGGTAAAGCGTACCAAATAACACAGAGATCGCAGCAACTGCCAACAGCACATTGTTAGCAAGCAGAAAACTTTCCCTTGAAACTACATCAAACTTCCCACCGCGTGCAATGGTTGGCGCACGCCAGGCAAATAGCGCCAGCGAACCTCCGATAACCACAACAAGAAATGCCAGAATAAACAAACCACGCCTTGGGTCTGTAGCAAAAGCATGCACTGAAGTCAGTACGCCAGAACGCACAAGGAATGTGCCAAGCAAGCTTAAAGAAAAAGCACAGATCGCAAGCAACACTGTCCACGCCTTAAAGCTGCCGCGCTTTTCAGTAACTGCCAGGGAATGTATAAGTGCTGTGCCTACCAGCCACGGCATAAATGAAGCGTTCTCAACGGCGTCCCAGAACCACCAGCCCCCCCAACCCAGCTCGTAATACGCCCAGTTGCTGCCAGCCATGATGCCGGCAGTAAGAAATACCCAGGCCATCGTTGTCCATGGGCGTGACCAGCGCGCCCAAGCCGCGTCCAGCTCACCGCCCAGCAATGCTGCAATCGCAAAAGCAAAGGCAACAGAAAAGCCGACATAGCCCATATAAAGCATAGGTGGGTGAAACACCATGCCGGGGTCTTGCAGCAGTGGATTCAAATCACGGCCATCCATTGCTGCTGGGATCAAGCGCTCAAATGGATTGGAAACGGTCAGCATAAACAACAGGAAGCCAATGCTGATCAACCCCATTACACCCAATATGCGCGCACGCATTGCATCTGGCAAGTGTTTTGAAAAAAAGCTTACGGCTACGGTCCAGATACTTAAAATCATAGCCCACAGCAGCAATGACCCTTCATGCCCACCCCACACTGCAGCAATACGATATTGCAGCGGCAATTTTGAATTAGAGTTAGTTGCTACATAGGTAACCGAATAATCCATCGTGGCAAAGGCATAGGCCAGGCACAGAAAAGCAACAGCAATCAACAGGAACTGCGCACGCGCGGCCGGCCTGGCTAACCCCATCCATACCGCATTACCCCGCGCGGCACCAATAATTGGGAAGCTACCCTGAACCAGCGCGACTAACAAGGCAAGAATTAAAGCGAAATGGCCAACCTCAGGAATCACAACATTATCCTTTTGTATTTATTCAGTAAGTAAAGTGCTTGGTGTTTTTAATCTAAAAATTATTTTGATAATTCCAATGAAGCTGAGCCCTGTTCCTTTGCACGCTTCAAGGCTTCAGCCGCTTCAGGCGGCATATAATTCTCATCATGCTTAGCCAACACTTCGCTGGCCGCAAATAAGCCGTCCGCATCAACCTTGCCTTGTGCAACGACGCCTTTACCCTCTTTAAAGAGGTCTGGGAGTATACCTTTATAAATAACTGGAATAGTCTTGGCCGTATCAGTAATTTCAAAGCGTACTGTCAAACCATCATCCAAGCGCTTCAAACTCCCGGCCAAGACCAATCCACCAACACGAAAGCCAGTACCTTTAGGTGCCTCACCATTAACCACTTGTGTTGGTGTATAAAAAAACACCATATTGCTCTTGAACGCATTCAAAATTAACATTGCCGCCAAACCTAGCAGGACCAAGCCAACAGCAATTAAAATAAAACGTTTATGCCTTGCTTTAACTGCCATCACTTACTCCTGCGCCAACAATTGTGTTAAACGTAATGCCTGCGCACTACGTTTGCGTAACGCCAATACTTCCCACAGCATGCAGAACGCAGTGATCCCAAACGAAAACCATACATAAAAGGCATAGCCTCCCATGTTAAAAAATGCTGCCCAACTCGCCCAATGCATTATAAATCCGCCCCTGATAACTGTTTAACCCACTCTGCTGAACGCTCACGTTCCAGTATAATGCAACGCACACGCATCAACGCTACTGCAATGGTATACATCCAGAATGCCAAGGCCATTAGCAGCATGCCAGTGAGCATTGTAGTCACCATTTTCGGCGCGGCACCCATACTGATAGTAGAACCCTGATGCAGGGTGTTCCACCATTTCACAGAAAAATAAATAATCGGCACATTGACCACACCAACCAGTGCCAGCAAAGCTCCTGCCCGATCAGCCCTGCGCGCATCATCAATAGAAGATTGCAGCGCAATGAAACCCAGATAGAGGAACAACAGGATAAGCTCTGATGTTAAGCGCGCATCCCACACCCACCATGTACCCCACATTGGCTTACCCCATAAAGATCCAGTAACCAGAGCGATGAAGGTGAAAATTGCACCCGTTGGCGCCAACGCCTGAGCCATCATGGCTGACAGACGCGCATTCAGCACCAAGCCCAATGCGGCCCAACCAGCCATCACGATATAAATCACCATAGACATCCAGGCAGCTGGTACATGCAAAAAAATAATACGATACGCCTCGCCCTGCTGAAAATCAGTTGGTGCAATCGCAAAACCTATATACAGCCCGGCAATAGCAAAAACTACAGCTAGCCACGCGAACCACGGAATCATTTTCCCTGCCAGAGGGTAAAATGTTTGTGGTGAGGAATATTTAAACCAATTAATATGCATAACAGTTTTTACTCAGAAACATTTACTCGACGGAGATACGCAGGGCTGCTGCCGTAGCCATTGGTGCCAGCACTATTGAGAGCAGTGAACAAGCTGCAAGTAATGAAAGGTGTGCTTGCGCACTCATACCATGCTGGCTTGCAGCCACGGCACCAGCACCAAAAATTAGTACCGGTATATACAGTGGCAACACAAGCAAAGCAATAAGTAGTCCGCTACCACGTACTCCAAGCGTCAGTGCTGCCCCAATTGCACCGATAAGACTTAATGCAGGCGTACCTAACAGCAAAGCCAAAACCAATACTAACAATGCATCATTAGGCAATGCATATTGCAAACCGATAACAGGAGCAAGCAGCACCACAGGCAAACCACAGACTATCCAATGAGCTAGAATCTTGGCAGTAACCAAAAATGCCAGAGGCTGTGGAGAAAGTATCATTTGCTCCAGGCTTCCATCAACATAATCCGTAGCAAATAAACGTGTAAGGGATAACATACCTGCCAGCAACGCGGCAACCCAAAGTACCCCTGGCGCAATGCTACTTAACACCGCAGGCTCCGGGCCAATTCCTAATGGAAACAAGCTGGATACTATAAGAAAGAAAAACAAGGTTGTCGCAACATCTGATCGCCTGCGCAACGCTAGCAAAAGGTCGCGTCTTAATACTGTTATCCAGGCATTATTCAAGAATCTAACCTCAGATTTTGCGTAAATTGGGCATTAATCACAACATCCTGATGTGTTGTAATAATCGCCATGCCGCCATTGACCATATGCTGGTTCAGACGAGTTACCAGCACATCAACTGAAGTGGCATCAAGCGCAGCAAAAGGCTCATCCAGAATCCATAAAGGGCTCTCAGTAAGCCATAGCCTTGCTAAAGCTACACGCCTTTTCTGGCCTTGTGATAGCACCCTTACCGGCAAATTAGAGCAACGTCCTACACCTATCTCACGAAGTGCGTTCAATACAGTTTGCGCAGTAACTTTATATCCCGACAGCCTCGCACTCATTAACAGATTTTCTGCAGCAGTCAAATCGTCTTTAAGGCCATTTAAATGGCCTATATACAACAAATCCGAATGATAATTTTCATCACCTGGCTTAATCAGCTTGCCATCCCAGAAAAGTTCACCACTCTCTGGTATTAATAAACCGCTTAATATACGTAACAAGCTGCTCTTGCCACTACCGTTTTCACCAAGCACATAAATCAAGCTACCATTTTCTAACGTAAAGCCAACATTCCGAAACAATACGCGATCACCGCGAATGCACGTCAAACCCTGTGCAAGAAGTTTTTTATATATCAATGCGATACCCGATAAATGCTGCATCACGGAATGTCCGGCTATGGCCAGCAACATCATCATGAGTATTTACTATATCAAAACGAATTTCCGCCTCAATTGTTGCTTTCTCACGTACACGATAACTGGCTCGAACAGTTGGTGACACGATGTAACTTAATGTAGATGGGTCTGAGTCCTGGCGCAACAATTGTAATGAGCTATCAATACGCCACTTGTTTGCCGGCACAAAACCATTAGTAAACAAAATAGATTGTGAACGGCTCAACTTACTTTCACTGAAAGTCAAACTAACAATTGATGTATCGTCTTTAAATAAGGTATCCGTACCAACTGCCTGCACATGGTATGTCCATATATTACCAATACTACTTACTGATCTTGTAAAGTTATCGATTTCTTGCTGAGTCAATACAATACCGTTATCCAGAGCATTCTTCTGGTACAACGCTACAGCAGCTGCACTAGCCCCCGGAGTACCGGATGTCTTGCTAACCTGAACATCACCACCCAATTGCCAACGTGGAGTAACCTGACGCGTCACACCAAACAAAGCTGTATCAGTATCCAATGTATTATCAACCGCCACCGAACGCAAAAATGATTCAGTCAGACCAGCACGAAGCGGCTGATTCAACGTTGTTGGCGTAAACCCTAATATTGAATTCAAAGTTGGAGAGCTCAAGCTGTTCACGGTTGTCAAGACTGGCGACTTTCTATGATCAACCAGTAAATTGAAGTTAGTGCCCCCTTCAGTCTGCATATTACCCTGAACCATAGCGATATTGACTCGCTTATAAAGCGTATCATAATCGAGCAACGAATAAACAGAACGCCCTTTTGCAAAGTATCGTAACTCGCCACCCACGGCACGACGATCAGTTATATTGTCAACCTCTTGATTTACAAAAAACATATTACCACTCCAGTTTTCTGCAAGAGGTCCGATATCAAGATTGATGCCGTAAAAATGGCGTTTATAATCTACTCTGTATTCGACAAGTGAACCGCCAACCACATTAACACGATATTTTGGCGTAAAACCATAACGTAACCACGCACCATCGAAACGTCCCATTACACCGCCAGAATTACCATTCTGCCGGCCAAGACGCACCATGTAATCCACATCCTTGTTAGCCAACTCTAAGTAAGCAGCATCCGTTCTATCCCTGTTTTTGTGACTATCAGTAGGTAAAAAATCCATCGTCTGTCTGTTACGAAATACCATTTTGGCATCATACTCATTCTGACGTGTACGCGCCGTCAGATTGATACTACTCACTAACGAATGCTGGTCATGTGTAGTTGAATTGCCAGTCGGACTATAGTTATGAGTATGTGCATCATAGAAATATTGATCCCAACTACCGTAAACTGTTGTTTCATGCACATCACGAGCAGCTTTTTTCTTTTTAGGTGCAGCAAGTGCTGATGTTTTAATTAACTCATTTACAGTTACCAAATGCTGATTTACTCGCTTAGCGCCTTCACCATTTGGATATAGCTTCAGATATAACTCATCCTCAGATTTAGCTCTCGCATAATCACCATTTTTTTCACGGGCAACGCCAATTAACTCCTGAGCCTCTTCTGATGATGTTGCTAAAGGCTGATTCAGTGCGGCATTCAGCAATTCAATAGCTTTGGGATATTCACCGAGTCCCATTGCCACGCGGCTTTCCGCAACTAGTTTTCCTACATACTCATTCAACGACATTCCTGCTGGAACACCAGGAACTTCAATAGGAGCTTCCACCACAGGTGCTACAGGCGTAGCTGGTGCCAACATTTCTCCAGATTTCGACTCCAGGCCTTTTTGCAGTGGAATGTGCACGATAATACCGCGACCGCTACTATCCGGTGTAACTCTAAATTTAACAGCCTCCTTAAATGCTATCACAACACTACTAACCCCCTGATCAGGAAAGTTAACAGTAAAAGCAGGCACCAAATTTGTTGGTGGAGAATTTAAAAACTCCCGTGCCGTTGGGAGTGGGAGACCATTAGAAACGTATTCCGGAAACTCTAGAAACAGTTGTATGCGACTTGCTTCTTGCTGTGGAAAATGCCTGACATACCGAATCTGAGTTTGAAAATCAATATGAATATCCGCCTCAGTTGCAGTCTGGATAATTTCCACCTTATCTAGAATGGGCTCAGCCCAAACAATTGCAGGAAAAAAGAAACAGCATAAAACTGAAGCTGGAATAAAATTCCTAAATATACTCATATCAAAAATCTTTCTATTTTTAAAATCATCTAAACTATAGCAACAAATCAACAAAAACAAATAGGGAATAACCCTAATATCATCCGAGGCTATTACATGAAGAACAATTATTTATCAAAGGTTGAAGTATTATGACAACCAGAATCATTGCAATCTATTGCGGTTCTTTTCTCATGCGTCACGGACTTTGACTCAACACCAGGGTAATTAGATCCATGGCAACTCTTGCATGTCATTGCAGCCAACAATGAGTGGTTTGGTTTTTTGGTATTAAGAAAGTCAGTTGTTCCTACATGACAAACATCACATGAAAGCGAAGATATAGGCACGTGGTTTGATGGCTTGCCTATCGCTGTACTGCCGTTGTGGCAATTTGCACAAGTACCAGCAACCACACCAGTATGGTTCATTGTCGCACCACTAAAAGTGGTCGTGCTCTTATGGCAGTTCTCGCAGGCCGCCGTGGTCTGGATGTGGCTACTTGGCTTGCCAATCGCCGTACTGCCGTTATGACAAGTAGCACAGCCACTGATAATACCAGTGTGGTTCATCGTTGCACCTG
>JALRGX010000091.1 GCA_023259635.1 Methylotenera sp. | reverse complement strand
GCCACGTATGAATAATGCGCTTAAGCGCATATATTCTACGGACATGCCCTTTACGGGTACGCTGCAACCCAAACTCTGCATTTATAGAAGCGTCCTTTAGCTGGTTTCTGTGATTTTGGAATTAATTACAACTGTAATGCTGACCAGTAGCGCAGCTCCCAAATTATGCGCCACAGCCAATGCCAGAGGTAAATGCAGAATTAAATTTGCAATGCCAATAGTAACTTGTGCAATCAGTATGGCAAGTAAAAACCATGTTATCTTTTTCATTGCAGGTATCCTGATCAGGAATAGTGCAAGGATAGCGAGATAAGTAAATGTGATGAGTGCGCCGATACGATGTGTCCACTGGATGGCGGTGAGCGCTGGCAAGGTTAGGTTGCCGCCATTGGCGCTTTGGCCAAGCTCGCGCACCAGATGGAATGCATCTTTGAAGTCCATTTCCGGCATCCACATGTCATGACAGGTGGGGAAGTCTGTGCAGGCCAGGGCTGCGTAGTTGGTGCTGGTCCAGCCGCCCAGAAATACTTGTGCGAGCAATATGATAAGTGCGCCACGTATGAATAATTTTAATGTCGATGATTCAGCAGTAGATTGATTGATCGCACCCCAGTGCCGGTGTGCAATCCAGACTAACAGTGCTAATGTGGTCATTCCGCCAATCAGGTGCGCACTGACGATTGCCGGCTTTAGCAGCATGGTGACTGTCCACATGCCTAGCGCTGCCTGAAACATGATAATTAACAGCAATGCGGTAGGTAACAGCGGGCTGACTTTAATGTGTTGTCTGTTGTGCCAGCCCAGTATGAAGATTGCCAGAACAATCATGCCTAATGTACCCGCAAAGTAACGGTGTGCCATTTCTTTCCAGGCCTTGCCGGTTTCAATCGTGCTATGCGGAAAGATATCCTGCGCTTTGTGAATTGCAGTTTCACTTTGCGGTACAGTGAGTGCGCCATAGCAGCCAGGCCAATCCGGGCAGCCCAGGCCGGCATCGGAAAGGCGGACATAGGCACCGAGCACTACTACACAAAGTGCAAGTATGGCGCCAAACAAGGATAAACGTTTAAAGTTCTTGTAATTTAGCATTATCCTGCCCAGGAGTATTTCATCAGCCTAATGACATCTTTGCGAATTTTCGCAAGCGTTGTTTCTGGTGTGTAGCTCATCATGAAATGGCCGAGTGGATCAACCAGGTAAATGCGGCCTGCTGTCATGGATGATTCATTTTTAACATTAAACTGATCGCTCAGAGTGCTTATTTCTGTGCTTGGCTGATTCACAATGAGCATTTCCGGGTAATCCTGCGCTAATTGGCTGACTTCCTTTGATGTTGTGATGAATACACGCTGCATGCGTGGAATTTCCTTATATAAGGAAATATGAAGCTGGCGCATGTTGTGTAATTTGTCATGGCATTCCTTTTCACAATTGCCTGCAATGTAAACCATGCTCCATTTGTCTTTCCACACATCGGGCTTTATCACACTGCCGTCACTGGACATCAGGGCGTAATTCATGCTGATTAATTTTGCTGGAACTGCCAGTTCACCTATGCTCTCGCCGTTGGGACGCCAGTCCAGTTTGTACATTGCTATCACGGCGATGATAGGAGTGACAAAAAATATCAGCATCGCCAGCAACATTAAACGCCCTTTACGTTGACGTTCATGGTATTCGTTATTTTCTGCTTCAATTGCCATAGTTTTAGGTTTTAGGTTTCAGGTTGATAGTTTGCTTTTGCTAATACTGGTGTATAAAAAAATCAGGATACTTGCGATGGCAAAACCAAACCACTGGTAGGCATACCCCAGATTGGTAGCGATTTTCTCTGGGGGCAATTGCCAGTTGCGCACAAAACCACCGGCATTGCTCTTGGCATCAAGTTTTATTACAACAGGTAATACGCTAATTGCCACACTTGCCTGATAGCGCTCCATATCCATGTTTTGCCATACTTTATTCCACTGGCGCGTTTTTTCTTTATTTTCCAATGTAAAAATCTTTTTGCTAGGCACCCATACCAGTCCTAAGACTTCTACCGGTTGCTCAGGTGTCGTTATTGCTGGTAAATCAGCATGTGCGGCACCTCCGGCAATCCATCCTCTATTCACCAGCACATAATTATTACTGCCTTCGATTTTTAACGGGGTCAGCACATGAAAACCGGCACGGCTATCTTCAACCTGGTTGTCGAGCAGTATTTGGTATTCAGTTTCATAATGACCTTTAATTTTTATTTTTTTATATTTCCACTCATCCGGATTATCCAGTTGTGCTGGCAAGCTCAATGCCTCGTTATTTAAATATGCGTTATAGCTGGTTTGAATCTCTTGCCTGATTTGTGCTTTATTGTATTGCCATAGGCCAAGTTTGATAAACAGGGGCACACAAATAACCAGTGCAGCTAACCCGGTCCAGGAAAGGCTGAAAATGTAGTTCGAGAATCTAAATTGCTTTTGTGTCATACGCATCGCATAATGTCTTATCTATATAGATAGGGCATTAATATGTTATTTAAAATCGTCGTTGTATTAGTGTTGCTTTTCATTATTGCCAGCCTTTTTTCTGCATTGTATTTTCTTGCTAAAGATAAAGATGGCGGGGCACGGACTGCAAAAGCCTTAACGCTGCGTATCGGTCTTTCTATTGCTTTATTTGTATTTCTATTACTAGGGTACTACTTCGGTTTAATCGGCCCAGGCCAACGCTAGTATTTGCTGGATTTAGCGTAAGCCTGCGGCAATAAAAAGGGGCGTATGCCCCTTTTTATGTTGGCTTTTATAGCCAGTAAACGAAAATAAATAAACCTAACCATACTACATCCACAAAGTGCCAGTACCAGGCAACCCCTTCAAAGCCGAAATGACTTTTCGCTGAGAAGTGGCCTTTCATGGAGCGCAATAAAATGACGATCAACATGATGGTACCTAAGGTTACGTGGAAACCGTGAAAGCCGGTGAGCATAAAGAAGGTGGCACCGTAAGCACCGCTATGCAGGGTTAAGCCCATTTCAGTGTAGGCGTGGTGATATTCAAATGCCTGGCAGATCAGGAATGCGGTACCCAATGCTACGGTTAGAAATAAACCGAAAATTAGCTGTTTGCGGTTGTCTTTCAGTAAACCCCAGTGCGCCCAGGTAATTGTCGCGCCTGAACTAAGCAGTAGTGCCGTGTTGATTGCTGGTAACCCCCAGGCGCCCATAGGGTTCAGCTGGCCTGGGTTGTATTCGGTACCTAACACAACGCCGCCTGGGCCGGCAGAAGGCCAGGTGCCAAGAAAGTCTTTGTATGGTGTAAATGATGGGTCAAAAGCAGCCAGGTCAGGTACCGAGATGACTCGCATGTAGAAAAGGGCACCAAAGAATGCAGCAAAGAACGCAACTTCAGAGCAGATAAATACAATCATGCCGATACGGAAAGACCGGTCTTCCCACTTTTTATATTGACCGGTAACACTTTCAACTACGACCGCGCCCAGCCATTTAAAAGTCATGAACAGAATAATGGCGGCACCTAGATACATCATCCATTTTCCGGGTGATTGCAAGTACGCCAGATCTTTGTTTTTATCTGTAGCGACACTAAAGATAAAACCCGAAGCCAGTGACAGCAACCCCGCCGATAATATAACCGGGTAGATGGCACCGTGCGGTACAAAATAATGATTACTTGAATGTGTTGTCATGCGTAAGCTCCCTATTGCATTATTTAACCAGAGCCTGGCTAAATGAGTTTTATATTAAATTTAACGCAACAAATCATAACTATTAGTTCTTACCTTATTGTGCGGACATATTCACACACTCAATTTTTGCTAACCCCTGTTATTCCTTAGCACTGAAAAATGAGTAAGATAAGGTCATTTCTTTTACATCTTCCGGCAATTCACTACTTATAAAAAATCTTAACGGCATCACTTTTGTTTCACCAGGTTTTAATACCTGCTTCTGGAAACAAAAACATTCTATTTTTTTCAAATAACTAGCAGCCTGGCCTGGTGTGACACTTGGTATTGCCTGCCCCGTAACCGCCTGACTTGTGATGTTTTTGGCTTCAAACATTACTGTTTCTACTTGCCCCGGATGCAACCTGATGTTCGATTGTTTCGGGTAGAAATTCCACCCTAGCCCGGGCATTACACTGGATGTGAACTGCACAGTTACCCAGCGTGTCGCGTCAACTCTAGAGTTTTTTAAAGTAGTTGCAGTATTTTCTGTTTTTCCATTCAAGCCAGTAGCCGCGCATAAAACGTCATAAAGCGGGACTAGCGCAAATGCAAACGCAAGTGAGCCAGCTACAATCCAGACCATCTTAAGCCCAAGCCTTTTATTAGCCAGGCTTCTACGCTCTTGCGAGCTCAGGTCATTGTCTTTAGCACTTATTTCCATACAGTAAACATGGAAGCTACATACCAGATAAAGGCAATTACCCCTAACACGATAGCTATTTTTTTGTTGCTTCTGCTTTTGTTAATATCTTGATTTTTCATAATAATCATTGGGGATCAGCCTGATGGCAGAACCCCAATTCTCACCTTATTTAACTACTGGTTGCTCGGTAAAGCTGTGGTATGGAGGTGGTGATGGCAACGTCCACTCTAAACCTTCTGCACCTTCCCATACTTTGTCAGTTGCCTTCTGACCGCCCCTAACTGTACTGATGATGTTATACACAAAGATTAATTGTGATAACCCGAGTACAAATGCTGCAATTGAAGAAATCATGTTAAATTCAGCAAATTGCAGTGCATAGTCAGGAATGCGACGCGGCATGCCAGCCAGACCCAGGAAGAATTGCGGGATAAATGTCAGGTTGAAGGAAATGGCGGTTAACCAGAAGTGCAGCTTACCCAGTTTTTCGTTGTACATATGGCCGGTCATTTTAGGTAACCAGTAATATACACCAGCCATAATACCCATGATGCCGCCAGCAAATAATGTGTAGTGGAAGTGCGCTACCACGAAGTAGCTGTTGTGATACTGCGCATCGGCGGCAACGTCAGCAAGTACCAAACCTGTCAGGCCACCGATGCCAAACAGGATGATCCAGCCTACTGTAAACAGCATTGGTGTTTCAAAGCTCATAGAACCGCGCCACATGGTTTTAATCCAGCAGAAGAACAATACTGCAAGTGGTAATGAAATTGCCATAGTGCTGTACATGAAATAGAGCAGGGCGGGTACTGGCAAGCCTGCGGTAAAGAAGTGGTGTGCCCATACTACAACTGATAAGGCACCAATACCCCAGAATGCGTAAACCTGAGCTTTGTAGCCATACATTGGTTTACGTGAGAATGTTTGCAGGATTTGAGGAATGAAACCCCAAACCGGCAATAACAGGATGTAAACTTCTGGGTGACCGAAGAACCAGAACAGGTGCTGAAACAGGATCGGGTCACCGCCGCCGGCTGCATCAAAGAAGTGTGTACCGAAGTGACGGTCTGTCAACAGCATGGTTACGGCACCGGCCAATACAGGGATTGTAGCAATCAGCAGGAAAGCGGTAATTAACCAGCCCCATGCAAACATCGGCATTTTCATCAATGTCATGCCGGGAGCGCGCATATTAAATAATGTCACAATAATATTGATAGAACCCAAAACTGATGAGATACCAAGTAAATGCACTGCGAAAATGGCGAAATCCACACCAATGCCGCCTTGTATTGATAGCGGTGGGTAGAATGTCCAGCCGGTTGCGAGGGCACCGTCACCGATACCGAACAAAGCTAGAGTGAACGGCAGTGTGAGTAGAATTGCAGAAGGCGGCAGCAGCCAGAATCCCCAGTTATTCAAACGTGGCAAGGCCATATCCGGTGCGCCGATTTGCAAAGGAATCATCCAGTTGGCAAAACCGGTTGCTGCCGGCATTAAGGCGGCAAAAATCATGATCAGCGCATGTACGCCAATCAACTGGTTAAAGAACTCCGGCTTCATCAGCTGCAAGCCCGGCTGGAATAATTCAGCACGAATCCCCAGAATCATGCAGCCGCCGACCAAAAACATGATCAGTGAAAATGTCAGATACATCGTGCCAATATCTTTATGATTGGTTGTTGTCAGCCATCGCATAATTCCGGTCGGATGGTCGGCGTGCTCATCGTGATGTGCAATTGTTGCTGTACTCATAGCTTTCTCCTGTACCTTAACTTTCTAATTATTGACGCGCAGCTTTAACTTGTGACGGTTGAACAAGGTCGCCAACATTATTGCCCAGTGCGTTACGCTCGTAGGTGATAACTGCAGCAATTTCGGTATCGTTCAGAATCGCTTTCCATGAAGGCATTACGCGAATGCCGTTTAGTACACGATCTAAATGACTGTCTGGTAAGTATTTGCCATCAGCACCAAAGATTGGCGATGTTGCAATTTTGCTTCCAGTTAATGCCGGGAATGCGGGCGGTAACCCTGCACCAGTAACCTGGTGGCAAACTGCACAGTTTTTCTCATAAACTTTTTTGCCTTCTGCGACGAGGTCTTCTTTCGTCCATTCTTTATCAGAACCTGCGGCTGCCTGCGTCATTTCATCTTTTTTAGCAGCTACCCAAACTTTGTACTCTTCTGCCGGTAGCGCGTCTACCACTACAGGCATGTAGCCATGGCCTTTGCCGCACAATTCTTTACATTGCCCGCGGTAAGTGCCGGCTTTATCGATCTGCACCCATGTTTCGCGGATAAAGCCAGGAACCGCAACGCGTGAAGATCCGAACTGAGGTACCCACCAGTTATGCAGTACATCTGATGATGTCATCAGGATACGTACTTTAGCGCCCACGGGTAATACCAGGCGGTTGTCGACATCCAGCAGGTATGGTTTTGCGGGGTCATTGACCGGAGCGGTTGTGCCATCTATCTGTTCTTGCGGGGTAGATAAATTGCTGACGAACTTGATGCCCTTGGCTTCTTCCAGACCTGCCTGGCTACCTTTTTCGGTATTGCCCATGTATTCATACTGCCAGCGCCATTGTGAACCAGTTACTTTAATGACCATGTCAGATTCGTTACGGGTATCTTCCATCATGACTACGCTGTGGTAAGCGGGGATGCCCATGATGACAAAGTCAATCAGCAAGAGGATTGCGAAAGGGACGAGTGTCCAGAAAATTTCTGTTGCTGTTGAAGGGGCTTTGTCTGCAACGGCTTTATGACCCACACTCTTGCGGTGTTTGATAAGTGAGTAAATCATGATTGCCAGCACTACAATAAAAATCACCGCGACAATCACCATGAATTTATTGTGAACATGCAAGGTATCAAGGGCCATTGGTGTCACTGGCTCAGGAAAATTCCAGCTGAAATCAGCAAATGCCAGTGGTGACGCCAGTAAGAACAGCAGACAGAAACCTAACTTCTTTATAGCTTGCTTTAACATACCTTCTCCCAAAACAAAAAACTAATAGACGATGTTTAATTGTTGTTTAAGTTGTCTGGCGACCGTTATGCGCTGTTCATTGTCCATATAGCGAGTGCCAAACTCTACTTCTTTACCATGAGAGCCGATGAAGATACTACATGTCCCGTCAATGCTATTGCGCAGGGTTACTTTTGCCCAATAACGCTGAAAAGTGAATTTCTCCGAATTCTTATAACTATGTTTCTCTACAACCACCTCATTACCAACTAGCGATACCCTTTCAAAATCTCCGTAGTGGAGGTAGATATGGTGTAACGCATATGCAAAAGCTAAAACTTCAAATCCGGCAAAAGGTAATACAAGCCACGCTCCAGATAATGAAACTCCCAGTGCGACGGTCATGGTAATTGTGACAATACTGATAAAAAGCCATGCCAACCCTTTGGGTGAAAGGGAATTATTGGGCATTGCTATTATCATGCTGCCGTCAGAACTAAAAACCGTCATACATCACCTGTGAGTTATCAAGGATGACCTGCTTACACATTTTGACATGCGTCAATTTGACGCATGTCAAAAGCTAACACAAAAATATAAGAGCCTCAAGCAGATTTTGTTACAAAAATGAAACAAAAATATAACTATTGGAAAAATATTTACACAATTGAATTACAAAATGCCATGTGGCATGTGGCTTGAAAAGATGAGGATGCGTAATTTGCCGGAAAGTGAATTTTTCAACGACAGTTTAAAAGTTCACTTCAAGTTGTGCTTTTAAACCGGGACTTGACAGCGGTATGGAATTTTAATGGAAGATACTCCCCGGGATTTATCTGGGGAGTGAAAGCTCAGGAGAGCAAAATATTAAAGGCGGGATTTTATAAAATGTTTAATCGCGATCCATAGTGCAGGAAGTGAGGGGACGATAATCAGCGCTAAAGCAACTAGCGAGAAGTTTGCTTTTACCCAGGCATGATTGCCAACCAGAAAACCTAGTCCTGTCAGGCTGCATACCCAAAGTGCGCCGCCGACAATATTATAAAAAGCAAATTTGGAGTAGGTCATGTCGGCAACTCCGGCTACGAATGGGGTGAAGGTGCGAATGAATGGCAGGAAACGACCGACCACGATTGTGATTGCGCCATGTTTCTCGTAGAAATCATGGGTTTTATTAAAGGCATTTTTGTTAAACCAGCGCGAGTTTTCCCATGAGAAAACTTTTGGCCCGACCCATCTGCCTACAGAGTAATTTACCGCGTCACCTGCAATTGCGGCGATCGTCAGCAGCAGCATTAGTGTGGGCATATTCATACCGCCAATCGCGGCAATCGCCCCGGCTACAAACAAAAGGGAGTCACCAGGCAGCAGCGGCATGGCAACAACCCCAGTTTCAAAAAAAATGATAGCGAACAAAAGTGCGTAAATCCAAATGCCCCAAGTGGTAGCCAGCACTTCCAGATGTTTATCAAGGTGCAAAAATATGTCGATGATGCTTGAGAAGTCCATGGTCAGTTTCTTGTATCGTTTTTATTTAAGAGAGAGTGGGCGCTTTTTGATTTGTTATTTAAAGAATTAACAACAAAATACAAAGGTTTCGTTTGGATGATGAAGTTTAGTCGTCATCTTCCAGAATACGCTTGCCTTCATCTTCGATATCTTCAAACTGGCCGCGATACACTGCCCACCAGAGCCCCGCAAGCACGATGAGGCCCATGATTACTGAGAGGGGTATAAGTATAAATAAGATGTCCATATCAAATCTTCGGGTTAATTTGTTGAGTAGTAGTTGAGAACTTGGTTAATCGTAAAGCGTTCACAACTACAATGAGCGAGCTGGCCGCCATGCCCAAACCTGCCAGCCAGGCTGACAGTATGCCAAAAAAGGCGAGTGGTATGCTGATTAAATTATATACAATTGCCCATGCAATATTCTCTTTGATTACTTTCATGGTGTGTTGTGCGTGACGGATAAGCGGAGGTATCTGGCTGATATCACCATTTAGAAAGATATAGTCAGCATGTGCAAGCGTTAACGGTACACCTTTGCCCATGGCGATGGAAACATGGGCACTTGCCAGTATTGGGCCGTCGTTCAGGCCGTCGCCTACCATGAGTACTTTTTTACCTTGTTGCTTGAGCGTTTGCAGGCGAACAAGTTTATCTTCCGGGCTGCATCCGGATTGGTAATGTGAAATGCCTATTTCTTTTGCCGTGTTTTCTACAGCGTCGGAGCGGTCTCCTGACAGTAATTCTATATTGATATGGACATCGTTCAGTTGCTGTATGGTTTGCAGCGCAAGCGGCTTAATCGCTTCCTGCAATATAAAGGTTGCCAGCCAGCCGTTGTTATCGACCAGATGCACTTGCTGTGTATGCAGATTATCTTCATTGACGGAGCAGAATTGTGCTGAACCCAGCTTGAGCTGACCATTGATTAAATCCGGCTGCGTCAATGTCGCATCTGCAGCGAAGTTTTTGATGCTGGCGCTGATGCCGGCGCCAATGGTTTCGTGAATGTTATCCAGCTCTAGCGACAACTCTTTTTGTTGCTGTGTTTGATATGCATTAAATAACGCACGTGAAATCGGATGGAACGAGTGCTTCGCAAGTGCTGCTGCCAGAGCAAGGGCGCTGATTTCTGATAAGCCGGTTTTATGCTGAATAGATTTGATTTCTATATGATCCTCAGTCAGCGTGCCGGTCTTGTCAAAAATAACAGTATCAATATCGGCAATATTTTCGATGGCTTGCAGGCGCTTAATCAGGATGCCGCGTTTTACAAAAGCGCTGGCACTGGAAAGCATGGCCGCAGGCGTAGCCAGGGAAAGTGCGCAAGGGCAGGTTACGATGAGTACTGCTGCAGCCGTCATTAATGCGCGCCCGTGGTCAGCATCCCAGAGCAAAGCTGCCGCTATTGCTGCACTTAAAATTACAAAAATCAGGAATGGCCGTGCAACGCGGTCTGCCAATTTTGATAATCTCGGTTTTTCGATAGCCGCCTGATTGATCAGGTTCACAATCTGGCCATACTTGGTAGAGGCGCCTATCGCTTCCAGCACAATATTCACAGGCTGGCGCAGGTTGTAGCTGCCGGCAATGACATCATCGCCCTGATTTTTATGAATCGGTGTTGATTCGCCGGTTAATAATGACTCGTCAACACTGGTGTTGCCGACAATCAGTTTGCCGTCACCCGGAAATGCTTCACCCAGGTTCACGCGTACGATATCGCCAATCTTAAGTTTTGTATTCAATACGCGCGTGAACAAGCCGTCCGCATTCTGGCGTTCTGTATTCTCCGGGATGCGGCTTACTAAGGTTTCCAGCGCACCTAATGTTTTGCGATGCAGTTTTACTTCAATCAAACGCGCTGAAAGCAGGAAGAAAACAAACATTGTCAATGAGTCAAAATAAACGGTATGTCCCCACCAGCTGTTCGGCTCAAAGGTGGCCGCTGAACTTACAACAAAGGTAATTGCAATGCCGATAGCAACCGGCAGGTCCATGCTGATCTGTTTTATTTTCAGGTCACGATAGGCGTTACTGAAAAATGAGCTGCTGGAAAATAGCAATACCGGCAGGCTCAGCAGCCATGCCGCCCAGTTCAGGAGGTGTAATATATTGGTGTCGATTTCGCCTGGGTTGGTGAAGTAAGTTGGGCTCGCATACATCATGACCTGCATCATGCAGAACCCAGCCACCATCCAGCGCCAGAACGCAGCACGCTGCCGTTTTATAACAGCCAGATCATCTTCATGCTGGGTTGCCGGGCTTGCGCTGTAACCCAGGGCCTGCACGGTGCCAAGCAGTTTGGAAGGGCATGTCTGCGCTGGTGACCATACGACAACAGCGCGTCTTTTAGACATGCTGACGCGAGCGCTTACTACGCCGGTTGATGATTGCAGGCCTTGCTCAATGATGCCGGAGCAGGCTGCGCAGCGGAGTCCGTCAAGCAACAAGTTAGACTGCACTAGCGGTTGATCAGTATTGCCGTTGTATGGCTCACTGAATTCCTGCCACTGATCTTCCGTATCCAGGATGGTCCATGCCGGGTTAGGCACGGCTTCTTCCGCGGTCAAATTGGTTGTTAGCAAGAACTCACTCCGTATAGTATTCGGACAATTGCAATAGATAAATTGGCTGGGAATTTACAAGACTTCATATAAGGATAATTATATATTGAAAAGCAGTTAATCGGCCCCATAGTAAACGTAGATAAACTTTCAGCCATTGAAGTGGCGAGGATAGGAGAAGAACGTGCGCTTTGATAAATTAACGACTAAATTCCAGCAGGCAATCAGTGATGCGCAAAGCATTGCATTGGGTGCAGATAATACTGCGATTGAGCCGCAGCACTTGCTGCTGGCTTTGTTGAATCAGGATGATGGCAGCACCGCCTCTCTACTGGCGCGTGCGGGTGTGCAGCTTAATCAGCTTAAAACCGGTTTGAATACCGCGATTGCCAACTTGCCAAAATCTTCTGATGCTGGCGGTGAGATCGCAATTTCCCGCGATTTGAACAATCTGCTGAATGTGACTGACAAGCTCTCGCAAAAGCGCGGTGATGCTTATATCGCGAGTGAAATGTTCTTGCTGGCATTGGCCGACGATAAAGGCGAGGCGGCTAAATTGCTGAAACAGAATGGCCTTACAAAAACCGCACTGGAAGCTGCGATCCAGGCCGTACGCGGTAATGAAAATGTAGATAGCCAGGAGGCAGAAGGCCAACGCGAATCACTCAAGAAATACACACTCGATTTAACCGAAAGAGCGCGTTTGGGCAAGCTGGATCCGGTGATTGGCCGTGACGATGAAATCCGCCGTGCGATTCAGGTGTTGCAGCGCCGCACTAAAAATAATCCGGTATTGATCGGTGAGCCAGGCGTAGGTAAAACAGCAATTGTTGAAGGCTTGGCGCAGCGTATTGTGAATGGCGAGGTGCCTGATTCGCTAAAAAATAAAAAAGTGCTGTCTTTGGATATGGCAGCATTGCTCGCGGGTGCAAAATACCGCGGTGAATTTGAAGAGCGATTAAAAGCGGTACTTAAAGAGCTGGCGCAGGATGAAGGCCAGACCATTCTCTTTATTGACGAAATCCATACTATGGTTGGTGCCGGCAAAGCTGAAGGTGCGATGGATGTCGGCAATATGTTGAAGCCGGCACTGGCACGTGGTGAACTGCATTGCGTGGGTGCGACTACGCTCGATGAGTATCGTAAATACATTGAAAAAGATGCTGCATTGGAGCGCCGTTTCCAGAAAGTGCTGGTAGATGAGCCAACCGTAGAAGCAACCATTGCAATTCTGCGTGGTTTGCAGGAGAAATACGAACTGCACCATGGCGTTGAAATTACCGATCCGGCGATTGTTGCTGCAGCGGAGTTAAGCCATCGCTATATCACTGACCGCTTTTTGCCAGATAAGGCGATTGACCTGATTGACGAGGCCGCCAGCCGTATCAAGATGGAAATCGATTCCAAACCAGAAGTGATGGATAAGCTTGACCGTCGTTTGATTCAGTTAAAAATCGAGCGTGAAGCCGTGAAAAAAGAAAAGGACGAAGGCAGTAAAAAACGCTTCGAACTGATTGAGGAAGAAATTGCCAAGTTGGAGAAAGAATACGCCGATTTAGAAGAAGTTTGGAAGGCTGAAAAGGCGCAAGTGCAGGGTTCCGCACACATCAAGGAGGAGATTGATAAAATCAAGTTCGAGATGGAAGAAGCGACGCGCAAAGGTGAATGGCAGAAAGTCTCAGAACTGCAATACGGGAAATTGCCGGCACTGGAAGCGCAACTGAAACAGGCATCAAAAGCGGAGGCAGCCGCTCCGCAAACCAAACATAGAATGTTACGTACTGAAGTTGGTGCCGATGAAATTGCCGAGGTCGTTAGCCGTGCGACAGGTATTCCTGTCAGCAAAATGATGACAGGCGAGCGTGAAAAACTGCTCACAATGGAAGCTAAATTGCATGAGCGTGTAGTCGGGCAGGATGAAGCAGTTAGGTTAGTATCTGATGCGATCCGGCGTTCTCGTTCCGGCCTGGGGGATCCTAACCGTCCGTATGGCAGTTTCCTGTTCCTGGGCCCTACCGGTGTCGGTAAAACCGAGTTATGTAAGGCGTTGGCAGGGTTCCTCTTTGATTCTGAAGACCACTTGATTCGTATCGACATGAGTGAATTCATGGAGAAGCACTCAGTTGCGCGCATGATCGGTGCGCCTCCAGGTTATGTAGGTTATGAAGAAGGAGGCACCCTGACAGAAGCCGTGCGCCGTAAACCTTACAGTGTAATTCTGTTGGATGAAGTTGAGAAAGCACATCCAGATGTATTTAATGTGTTGCTGCAAGTGTTGGATGACGGCCGTTTGACCGATGGTCAGGGACGCACCGTGGATTTTAAAAACACGGTGATTATCATGACCAGTAATCTCGGCTCACAGATGATACAGAGCATGGCAGACCAGGATTACCAATTGGTAAAATTGGCAGTAATGGGCGAAGTGAAAACGCATTTCAGGCCAGAGTTCGTAAACCGTATTGACGAAGTGGTGGTGTTCCATGCATTGGGTGAACCGCATATTAAATCTATCGCTTCAATCCAGTTGCAATATCTGGCTAAGCGCCTGGCTGCGATGGATATGCAGCTGGAATTGACAGATGCCGCGATTACCGAAGTTGCCAATGCCGGTTTCGATCCCGTGTATGGTGCACGCCCGTTAAAACGCGCCATCCAGAGCGAGATTGAAAATCCATTGGCGCGTGAAATACTGAGCGGGCATTTTGCCGCTAAAGATACGGTCAAGGTGGATGTTAAGGCGGGTAAATTTGTATTTTCAAAAGCTGACAGTTAAGCTTTTATAAAATTAATGGTGTATACAATTCGCCGTAATGGAAGTCGCGGCGAATTGTATGTGTATTTGAATACGGGTCTGCAATTTTAATGGAGTGGTCAGATTGTGAGAGCAAATGCGTATGGCGGATTCTTGTTGATTTGCAGTGCTTTGCTGTTTGCTTCCGGCTGTGCAACTACAAGTCATGAAAACATTGAGGGGCCCAAGGTAGATAGAATCTCACCGGAAGAGTTGGCGCGCCTGTTGCCTCAGCCCGTTGCTAAATTAACGCTGGATGATGTTGTCCGCTTAACAAATGCAGGTAACAGTGCTGAGCAGATTATCGAGCAAATCAAAACCACGGATTCCATGTACGATTTGACGCCAAGCCAGACTATCCAGTTAAGCCATCAAGGCGTAGATTCCAGGGTGCTGGATTATATTCACGAGCGCCGTGAATTGGCAGTAAGCAATAACCTGGCAGATGAAATAAACCGGCGTGAAAAGCAGAAGCAGGCAGAACTGACCAATCTTAAAAATCGCCTGTGGCAGCAACAGCGTTACTATGATCCATTTTGTTATGGTTACTATGGATTAACTCCATATGCTTATGGTGGATATGGCAGGCACTTTGGGTCAAATTTCGGGCTGGGGGCCGGGGTTGGGTTACCTTGGGGGTGCTGGTAAGGCATTCAATAATATTATTGCAGTAAGATAAAAAGGTTAAATGTAATGCAGCAAAAAACACATCAGATCACTGTTTCAACAAGCGGCCGTAAGCTCTATGATATCACCGATGAGGTGGTTGGCTGGGCAAGGGACAGTGGTTTGAAAACAGGCATGATCACATTGTATATTCAGCATACATCAGCAAGTTTACTAATCAATGAAAACTACGATCATGATGTGTTGGTCGATATGGAAGCGTTTTTTAATCGCCTGGTTCCTGATGGAGATCCGCTGTTTATACATACTATTGAAGGACCTGATGATATGCCGGCACACGTGCGTACAGCCCTCACGCAAACACATTTATCTATTCCATTATTAGAGGGGCGAGCAGCTTTAGGACAATGGCAGGGGGTGTTTTTATATGAGCACCGGCACGTGCCAGGCAGGCGCAGAGTGATTTTTCACCTGGTAGGCGAGTGATCTTTATAAATATTTTTTTAATGGCTTGCACATAATATTGAATGCGCTAGAATAGTGCGTATGCAGTTATTATGCTGATTAAGTCTTTGAATTGGTTCAGGGATTGCCATTTTTAATAAGAAGAGGAAGTTATTATGTCATCATTATTGCGTTCTTTATTAGTTTTAGGTGTTGCTGGTTTGTTGATTGTTGGTTGTGGTAAAAAAGAAGAGGCTGCACCGGTTGAGGCAGCTCCAGCTGCAGTTGAAGCTGCGCCAGCGCCAGCTGAAGCAGCACCAGCCGCGAATGAGCCAGGTGGCTATGAGCCAACCGCTGAAGAGCGTGTTCCAGGCATTACGATTGATGCTGCTTCTGAAACAGCTGAGCCAGCTGCTGCAGAGTAATTTGCATATAGCAATAAAAAAGCACGCAATAGCGTGCTTTTTTATTGTATGTATTTAGTACAAGCTTGCGCTATCAACTTAACTATCTTCAGGAAAGATTAATCCCAATTGCATGGCTTTGACAATTGCCTGTTGACGTGTATTGACTTTGAACTTTTTCCGGATATTGGAAAGGTGGAAATTTACTGTTGCCTCAGTACATTTGCAAATGACTGATGCATCCCACGATGATTTTCCTTCCGCTACCAATTGCAGGCACTCTAGCTCACGTCTTGTGAGTAAAGTTTTTTCAGATGGGTCATGTTGTTTTAGTTGGGCAAATCTTTTTGATGATTCGAAAATGTAATCTCTGATTAGCGCCCAATCAGCAATCATTTTGTCGAGTTCCAGTTGAGAGGGTGCGGTTTTGGCTGGATTGAGAACAAGATTCAATATTCCGAATTCTGAGTATGCACCATGTATCGGAAAAGCAATACCTTTGTGTAAGCCATAAACCTTTGCTATTTTATGCAATTGCAATTCCTGGCGGGTTTTAAAAGTGTGATGTTCCCATATCAGTGGCATGTTGCTGTTCATGCAGTGTTTTACTATGGGGCATATATTCCAATATGCATCACCGTAAATTTTTAGCCATAATGGTGAATAGTTGCTATAGACCAGCGCCGATGAAAATGGAGCTTGTTTGTTAACGTTAATGCTATAAAACACTTGTGAAAAGCGATAGCTTCCCGCCAGCTGAAAAAGTGTATCTGACCAGATTTCATCTCGATCACAGCCAACTAATCTGAATAGTTTGTCAAAATTCACCATTCTGGCATGTCCTTTGTGCAGGGTCAGTTCTGGCGGGTTATAAATGTGCAGCTATGTGGTTTTGGATGGCTCGGGAGGATGTTTCTATCCAATAAAAATTTTTCATATGGGTAAATGCCATCACGTAAATAATGTGCCGGAAAATCAAAAAGGGCCCAATAATAATTTTGTTTGCCCTCACATATTTGCGCGGGTAGACAGTACGTCATCCAGTTATCGTTAATGTTGCTGTCGTACACCCCGTCGCTATCAGAGAAGAAGGGAATAACCTGGCAAGTACTTAATGCGTCAAGAAGTTCTGAAGGAGCATTTTGATGTTGTGCTATTTCATGTTGTGCTGTCAGGCTTTCCTCTGTTTCCACTACCAATAATTTTGCTATGCCATAGGCATCAATAAAAAGTATGCCGGAAGGGTTGGGAAATAAATAATGTTCAACAAATCCGTGTTGCTGATAAAGCTGGTCAACAAGTGAGGTAATCGCCGCATCCGCCAGAAACGCGTAAGTATGCATGGTCAGCAAATCTTTTAGAGTGTTAGTTTGCTCACTAAAAAAAACTTGTTTCAATGAGTTGATCGCCTGATCTAAACGGCTTAGAGCAATCGGATCATTTTTCCTGATGAACTGGTCAATGAGTTTGTTATTAAAAGCATCTACTGCAACTTTTTCATCGGCTTGCCCTGTTAGCAGGATTTTCTTACAGGGGATGTCTTGTATGGCTTCACAAAGTTGCACGCCATTCATTTGCGGCATGGCGTAATCTACAACCAATACCGCCGGTGTATTAAATCGCTGCTTATTTAATACGGTAGAGTAAATTTCATTCAGGTCGATTGTTGCATTGCGCTGTTCCAGGCGCGAGGTTTCGTTATCATAGCCGACATGAATAGGATGCGCCGCATCCGCTTGATAATGCTGGCACGCTGCTTTTATCCATTCCATAGCAACTTCAACATTTGTGAAAGTTTTGCAGGGTAGCCTCGTATCCAGGTGAAAAGTCAGGCTATCGAGATAGCTTTGATTGTCATCAATCAATACTACCAATACGGGATGTTGGTAAATAGGTAACAGTATGTTCATTGGTAGTTCCTACAAAATTGGTATTGAGCCCAATAAAGCACTTACGTTTATAAAATATTTTGCTACAATGCGAGATCAAGTAAATATGGAAAATTTTACCATATTTTTTTCGGTGTTGTTATTATATGAAATAAACTATAAAAGGTGTTCTGATTTGTACTCACAATCACAAATAGATCCATTGATCAGCTTTAAAAATACAGTAGGCGAATCTGTGCGCGGCACAATAGTCAAGCTGCAAAGAAAATCGCTGGTTATGGAGGTTTACAACCCCTATTCCATTGTGCAGATCAGTGAGGTGTTGGGTGACCTTACTATCAGGATCGGTAACAAAGTGGCCTACCTTGGTAAAGCCGTTGTGATTAGTTTGGTAAATACAGGCCTAACTGCGGTTGTTTCAGTGACGTTGATTGATGAGTGGCAGGATTTATATGATGTAGTGGTTACGCCGGGTGCAGTCGGCGAAGAAGCAAAAGCTTTTGTGCAGGATTGGAGTGAGCGTTTTCAAATTCGACGAGATTATCAGATTGTGGTCAATGAATTCCGTGCTTATTTATCGGACGTTTCGCGTTGGGTCGAGCAGGTCGATTTAACGGAATCCTTGCCAAGAGTGGATGGGCAGCTGCGAGAAGATATTTTTTATGAACTAGCCTTACCATTGTTAGAAAAGTTAAAGATTTATTTTGATGGCTTTGTAAATGAGGCATCCCTAGTTGATGTGGAGGCTTCTCCTGCACATCGTGCCTATGCTCAGGCTGCTTTACATCCTCTATTGCTAAGAGCTCCTTTTGTCTTCCGCA
>JALRGX010000033.1 GCA_023259635.1 Methylotenera sp. | reverse complement strand
ACTTTGGTATCACCACATTATTTTGTGAGTCTTGATCATTCAAAAGAGACATCTTTGAGGCATGACCTTTCTACAATGCGTGAGGCGATTGAGCATTTTTATGGGGATAATAATCGCTACCCGGAGAATCTGAACGAGTTAGTTCAAAGGCATTACCTGAAAGCCATTCCAGTAGACCCTATTACTGGCAGTAGTAACACATGGATTACTGTCCCCCATCCTGGTTCTACACAGACTGGAGTGTATGATATTTTTAGTGGGGCAGAGGGAGTGGCTCAAGATGGCAGTGCCTATAACAGTTTCTAATAATCGTGAATTATAAATGTCATAACGGATATACCTATTTCGGTATACTTTTTATTATTGCGCTCATTGGTTTATCGCTTAGCGGTGCCGCGATGATTTTTCAGGTAGAGCAGCAGCGAGAAAAAGAACGTGAATTGTTGTTTATTGGGCAGCAGTATATAGCTGCCATCAGCAGCTATTATCACGCTGCACCAGGTGGATTTAAAATATATCCTAAAAAAATGGAGGACTTGTTAAGAGATCCACGGTATCCCACGGTAAAACGTCATTTGCGCAAGCCATGGCGTGACCCATTGACTGGCCAGGATAAATGGGGTTTGGTATATACTCAGCAAGGCGGTATTGCTGGCATTTATAGTTTTAGTAATGGAAGGCCGTTAAAAAAAACCGGATTTGGTGCCTTAGAAGTATTTTTAGCCAATAAAGAAAAATATACAGAGTGGCGATTTCTTTATATCACAGAGACAAGTAATGCTAGCGATCAGAATTTGATATCGCAAGATGATGATAATGTTCTCGGAGGTAATGGCAATGGAGTCGATAATGTTTACTGAGATCGGGGAAGTCCAATCTCGCATTCCAACTCAGGATCGGGTTCGGTTCGGAGAGCGGTAGTCACAACTGATTGATTTTAATGGTTTTTACGTCATAAATAGCTGCAACTTTGTACAAAAATTTCGGTATAGGTTCGGTTTGAAAAGTACAATGCAGAGCCAGTCAAAAAATTACTTACAATTCTGTGGCTTTCTGCGACGATAGTGATTACTCACTTGTACTCATAATCCGTTGGTGCTGTGTTCGACTCACAGGGGGGCCACCAAATAATAAAGGACTCGGAAAAATCTGAGTCCTTTTTCTTTTGTGATCTGCATTGAAAAGCGATCATCAACATTTTGATTCTGTCCTTGGGCGCTATTTAAATTAAGTTTACTTAAATCCCCTGGAGGCTTAGATCAATCCAATATCCTTTTGTCTTTTTAGGTGTAGAACCCACATAAGATAAGTAACAATCAAGATGTTCATGAATAGGATTAATAACATTAACCAGGTGAACCTAAAGAGTAGTTCATTAATTTCAAATGGGATGTAAATGACGCCAGTCAGAATAGCCAGCCATTCTGCCCAGCTCTTATTAATCCAGATTCCAACTGCTTCAACCCAGCGCAAAATACCTAGAGAAAAAGCTAATATACCGATTGCGATTATCTGCTCATTTGTAAAACTTATAATCCAGTTTATGGCAGTTTTAAATGCAGATGATGATTGCAGTTCTACCAGTGCAGGATAATCCTCCCAGATAAATTGATCTTTGGTTGTAGGTGCCCAAATCAGGCCCGCTCCAATTGTAAAAGCCATGCTCCCGCGGATTGCCTTAAGGGAAGCAATTGTTTTTAGAGTTTTTGCCATTCTTAAGCTTGATTTCCCAATAAACGCACCATGGTGTCAATGACAAAATCACGATGTTTTTGAGTGCCTGCAATAGGATTTTGTTCTAAAAAAGGGCGTCTTAGTGCAATAACGCCGAGCTTTAAAAGCAAAATTAATTCATCACGTTCAATTTCTCTAAAAGTACCAGTGGTGTTTCTTTTACGAGCTGAAATAAGCGGGTCGGCCAGGATCGAAAGAGCGTTATCAAACATTATAAGATTTTCGGAAAGCTTTATTGCTATTTTTGCTAAAGCGAAAATCATCTTTTTATTTTTATTAATCCGGTTAAATTCCGCTAATCCTGAGTCAACCAAAAGCTCTATCAGGTTGCTGAGAGGCTTGTCGGTGGCGAATTGATCAATGATCTCGATTTGTTTATATAACCTTTTTTCTCGTCTTCTAAATAATACCAAAATGAAAGCATGTTCAGCTTTGTGAAAATAGTGGTAGAGCGCGCCGATAGAATATCCAGATTTCTGAGATAGTTTTCGTGCGGTGAGGTTGGGGGTTCCCTGATTAATAAGAATATTTGCAGCTTCTAAGATGTTATCCATAGCCTCATTCTGGGGAGGCTGGGTGGTGTTTCTAAGTTTAGGCAAAATTTTTTTGTGCATTTCTAATCAACTTCTGATTCGAGACCGAACATTTTAAATCATTCCACATGTAGTGATGCAACTGTTTGAAATTAAAGGTAAAAATAAAATATTATTTCTAGAGTTACCGAACATATTAGTGATTTCTCTCTGATAAATTTAATGTAAATTATGGCAAATCATGTGGAATATATAGCTTAGAAAGAATTATTTACAAATGCAGACTACTCAGAAATTACTTCTTAATACTAATTTCCAAAATAAGCTTTGGTTAAAGGTTGTTGCAATCTATTGTAGCTGTCTGGGTAGCACTCTAGTTCAGGCAACCGGTACCTTTGATGAACTTAATAACGCGCCAAGCGTTTCTACCGCAGTCAATGGGATCTCGGCTGATGGCAATACTGCGGTGGGTTTTTTCGAAAACAGTAATGGCATCTATGAGGCCGCACTCTGGAATAACGGTACCATGACAGGCTTGAAATTTTTGGGCGTGGTTAACGAAAGTTATTCTTATTCGGTCTCAGGCGATGGTAGTGTTGTGGTGGGATCTTCTCGCAACAATAATAATTATATGGAGGCCTTTCGCTGGACCAGCGGTACTGGCATGAGAGGCTTAGGTTCACTTAATACAAGTGGCAGCGGTAATTACAACAGTTGGGCTACTTCTGTCTCTGCAGATGGCAGTAACGTAGCTGGGTACTCCATGAATAATAATGGTGATGCCGAAGCCTTTCGCTGGAACAATGGCACCATGACCGGATTGGGCTTCCTGAATACAGGAGGTAGTGGGCGTTACGTCAGTCGGGCCAACGCGATCTCGGCCGACGGTAGTACTGTGGTTGGGATTTCTGTAAACGGTGAGGGATATAATGAAGCTTTCCGCTGGAATAACGGCAGTATGATTGGTTTAGGTTTTCTTCGAACGACTAGTGGGTATTACGATAGCTGGGCCAACGCGGTTTCGGGTGATGGCAGTATCGTGGTGGGGTACTCTCAGAACAATAATGACAACAGGGAAGCCTTTCGTTGGTCCAGTGCGACAGGCATGACCGGTCTAGGCTTCCTGAATACAAGCGGTAGCGGCAGTTACAATAGTATTGCTGTAGCGGTCTCGTCTGATGGCGGTGTTGTGGTGGGAGCCTCCGCAAATAATCTTGGCTATGCTGAGCCCTTCCGCTGGACTAGCGCTACCGGTATGCAGTCCATTGCCACCTGGTTAACTGATGCCGGTGTAACGCCGACAGATACTTTTTTAACTAGTATAGACAACTATGCGGCTGGTGTAAGTGCTGATGGTAATGTAGTAGTTGGAAATTATTATGACGATAATGAAGCTAGCCATGCCTGGCTGGCTCGCGTTGATGGTGACGGTAGTGGCAGCGGTCTTCTGGTAGACCTCGCTGCCTTTAACAGCAGCCTGATCGAATCCGGCAGCCGTAATATCCAGGCCGGAACCGGCATGCCTAATATGACCCTGTTCGGTGCCCATCACCGATCTATCTTGGATAACGGCCTGGCGCGTAGCGATAACAATGGCACCTGCGCCTGGGCAACGACCGATGCGGCTCATCATAACAGTATCAGCACCAATACCGAGTTAGCGGAAGTAGGCGCCTGTAAAGATTTTGGCAATAGCAGATTCGGCATTGGTATCGGCCAAGCCTGGACACAACAAAGCCTGTCACTGGATGGCAGTGCCCGCTACAACGGCCAGTATCTGTTGATGGAAGGCGCCAAGGCATTTGATAATGGCCTGCAACCCAGCGTTACCGGATACTACGGTCGGTTTGACTCCAAGATGTCACGTCATTATATGAATGGCGCCGGGGTGGACAGTTCCAATGCCAGTCCCAACTCCAATGTTTATGCATTACGTGCAAGACTGGACTGGAAAGATGCAAAAACCATTGGCCGTTTCAGCATCAGCCCATATGCGGCTTACACCTGGATAAAATCTAAACTGGATGCTTACACCGAGACCGGTGGAGGCTTTCCTGCGCACTTTGCTGCGTCCACCTGGACCACCAACGATCTGCGTGCAGGCACTGCGGTCAAGACAGCGTTAAGTACCGCGACAGATCTACGTCTAGGTGCGGAAGTTGCCCATCGCTTTGAGAACAACACCAGTGGCGTGAAAGGTAACGTAGTCGATCTATGGAGCTTTAATCTTCCAGGCAAACGCATCACGCAAACCTGGATGCGTGCCACGATAGATGTAGATCATCGCGTAACTAACAATGTTGCCTTAACAGTGGGGGCGAATACTGCCACTACTGGTGGTGATGCTTCCTGGGGAGTGACAGCCGGCTTGCGCGCCAACTTTTAATGGATGGGACTGTTACCATTGCCTGGATGTAAAACTTAGGCATATTGAAGCCCGTTCGACCTTAATTGGTCAGCGGGCTTTTTATGCCTGACATGAAATTGGGTATATGTCGCATGCACATGGTATCCAGTGAAATGATGCCATAATATATTGTAAGGATTATCCTGTGACAAATAGACATCTGGCGTTATCTGCATCAGACCGTTTCAAATACCTCACGAGCATTCCGTTAAATAAGTGACGTCCAAGAAACTGCCGTGACAATTTTGTCATACTCTGGCGAACATAGGCGAGTGAAGACGGGCCTAAAACAATATATAAATGATGATTTTTATAGTTCAAAATCCACGTGTCGGCAGTTCGATGCTACCCCCGGCCACCATATACAATAAAGTTTACAGCAATGTGGTTTTTTTAGCCAAAACGTAGCTAAATATTCATTTTTTCCTTCATAACAACAGGGTAATTACCCTAAAAAGCACTTATTTAGCGCAACACCAACAACAAAGAATCCTATCGTCGATAAAACCAAAATTGGATTATTCTTAGGCATCTTGCGATTTAATGTGTCTGGAGAGCAGTTCAGGCTAATTAAATCCATAAAAAAATTATGGCTAAAACGACTTTTTAAATATAACTAGTAATACTTGACCAAAATCAACGTCTTTTATGTTTGCAGACGATACAGTCTGTTGCCATGAATATGTTATCAATATTGGCTAAACGTTTGAGAAAGAACCCTGCATGTAAGGAGGAATTGCTGCGTTTATTAGCTCGCCCTATACCATTGCCATTAATAAATTACGTTTTAAATCGCACAATAGTAAAAATAATAAGAAATTATCCTTCTCTCTTTAACAGGCTGTCGGGGCACCACCATAAAACTTTTCTCATTGAAATTACAAACTTATCCTTTGACTTAATACTTCGCCCTGACCCAGCATCACCTCATCTGAATGCAATACGTAAAAAAGCTGGATTTTACGCAGACGCCACAATTTCCGGTTCATTTCTCACTCTCATAGGAATGATAGATGGTCGCTTTGACGGGGATGCGCTTTTTTTTACGCGAGATTTACAAATATCTGGCGATACAGAAGCAATTGTCTGTTTGCGTAACGCGCTGGACGATATAGACGGGAGCGTGGCGAGTGAAGCTGCTTCCTATTTCGGACCAATCGGTGTGCAGTTCTTAACGATACTCAGAAAAGTGGCCAATGAACATCAATATTCAACATAAACCGGAACTTGTATGCCCTGCGGGCACGCCAGCCTCTTTGCGCACCGCTGTCGATTCCGGGGCGGATACAGTCTATTGTGGATTTCAAAATGCCACTAACGCCCGCAACTTTCCCGGACTGAATTTTACGACTGCTGAATTGGAAGAGTCGATTGCCTATGCTCATGACCATAAGGCTCATGTACTTGTTGCGCTTAACACATTTCCCCCTGCAGGTCAGTTTCCGTTGTGGAAGGATGCCGTTGATTTGGCTTATAAGCTGGGGGCTAATGCGATCATCGTTGCTGACATGGGCGTGGCGCTTTACGCAAAAAACAAATATCCAGATTTGCGACTTCATCTTTCAGTGCAGGCGGGAGCTCCATCCGTTGAGGCCATTAAATTTTATTGTGAAGAATTTGATGTTAAACGTGTTGTACTGCCACGTATTTTAACGATTGCAGAAATAAAATCATTGAAGCAAGAAATACCATGTGAAATTGAATGCTTTATTTTCGGAAACCATGGGCTGATGGCTGAAGGTCGTTGTAGCTTAACCAATTATGCAACAGGATTATCAACGAATATGGATGGTGTATGCTCACCTGCCAACTTTGTGAGTTATCAAGTGGATGTTAATCGAAATCTTAATACTGAGCTCAATAGATTTACGATAGATAGTTTTTCCTGCTCGCAGAATCCTGGTTATCCAACCATATGCAAGGGCCGTTACACAGTCGCACACAGGGATGATCCCTATTATGCCTTTGAAGAACCCTTAAGCCTGAATCTTGCTGATCTTCTCCCCGAATTAATTGCTGCAGGGGTTAACGCCTTTAAGATAGAAGGACGTCAGCGATCAAAAGCTTATATCCAGAACGTTGTCTCTTCATGGAGAAACGCCATCGATACTGTCCTGGAAGGTGGAACCGTCAACATGGATCATCTTCTATCCTTGACTGAAGGGCATAAGCAAACGCTGGGGGCCTATGAGACAAAACGCTGGAAATAACATGGATACAATACAAGGCAACCTAACGCTTGGACCGATATTGTTTCATTGGCCAGCTGAAACAAAGCGGGATTTTTATTTCAAGATTGCTGATGAATCGCCTATCAATACGGTCTACCTTGGAGAGGTTGTGTGCTCTAAGCGCTCGCCTTTTCTGATGCCTTATTATGCTGAGATTACTGATCGGCTGGCACGTGCAGGTAAAAAAGTAGTTTTTTCCTCACTGGCAGAGGTCATGACACAGCGTGAACGAAAAATAACGGAGGAGCTTTGTCACGACGAAAAGTATGAGGTTGAGGCAAACGACACCTCGGCAATCTATCATTTACGTAAAAAACCACATCGAATTGGTCAATACTGCAATGTCTATAACGAGGAAACTTTAAGATACCTGGCCTTAAATGGCGCTTATCATGTAGTGCTGCCAGCGGAACTGCCACGCAACACAATAAGTGTTATGGGCGAAACTGCAAAAACTCTTGATGTAAGCCTTGAAGTGCAAGTTTCCGGAAGAGTTGGTCTTGCCCTGTCAGCAAGGTGCTATCACGCTCGTTCATACGGCAGGGTCAAAGATAACTGCCAATACGTTTGTGAACACGACCCTGATGGTATGCCATTAAAAACCCTGACAGACCAGCGTTTTCTTTGTATCAACGGCATACAAACCATGTCTTATGGTTACCTTAATCTTCTCCCCCAGATTCCGGAGTTAATGGAGATGGGAGTTACTAATTTTCGTATATCACCGCATAGTTTACATACAGACACAATCATTGAAACTGCATACTCAATACTGCAAGGGAGTATTTCTGGAGAACAGGCGGCTTCTATTGTCCAATCTTTATTGGGTGATGTGCCTTGCTTTAACGGATTTTACAATCATGCTGCAGGATATGAATGGAGCAATCATGACCATTCATTGAGCAGATAAGCGTTATCTTTGATTGGTTATTTCAAACAGGAAGCAGATCAGCCAAACTCACAGTAAAACATTACGCTCGATATAAACCCCAAAGACCTCATTTGATTGAGGTATGACTGACAGATAAACTTTAGGTGATGGTTATTTTTGTTGGTTTAAAAGTGCCGTGAATGTGCAGGGTTAGTGTTGCGATAATGAATGACGGCGGTACATACAGCAGAGTATATACATGGTACTTTCAGACAAAATAAATACATTTGGACAACATTTGCTCAAGCGATACCGGAAACGAGTGCATAAAATTGCACTTGATGTAGGTTTCACTTGCCCTAACCGAGATGGGTCAAAAGGTTATGGTGGTTGTACCTTTTGCAATAATGTGTCATTTAGCCCGGATGCCGGCTCAAGTCTTGATTTGCATGGCCAAATGGCCAAGGCCAGAATAGCCATTTCCAAACGTACCGGAGCGAAACATTTTATAGCTTATTTTCAGGCTTATACCAATACTTATGCTGATGTCACTTTACTGGAAAGCCTTTATCGTGAAGCTTTGTTACAGCCTGATATCATTGGTATTTCGGTAGGCACCAGGCCCGATTGTGTACCTGTTGAGGTGCTCGAATTGCTGGATACCTTACGAAATGAAGGTTGGGAAGTTTGGCTGGAACTTGGTTTGCAATCAGCATTTGATGAAACCCTTGTACGCGTTAACCGTGGACATGGTTTCTCTGAGTACAAAGAGACTTTATTGGCAGCGAGGGCACGTGGTATACCTGTATGTACCCATTTGATTATTGGATTGCCGGGAGAGGAAGAACAGCACTGCCATAGAACACTAGACAAGGTGCTTGAGCTTGGTGTCGATGGTCTCAAACTTCACCCACTTCATGTGGTTAAAAACACATTGTTGGCTTATCAATGGAAACGAGGTGAGTATTTACCCTTGTCAATGGATGACTATATAAGAATTTCAGCAGATATGATTGAACGGACACCGGAACATATTATATTTCATAGAGTAACGGCTACCGCCGCTAGTGACGTTCTCTTAGCACCTGACTGGTGCTCCAGGAAATGGGATGTGCTTAATGGAATAGAACGGGAGTTGCATCGTCGAGGCACTCGTCAGGGGTGTCGAGCTTAATTTTTCCAATCATTAGGCATCAATCTGAGATCAGTCTATTGATGTATTTGATAAATGCATATTAATACGTCGTGGCAACATAGGGCCAGATGCGACCAGCCCGCTATAAATCTGTATCAGCGCAGCCCCGGCAGAAAGATGATTGGCCACATCTTGCGGTGTGCAGATTCCGCCAACTGAAATTACCGCAGTATCGGCGCTTAATATTCTGACCGCATTTGCTAGCCCGGTAAGCGTGCGGTTGCTTTCACCTTGATTTCCACCTTGATGTTTATCGCCGCCGAGAATAAGTCCATCGAAACAATAGTCTCTGACGCAGCATAGCAAGGCATTGGTATCACCGCGGTGCTGATCAATTTTTACCACTAAGGGACGATAAGCACCATGCTCGCTATTCAATCGGCGCTGTTCATCCTTAACATTAGTTAAAACCTTGTACAAGGCAGCACGGTTCTCCTGCAAATGCAGGTCTGGACCTGCACGGACGCCTAGATTAATCACAAAATAATCAGCATATTTCCACAAGCCCCGCATGCCGATAAGATAATCCTGGAACATCTGTGCAAATGGCGTTTTTCGATTCATGCTCAGGCTGACTCCAAGCGGAATCGGATGTGGATGAGAATAGCGCATCAAATTGGCAGCAACGACTTCAAGTCCACGGCTGCGCTGATGCTCAGGTTGTGGAACAACAGAACCGATTTCAACAAATCCGAACCCGATTTCAGAAAGTGCAGGATAAAGTTCACCGTGCTTGTCAAAACCTGCAGCCATTCCTATCGGTCCAGGAAACTCCAGTCCCATCACTTTTCGCCGCAGTGATTCAGGGGGCCTGTTATGCACAAACTTGGAAGCTAAATGCGTGGCGTGGCATGCCATTGCACGGGCGTACTGCGGATTAATTTTTAACAGCGTGCGAGACAATAGCTCATACATATGAGCGGTAATTCTCAGCAAAATGGCGCATAAAAAGCATCAACGCCTCGACCCCCTCATCAGGCATGGCATTATAAATACTAGCACGTATGCCGCCGACCATGGGATGTCCTTTCAGATGATGCAACCCTGAAATCTCAGCTTCTGCCAAAAATTTTTCCGTGAGCGCCTCATTGACCAAATTAAAGCAGACATTCATATATGAGCGATGCGCAGGCTGCACCCGACAGCAATAAAAATCATTGTTGTCATCAATAACCTGATACAAACGTGCACTGCGCCGGAAACTATTCTGAGCCATCATTTCCAGGCCACCCTGTGATTCAATCCAGCGAAAAACCAGGCCTGCCAAATAAACTGCGAATGTAAGGGGGGTATTGAGCATAGAGTCGGCTTCGGCCTGCAGGCAATAATTGAATACCGATGGCGTAGCAGCATGAGCGTGACCGAGCAAATCTTTACGCACAATCACCACGGTCAGTCCGGCTGGACCAATATTTTTCTGTGCACCTGCGTAAATCAAGCCATATCGGGAAATTTCCACTGGGCGACTTAGAAAGTCTGATGTCATATCAGCGATGAGTGGTATATCTCCAGTATCCGGGTCATGATGAAACTGCACGCCATTCGCTGTTTCATTGCTGGTGATATGACAATATGCTGTCTGAGGAGCAATCTGCCATGTGTTTGGCATGCTATCAAATCCGGTATCTGCAGAACTGGCCGCAACCCGTACCTGACAATAACGGCCTGCTTCACGCATCGTCTTTGCAGACCAATAGCCGGTTTCTACATAATCCGCCTTTACATGCTTACCCAGCAGATTCAAAGGCACGAGGGAAAACTGGGCTGAGGCGCCACCGTGCATAAACAGAATCTGATAGTCGTCAGGTATTGCAAGCAGCTGTCGCAGATTATCACGAACTTCCTGAAAGAGTTTCTTAAAGGATGCGCCGCTAAAAGGCGTTTCGAGGAGTGACATCCCGCTTTTATTCCAGTTAAGAAACTCCTTTTGCGCCTGTTCCAGCACTGCTGCTGGCATGACTCCTGGACCAGCGGCAAAGTTGTAGGAAGGATTATCCATTACCGGGTCAGGTAAAAAGTGCCGCACCATGTTGGCTGGCTGCCATAAAAAACAAGAGGGGAATAGACATCATCGTATTGCAGCGCGATGAGAGGAATGTCACCCTCGAGCAGCGAATCCGTTCCTCGGTAGAAGCAGGTACAAAGCCGAGCACCTTCTTCTGATGAGGCCATAACACAAGCCAGAGATTTGCCAGCATGGCGGTACCAATCCAGAAACCAGTTCCAATTACTGCGAAATATCCTTGCATCGTCACAGCGTCGACAAGAATTCCACGCTGCCACAACATACCCACACCAGCCAGCCAAGTGACTACTGCAGCATATCGGAATGTACCGTGTTCACGACTCAACAATCCCAGGTATACCGGACTTTGTACATCACTGAAATCTTCAGGGTGCAATCTCCGATAGGAAGGCCGCTGAATGACACTGGCATAGTTATGACCTACCCAGATAATCCCCGCTAAAAAATGGATCCAGCGTAAAAGAAAATCCAGCAGATGTTCCATGGCTTAGGCTCCTAACACGAGTTTACGTACAATCAGGTACAGTACCATTGTCAGCACCATGCCAAGTACAATGGTGCCAGTTGCAGTATCAAACGGCGTTTTCATGATTCCATGAACGAGGTAATAACAGCGCCTGGTTGCCGCCTGATGAGCGGTCGCGGTTCTTTGTTATTACTTCGTGCCCTGTTGATTGCCATCTCAATAACATGATGATGCGGTGATTTTGAACATGCCGGATCAGTATTGGCGGCATCCCCGGTGAGTAAAAATGCCTGGCAGCGACAACCGCCAAAATCTTTTTCCTTCTCATCACAGGTTCTGCAAGGCTCTTTCATCCATTCATCACCACGGAATTTCTTGAATAAAGGCGAATCATTCCACAGCCAGCTAAGACTGTGCTCACGTACCGTCGGAAATTCCAGCCCCTTGATCACGCGTACCTCCTGACATGGAAGCGCAGCCCCATCCGGAGCGATGGTCAGGTGAATCGTCCCCCAACCGTTCATGCAGGCTTTGGGGCGATTCTCGTAATAATCCGGGATAACAAAATAGATGGTCATTCGTTTACCCATACGCTGACGTGCTTCATTCACAACAGCTTCCGCATGTACGATCTGCTCCCGTGTAGGAAGCAACTCTTCTCGGTTAAGCAACGCCCAGTTGTAATACTGAATATTGGCAAATTCCAGATAGTCCACACCAATTTCCTCAGCCAGATCCAGGATTTGCTGAACCTGGTCGATGTTCTGCCGGAATACAGGAACATTCAGCACCATAGGAAAACCTTCAGCCTTAATCATGCGTGCGACATCAATCTTGAGATCGTGGGCACGTGCACCAACTAATTCATCAGTAAGCTGGCGATTGGCTGATTGCAGGCTCAACTGAATCTGCTTAAGTCCGGCTTTCTTCAAAGCCTGCAAGCGCTCATGATTTAGACCAACACCGGAAGTAATCAGGTTGGTGTAATAACCGAGCTGCTCAGCTTCAGCCACCAGAATTTCCAAATCATCCCGCAGCATAGGCTCGCCGCCTGAGAATCCGAGTTGCAAAGCGCCAAGTTCGCGCCCCTCCCGCAGCACCCTGATCCATTCGTCAGTATTAAGCTCTTTCCTGCCATATTGTTCATAATCCAGCGGGTTGTTGCACCAGACACATTTCAGCGGGCAACGGTACGTAAGTTCCAACACCAGCCACATTGGTTTACCTTGACCATCAAGGCTAACAGCCTGTGTTGTCGATCCATCCTTTGGCATACGAATTCTCCAGAAACTTGTAGATACTATGAGTAATATCAGGCGCATCCGCAAACAGGCTGCTGAGTTCAGCAACCATATCTTCCACGCTCAATTGACCGGTACACCGCTTCAATATTTCGGATGCACTTGGGTTTAACTTGATTACCCCTTCGGGGTATAGCAGGATGTAAGCATCTTGCGATTTTTCCCAGCGCAATAGATACTTAGGATTAAGCTTTGGCCGATCCTGAGGCGCTAATATATTATTTTCAGACATAAGGGTTTCCTTATCTCGTTTTAGGGCGCAGCATAATGCCGCGCCCAGATTTACTTAACGAACGTATACGTAAGCTGTCACTTCAAAGCCTAGGCGTAGATCGCAGAAATCAGGTTCCATCCATTGCATTTTGCATCTCCTAACAACATTAATTAAATAAATATCGGGCACACATGTAAAACCCAGGATCATTAGTTTTCAGTGTGCTCAACACCATACGCGCATATCTTTATGCGCAATGCCAATTTACGCTTTACAGCATTAGATCTCTTGCAAAGAAACGCTCGTATATGCATCAAGCAGATCATGAGTTTATGCCAATGATTTTATTGAATTTTAAGTGTCGGCGAGATTTCTTGACCATCGTCAATTACAGCCTAAAATTAAAGGAATCGGGAAGCTAAATAGGGGGAGGAAATTGCACGAACCAGAGAATTCTGACAATGCGGGAGTATGGATTAATGGTCAGACGATATTTCAGCGCCACCTGAACATATTAGAAATTAGAAATTTCATGCTTAATATTTTCTATCCACTTTTTATATACGATCTTGTTCAATGTTAGTTCCGGATGAAAGGTTGTTGCCATTGTTTGGCCCTGTTTCACCCAAATGGGGCTTCCATCATGTTCAGCCAGCACTTCAACTGCAGGCCCAATTCTGACAATTTTGGGAGCACGAATGAATACAAGTTCAATGCTGCCATCATCATATTTGCATTTCCCGCTATGAATCGAGCTTTGCAATTGTCGGCCATAAGCATTTCTCTTCACAGTAATATCTAGTGAACCCAGGCAGTCCTGAGCGGGGTTCTCTACATTTGAAGCCAACAATATTGCACCTGCGCATGTTCCTAAACATGGCTTTTTATGGACAAATTGCTGCAATTCTTCCCAAAAAGAGCCCGTTTTTTTAAGAAGCTCCAACATAGCCGTTGATTCACCGCCAGGAATAATCAACGCATCGATAGTTGCCAAGTGCTCTGGCCGGTGAATTAACCTGGCAACTATGGAGAGTTTTTTAAGGCTTTGCAGATGGGCGTCGTAACTACCTTGCAGAGCTAAAACACCAATCGATAAAGAAGAAATCACGATTCTCCACGATGTTGAAGTAAGTCGTTGGGTGCGAGCTGTGAGATAGCCATTCCCTTCATGGTGCCAAGTAATTCAGCAGCAGTTTCAAGGAGAATTTTGGGATCTTCAAAATAAACAGTGGCTCGCACAATCGCTTTGGCCCTTGATTCAGCCTCAGCTTCGGAACAGAACGTTACAGAATCTTTCATAAAAATACCTGAACCAACAAATACAGACTCGGCGCCAAGTTGACGGACCAATGCAGCATCTGCCGGAGTAGCGATACCCCCAGCCGAGAAATTCGGTACTGGCAGCTTACCGGTTTTTGCTACCATACGAACCAATTCATAGGGAGCCTGCAAGTCTTTGGCACAAGAAAACAACTCAGAATCTTGAAGCTGCGTTAAAAGACGAATCTCTCGTGTAATATTTCGCATATGTTTTACTGCATGCACAACATCACCAGTCCCCGCCTCTCCTTTTGTCCGAATCATCGCTGCACCTTCATTGATTCGCCTTAGTGCCTCTCCCAAGTTTTGGGCCCCGCAAACAAATGGAACTACAAAACCATGTTTATCTACATGATGTTCTTCATCTGCAGGAGTAAGTACTTCAGACTCATCAATATAATCGACCCCCAGTTCTTGAAGAATTTGCGCTTCAGCGAAATGTCCGATGCGACATTTCGCCATCACTGGAATAGAGACAGCCGACATAATTTCACGTATTTTCTGTGGCGCGGCCATCCTCGCGACACCGCCCTCACTTCTAATTTGTGCTGGCACACGCTCCAAAGCCATTACAGCAGAGGCACCCGCACGTTGAGCGATTTCTGCTTGACGAGCATCAGTGACATCCATGATGACACCCCCTTTAAGCATCTCGGCAAGCCCGACTTTCAAACGCAAATCATCTGTATTTTTATATAATTTCGTCATAATAATAGCCTAGATACTCAAATCATAACTTCTTAGTTTTTTAATGTCTGCGATAGTAAGGCTGCTTCCCTCGACCTCTATTAACTGCAATTGCTGAAGTTTGGTAAGAATTCGAGACAAGGTTTCCGGAGTTAAATTTAATAATGATGCAATGGTTAACTTGTTAGCAGGAAGCTTGATTTTAGTTGCATCTTTGGCCTTGGCACTTATTTGCAACATATAGGTGATGAACCTCTGAGTGGAGGATTGCAACGATAGCATTTCAATGTTTTGAATCAGCTGATGCATTCTAATCGATAAACCAGCGAGCATTTTGATAGCATACTGAGGATCACTGCCCAGCATAGAAAAAATAAGACTCTTGGGGACTAATAAAACTTTTGAATCCAGAATTGCTTTAGCGTAAATAGGGAACTGACGCTCAAGATACAAGATTGCCTCACCAAAACTCTCACCGGGAGAAATAATGCTGATAATCTTTTCTGAGCCTTGCGGAGAGGTCAACCCAAGCTTCAACTGCCCTTCAAGCAGGATATAAAGACCGATTGCCCGATCGCCACGATTAAAAACACTTTGCCCCTTCGAAAAATCAATCACCCGCGACTGTACTGCGATTCTCTCAATTTGATCATAACTAAGTTCTTTAAATAAGGAAGAATTTTTTAAAGCTTGTGAAATAACCTTAAGAGACATACAGCTCCTTATACTACGTCCAGTTGCTTGCCAAAACCTCATACCGGTTGGAATGGTAAGTCCAGCAAATTATGTGAACGAAATTAGAACATCTCACAACAATCTCTCAATTGATTCTTGTCAAGAATAAGAAAAGATAAGTTTCAAGTTAAATCAAGATTGCATTGATTTTTGCCAGGTTGTTGGCGAGCTCATCCAGGCAGATCACTTGAATCGTAAACGTTGACTATTGAAGCGGTCGTTCTACTTACTTTATGCCATGTGGTGAAGCACTTACTATGGACTTGAATTCACCACTGCCGGATATCGCACAAAACGGCGATGCTTCAAGGATTAGAGAAGTTATTCTTGCCACGTAACGAGTTGAAGTGATGTACCCTGAATTCAAGCTCTCCGCTACTGCTAATCAATTATTTTTGAAACTTGATTCTGGTCAAACACTTGCATGAAATTATTCATTACTCTTTATTGAAATACGGATAGAGCAAATATCGCCTGCTTGCCAACATTTGAAATGCCGCGACAGAGATGAAGGTATATGAGTACGAGGATTAAACCCCAGCATTATCGCAAATTGCCATTGGTGTACTCCTGTTCCGGATGTTCAAGCGCAGCACAGGCTGCGAATTACATTGCACTCAAGTTGGATCGTGAAGGTGATGCAGAGATGTCCTGCATTGCAGGTGTAGGCGGCAATGTGCCGCACTTGGTAAATATTGCCAAATCCGGACGCCCTGTTATCGCAATTGATGGCTGCCCGTTGGCTTGTGCGAAACACTGCCTTGCCGAACGTGGGCTTAGTCCTGACTTTCATTTACTGCTGCATGAGCATGGTATTAAAAAACACTACCACGCGGAATTTGATCGGGAGCAAGCTGATTTGATTGCTTCAGACTTAACCCTGAAAGCAAATCAGCTATGCGAATAAATGACACTCACTGTAAATATTAAAGCTTGCTTATGAACCCTGGGACTTTGATTCAATATATCTGCCGGATGCATTGATAAGGTTGACGTAAATATTTTTTAATTTTTGAAAGATAAATATGTTAAATAATCATCTCCATGTAGTATCCGAACAAATCTACCCATTTGATGCGCGTGGGATTGCCAAGCGTTTTCGTCATGCTGCTATTTTTGGCGCATTGGATGCCCTGACCAGCGGTGAGACAATGCGTTTCATGAATGACCATGACCCATTGCCGCTACTGCTGCAATTGGAACAGAGATATGGGGCTGCAGTTACTTTTCAGTACAGGCAACGTGAACCGGGAAATATTGTAATTGACTTCATTAAAACGTAGTTTATTTTGATTAAAATATACGAGGTGATGCGTGTTGAGATAAGCTACCATTAATTTTATAGAAACTTTTGAGCCGACAGCTCAAATCAAAAATGAACGGCAAGTTTTTCTTACTTATTTTCCGTTTTATCTTAAAGCTAGGGATCGACCTGAATTTTGTTTATACAGTAATCTCATCAAAATTAACTGCGATTGTTATCCACAGGAATTAAAACTTAGTTTTCTGGATGAAGCATCCGTAGCCAAAACGTAACTTCTTAAGAATCAATCTCTAGTTAATTTCCAAAGATTGCGGGCGTTGCAAGTTATTGATTAAATATGTATTGCGTATATTTTTTAAAATCTGCGTGTCGGCAGTTTGATTCTGCGCCGGCCACCAGCATTTTAAAAGCTCACAGAAATGTGGGCTTTTTTGTTTTGAACTCTTCTTTAATTTCTGACTACGGATAACTTACAAAATATAAACATTACGATTGAATACAAGAGATTACCATTAACTTGCTTGAAATTTATTAGTACCTTAACTTATATGTGTGATGGCGTTTACATAGAATGAATTTCACCCACCAGAAAAAAATAACATTATTTTTTTATTATAAATTTTTTTTAAATACGAACTTTTTTCGATATGTGTCAATCTGAATGAATAACAATTTAAATTAAGTGATCTTAAAAAGATATCTTACATTGCACCTTTTTGTTTGGCCATTCTTACTCACATTGATGATTAAAGGTTAAAAGTGAAGAAACTAATACTTTTCAGTTCTATTTTTCTATTAAGCTTTTCAAATGCCACAAATGCAATAGAAAATAACTATGAAATTCCTCCAAAAGTACTTCGTAAGTTTGCTGAAGTCTATTCTGCCGTTAAGTCACAATATGTAGATACTGTTGATGATGAGAAATTTTTAAAAGATGCTGTCACTGCAGCCGTTGCTGGCTTGGATCCTCATTCTAACTACCTTGATTTTGAGGGTTTGAAAGATTTCGGTATTGCAACAGGAGGTGACTTTGGAGGCGTAGGTATTGAACTCACACTAGAAAATGATGAGCTTAAAGTCGTTAGCCCTATTGAGGACACCCCTGCATATAAAGCTGGTGTCAGAACTGGCGACATAATAACTGAAATAGATGCAGCAGCAGCAAAAGGGCTGTCACTTGGTGATGCAATTAAAAAAATTAGAGGTAAGTCAGATACTGTAGTAGCGCTTACTGTTTTGCGTAAACAAGAAAGTGCCCCATTAAAATTCAAATTAGTAAGATCAATTATTAAAAATCCAAGTGTCAAATATAAACTCTCAAATCCTGAGTATCCTTATCTAAGAGTCACACATTTTCAAGAACATACAGGTGTAGATTTAGCTAACGCTCTAGTTGATATAACTCAGAAGACTACGTCTAGCTTAAAAGGCTTGGTCTTGGATCTTCGTAACAATCCAGGTGGCATGCTGACTTCCACGGTAGCAGTAGCTTCCGCTTTTATCGAAAAGGATAAACTAGTTGTTTACTCTGATGGCAAAACCCTGGACTCGCAAATGCAGTTATTTGCAAATCCCCAGAATTATTCAGGCTCAAACCCAGAGGATGATTACATGAGTGTTGTGCCTAAAAAATTTAAAGAGCTGCCTTTAGTTGTGCTTGTTAACGGTGGGTCTGCATCAGCCTCGGAAATAGTGGCAGGTGCCATCCAAGATCATAAGCGTGGGAAAATTATTGGTACACAAACCTTTGGTAAGGGAACTATCCAGACACTTTTTCCTTTAAGTGATGGCTCTGCAGTTAAAATTACCGTGGCAAGATATTTCACCCCGAGTGGCAGGTCGATTCAAGCTAAGGGTATAACTCCAGACATTATTGTTGAAGAAACAAAAGACAGTGTTAATAATAAAGTTACCACCATTAGGGAAGTTGATTTACCTAATCACTTAGAAGAAATACATGTAAATCAAAAAACGAGAAAATCGACTGGTGATTTAGAGACAATTTCTTCCGTTGATCAATCGCGATCTAATGATAAATTACCGGTAGAATTTGGTACTGAAAATGATTTTCAATATATGCAAGCAATAGAGTATTTAAGAAAAAATGATGAGTTATTTAATTAAGTAGGTGATGCTGGAATTTAGCACTGAATCGCCACTAATTTAGATTGCATTTAAATTAGCCAGTAACATTTTGGCATGAGATTTAATGGCACTTTTTTCATTGTCATTTATTTTTTTTACATTAATTGACATTAATCTAGTGCGCTGGTTCTTATCAAGATTCGCTTGGTGTTTAATTAGGAAATTCCAGTATAGAGTTGTCATTGGACAAGCATTATCACCATATTTGATATCCGGTTTATATAAACATCGATCACAATAATTACTCATACGATTGATATAAGCCCCACTTGCAATATAAGGTTTACTTGTAAATCTGCCTCCATTGGCATAAAGTGCCATTCCTAGTACATTCGGCATTTCAACCCACTCAATTGCATCCATATAGACTGCCAGATACCATTCTGAAACGGCCTTGGGAAGTATTTCAGCCAACAGTGCAAAATTACCAGTAATCATCAAACGTTGTATATGATGGGCATAGCCATATTTCAAGGTCTGATTGATGGTAGCATTCATACAGTTCATGCTCGTTTTTGCGGTCCAGTACCAATTTGGGAGGGCTCTTTCATGAGCATAAAAATTTTCATTTGATAAATTAGGCATGTCTAAATAATAAACACCTCTTACAAACTCACGCCAACCTATTATTTGGCGAATAAAGCCCTCAACAGTTGCTAAACTTAGCTTACTCTCTTCATAGCCTTCCAACACGGTACTGATGACTTCTCTTGGGTTGAGCAGTTTTAAATTTAGGGCTACAGATAAGATTGAATGCCATCCAAATGGAGTGCTTTCCCACATTGCATCTTGGAACATCCCGAAATTCTCTAGTCTATGCTTAACAAAATAATGCAGCGCTTGCAAAGCATCTTCTCTTGTTACAGGCCACTTAAAATTTTCTAGTGATCCTGGATGACTCTTATATCTATTCTCAACGTAAGTTATTACATCTAGTGTGATTTGATCATTCTCAAAAAATAAAGGTGGTGGAATTAATCCCGGCCCTTTTTTTGAAAAGGGTCGTCTATTTTGGACATCGAAATTCCATTGCCCACCTTTTGGTGAGCCATCTACATTTATTAAAATGTTGTGTTTTTTTCGCATATAGCGATAAAAATATTCCAACCTTAATTCTTTTTTGTTCGATGCCCATTCTTTAAACTCATCACAAGTAATATAAAAATGATTGTCTTCAATCACTTGAAGTTTAATTCCCAAATTTATCGCCAGAGACTCTAATTGAACTTTAAGTCGCCACTCACCTGGCGTAGCAAGTACAAGATGTGTTGCATGATGTTTTAGGAGTTGTTCACGGACTATATTTACTAAGCTTAATTCCGACTCTTTAATATATTTAATGTGGTAACCGTGTTTAGATAATTTGTCAGCAAAGTGACGCATAGCAGATAGAAAAATCACGATTCTGGCTTTGTGAGACCAGACGTAATTCGCCTCAGCAGAAGATTCGGCCATTAAAATTAAATCAGTTTGTGGGTTAAATCCAGACAAAGCAGGGTGAGACTCATTTAATTGGTCGCCTAATATTAAAATTATTCTTTTTGAAGTCATATGAATCATTGAATCGCCCCGGCTATTGTAGATACTTTTTTAACTTCACAATTGGTATTCTATTTCACTAGAGCATTACAGTCGGTTAAATTAGTGCTGGTAGATTTCAAACCGTAAATCTTAAATTGAATAACGATTACGACCAGCTTTCTTAGCGCGCTTTATCGCCTGTTCAGCTTCGCTGGTCAGATGTTATCAAAAGATTATTTAGTTCCTTCCAAAGAGGCTATGCCTATACTGACTGTAACCCTGATAGAAGGATCATCCTTTATAGCAATTGTGGTGGTACGAACACTTTGTAGAATTCTTCTGCAATTTTTATTGCTCCGCTTTTATCGGTATCGGGAAGTATGGCTAAATACTCCTCCCTATCCAGCGAGCGCATAAATCGTTTTATTTCTAGTAGCCAATCCTAATGATGCAGTCGTTTTACGGGCTGGCCCTGTGTTTACTAGATCCAGGAAAACGATTGTATGGTCAAAAAGCACGTCTTGGGCTAGCCCGGTGAAAGCTCACATCGTGCATGGATACTCTCTTGCTGGATTGTATAGTCTTTGGCAGCCCCCGTAGCCATGGCATAAGGGTTTGAGAGTACATATTCCAGATGGTCCAACCTGCGAGCCGAATAATGCTTTTCAAGTTGCGCCGACCTGCACTCACAGGCTTGCTGTAAGTTTCCTTTAGTGCGGAATTTTGACAAACAACTCTTTGTAGTCTTGCGCTTGGAGGCGTCACCCCAGGGCTGCAGAGTCTCAGCAGGCTCTTCCGTTTCCGCACGAGACTGCGACAACATGGAATACATCATTTCAACACTGGCCCGCAGCTTTCCAAGAGAACCTGTTTGCAGGATGTCCTGTTGCGCGATCTCCAGATTGGTGGGGTCAACTGCAAAGCTGGCTTCCAGCCTGGATTCAGAAGGCAAGCTGTAGCCTTGAGAAAAGAGCAAAATGCGCTTGGCCGGATCACGATCCAGAAGCTTGGTTACCTCGGCAATATCCTCCTTCGGAATCGTCATTGTTTCGGAGACTGAGCATGTGCTAGATGGTGCTGCTTCATTTTCCCGCATCTGCAGGCTGATACCCTGATCTTCGACGGCATGTCTGAACGCTGGCGGAATACGGCCAACCAGATAAGTTATTTCACGGCTTTCAAGCTGCGACAGTTTCTCTAGGGTTAAGCAGGGATCTGCGAACGCTGCAGGAGTAAGCAGGCCGCATAACGCAGTGATAGCACATCGCTTAATTATTGTCATTTTTGAGTACCTCATTTCAGAGTCGAAAGAATTATGTTCATTATTTCTGGATCGTCCGGTTCGGTGGTGGACGGAAAGGCTTTTACCTTGCGACCGTGATCAGTAATTACGTATTTATAGAAATTCCATTGTGGCTCCTGGCCAGTGGCCGCCTTGAGCTGCTTAAATAATTGATTCGCACTTTTACCAGTCACGGAGCCACTTTCCGCCATGGGAAACTTGACCCCGTATGTCAGCTTGCAGAAGCTCCCGATCTCGGAACTGGTTTTCAGTTCTTGGCGGAAATCGTTGGACGGGAAACCAATGACCATCAGGCCCTTGTCTTTGTATTTGGAATAGAGTTTTTCAAGCTTTTCAAACTGGGGAGTAAATCCACATTTGCTGGCGGTATTGACAACCAAAATCGTCTTGTCCAAATACTGGCACATGTCGATCTGATCTCCTTGCAGAGTCTTGAACTGATGGGTTAAAAGTGCGGGGCAATTTTCGGCAAAACCTGCTGGGGATAAGAGTGCAAAAAACAAAATCACAAAAAGTCGCATGTCATGTTCACTATGAAAAGAGTCCTTTAATAGATTGATGATCTACAGACAAGTTCCTTGGCATTATTTATGATTTCTGAACTGCGCATTGAATATACGCATGTCGGCAGTTCGATTCTGCCCCTGGCTACCATCTAAATCAAGCTCACTTTATGTGGGATTTTTTATGCCTAAGTATTCTTTGCCAATGTAAGAGCTGTCTAGGATTTCTAAAAGTATGAATCTGATGTTTCTTTTATAGATATATCAGATTTGGGTGCAAAGTCGGTCTCTTCTGGTTTGAGTGTGGTGTGTTAGCCACAGCTAATTCTTGGCCTGGTAACTCTTGGCTGCCTTCAGAAATGAACCTCCATCCGTATCATCGGGGTGCTGGCTACATTGCCCTCCATATTCCCTACTTTTGCATCTGAGTTCCCAAACTTGTTTCTCCAGTATTGGTATTCCACCCCGATCTTTACTTTGTACGTGCTGCTCTTTATTACATCCGATAAGTTGTACATAAGCCGCATATCAATATTGGTTTCAGGTGCCGTAGCGTGGCCAGTTTCATCCTCACCTTTTGAGGTAATAAAGTTTGCATATCCCTCAAAGCTTATGGGGGATGAGGCAAAAGGAATACCCCAGGCCAGATTTAGCATGGGATGTAAATCGTAGTGATAGCGTTGATCTGGATATCCGGGGTCGAATGCCCCACGGGAGGCATGCGGAGAGTTACTCTCCCACAGTGCAAGAAGACTAATATTGAGAAAGCCTGGTACCTTCATCATAAGTGTCGGCCCGAGGACCAACATCTGTTTGCGCGAGTTGTAGCCAGCATCCTGTTTGTAATTGAGGTCCAACCCTGCCGTAACGCCCATCCCTTTGACAGGACCGAATTGAAATTGGCGATCTAGAAGATTACCAAGATCAAATGTATGGCGATACAGCAGATACAACTCTTCTGCACCCTCTCTGGAATTTTTTCTTATAGGATCATTCTCATCGGATAACAGCCAGTCTACATTCAAATAATTGGTTCCACTGGAAGAACCACTTGCGTAGGTATAGCTGTAGATGTTCTTGGAAATATTATTTTGGATGAAGGGATCCCGGAATGTTTCGCCATAACGCCAACTAATCGCATGATCACTCCAGTCGGAATATGCATTGCTTGTGAAGGCGAATAGGGTCAGCCCGAACACCCAAGCGTGCAGGCTTAAAAAAGTGCAAGTTTTCGGAGGCATGGCATTACACACTTCAGGCAATCAATATCAAGTTTTATAAATTGTGATCTGCATTTTACGACACGGTATGTAGGCTCCGTGAGGGGCCAGTAATTTGTCCAACAGTAGTAATTGTTGCCATCACTATCGGTGGTATTATAACTAAATGCAGTTCACGCTTGTCGGCAGTTCGATTCTGCCCCCGGCCACCATCTAAATTAAGCTCACTTTTTAGTGGGATTTTTCACGTCTTTAAACTACACAGAGCTGCAGTCTGTCCTTATCTTTTATACTTCACCAGACATACAGGCTCGACTCCTTATTCATAATGGAAATTTTAGTTCGCTTTTCGCATGGCCCTTGTGATGCGCCATAACACACATGCAGCGGAATAAGATGTTCTTCCCTTGGGTGACAATAATGCGCTCCGGGGGCTTTTTTCCACTGGCATAGCAATTCACTACGCTGTAATTCCGAATATTTCTCATTAATGCAAACATCTTCCAGCCAATGTTCAAATGCCTGATTGAGTTGATGTGATTCTATGTTAGTGGGCTCAAAAAATGCTCTTATATTGTGAAATGAAAATCCTGACCCGATGAGTAAAACATTTTGTTCATGCAATTGTTGCAATGCCTGTCCAATCTCAATATGCAGGAGGGGGTCCAGAGTGTTCACCAGCGATAATTGAATACATGGAATAGTCGCTTCTGGGTACATGATCTTAAGAGGGACAAAAGCACCGTGATCCAGTCCCCTTTCTCTATCAAGCTGAGCCGAGATGCCCCTGTTTTTGAGAAGTTTGAATATGTCTTCAGCTAAAGAAGGCTCGCCAGGACATGGGTATTGAATTTCATATGATTCTGGAGGGAATCCGTAGTAATCATAAATTAACGAGGGGTGGTGTATGGCAGTAATTGTCGGAATTTTCTCCTCCCAATGAGCGCTTACCACCACAATAGCACGAGGCTTAGTAATGGCTCTTGCCAAGTTCTGTAAGGCGATCACCAAAGCTTTATGCTGATGATCACCCAGCAGTGGCAATGGGCCTCCACCATGAGAAATAAATATGGATTTTGCTAACTTTTCCATGAAGGATATTTTTTCCACTAATCAAATTATAAACGTGATAATTTTGTCACGTACTGGCGAGCGTAGGCTAGTGAAGGCGGCCCTAAAACAATATATAAGTGATGATTTTTAAAGTTGAAATCTACGTGTCGGTAGTTTGATTCTGCCTCCGGCCATTATTTAAATCAAGCTAACCCATGTGGGCATGATTTACGTCTTCAGATTACATAAAAACGAGGTCTGAGCTAACCCGGGTTTACCATACAGTTCGAGGAAAGGATGCCTCGGCAGTAAATAACCACCGTTAACAAAAAATCTAGGATACCCTCCCAGTTAGAACTGATATCCTATGGAAACTACCCCGCTAGTCTGCTCTACTTTTGAAGACACATCGACATCTACAAAAGGAAAATAGTTGAGCCGCGTTGTATCTGAGCTTTTACCGTATGTATATCTTGTAACATCGACACCAATGAATACATTCTCCGACACAAGATACTTAGCCCCGACACCCCATAGAAAACCTTGTATCGTACGATCTAGACGAATGTTTTGTGAGTCACGAATATATTCCTGTCCTGAACGAACATATCCGACCTTTAGGAAGACTAAAGCCTGCGGGCTGATGTAGTAGCCTGGCGCCAAGAACATACCGACCGTATTTTTGATTCTTTGCTTAACTGTATCTTGGTAAAAAGTGGCCTTGATATCTGCTACTCCAGTTGCGCCAAAGTTATAGAATAAGTTGATAGATAAGTTATAATTTTGGCCAAAATTATAACCATACCCTGCCAGCGCCTGCCCTAAAACATCCTCCCCCGATGCGCTAGGCTGATCATAAGACCTATACAAGCCCATAATAGGGTTCACAGTGCGGACATTCTCATGAAAAATATCACTATACTGATAGCCAGCTCCTAAACTAGCGTAAGGGCCCGAGAATCGTCCAGTATTTTCTTCAGAAAATGCTGGAGAAACACTTAGCAAGCAAATTACAGTCAGAAAGCATAAAACAAATCTCATACCAGCCATCCTAAAATTTTCAGTTACTTCTATTACACATATTCTGACTATTTAATTCGGTAACAGTCACAAGGGAATTTTTTTCCCTTTTATAAATAAGATATGGGAATTTTGAGTTCATTTAGAAACTCAATCATTAAAAGCGTGTTTACTAGAATGAGTCGCTAAACTGAGTATCACGCTGCATATTAGAAATACCTATGCTTACTTCATAAACGCAAGTAAATCTGTTTGGTGTGCTATGACCACCCAAGCATTATTCTCTTTACGGAAAACGGTAGATGATCTTATCCCAACTGATTCAGATTTCCCCTGGATCTCATTTTCACCTGATTCAACACAAGTAATCATTGAAATATCGCTACCAATTATAGTGTGTGAGTTTATTGGGATTACAGTCCCGCCTAATTTCATTTCGGCAACCTTTGACCACATCTTGGAGATTTCTGTCCATCCAATAAGATACAAACCGTCAGGCCCCATGTAAACAACATCGTCTGCATGTGACCATACGTTTTGCATGGGTTGATCGTCACCAGTGAATAATAGGTTAAGGGCGGCATAAAAGTTATTGGTTGCCTGCTCAACGGCATTCTTTTCTGATAGATTCATATTTTTCTCCAATTAAATTAAAAGCAGCTAAACTGATAGTATTGAATGAGCATGAATATCTTGCTCACGCAACCGGTTATTGCCACCTAAAGAATCGATTTCCAATAATGTAAGTGCTCCGACTACTTGAGCGCCTGTTTTTCTGATTAGGGCACTAGCTGCCATCAGAGTGCCTCCCGTTGCAACAACATCATCAATTATTAAGACTTTTGATTGCTGATCAATATGATTGGCTTGTATCTCCAATGAGTCCTGACCATATTCCAGACCATAGGATTCTGAATGTGCGGCTAAGGGAAGTTTATTGGGTTTTCTGGCTAATAATAATGGCTTCTGCAATTGTAAAGCCAGTGCCGAGCCGAATATAAATCCCCTAGATTCAATAGCAAGGATACGAGTAAAACTTAATTCACGCGCAAGCTCTGCAAATTGATTTATGGCAACCTGAAATGCCTGGGGATCAGCAATAAGTGGTGAAATATCCCTAAACATTACCCCAGGTTGCGGGAAATTAGGCACACAAGGCAAGAACTTAATTAACTGGCAAGAGGGATTGGGCGTATTGGTCAATATTGAAAGTCCTTTAAATTTTAGATAAGTCTAATTTTATGGTCACGTCTGATAAAAATTAACGCAAACTCATGCTGCTCTCATCAAGCAACATAGGAAGCGAAGTTGGATGGGCTGCTATTTTAATGACGTTAGGTGCGTTCTGATCGATGCAGCTATTCAAAACCAGCAAAATGCAAACAACATGGCTATAAGTAAAAATTTTCTGAAGACATCGCTTTCTGATGTTAATAAATGAAACATAACACACTATATTTCATTTTTTTAATATCAAGAAATATATTATAAGGTTCGAGTAGAGATATTAACTTGCCATCCCACAAAGCCAGACCTAACTCAAGACATTATGATATGACTATCAAAACGGGGTAAGTCCAGATTAACAAACATTGAAATATAAGTGTGTAACTACTACAAAGGTTTTAGTATTGGCATATAATAAATCCTGAAATTAATTCCACTTTTTCTATTTATATACTTTTCGAGGGTTTATGACAAAATCTCTTCTGGATATTGCTTCAACCTCAGAAACGCTGCAAGAACGTTTAAACAGGTTACATGATCGCTTGCTGGAAACCATTCCGCAAATAGACCGGATTGGGTGTGCTATTTATGACCCTTCTTCTGATCTGCTCAAAACATTCATCAATAGTACCCGCAAGGGTGTTCCTATCAGTGGGTACGAATATAATCTGGCGGATAGCAAGTCGCTTAGCAACTTAGCTTTGTCGCGCGGGCAGCGTGTGATTGATGATATTGAAAAAAGCTTGCAGCCTACTAATAAACATTCTGCGTGGGTGCTTGAACAAGGTTACAAATCTTCTTTTACAGTACCTATGTATGATCAAGGATCATTTATAGGGTTCTTGTTTTATGACTCGGTTAAAGTTGCAGCATTCACACCAGAAGTACAGCGAGATATTGTGCTGTTCTCCAACATTATCAATATGACTTTGGTGAGGGAGTTCTCAATCATACGCTCCATCAATGCCACGGTGCACATGGCTTGTGACTTTGCCAATCTAAGAGATTTCGAAACAGGCGCTCATCTTGAAAGAATGGGTAAAAATGCCCGTATTATTGCGAAACATATTTCCGGCAAGCATAAGCTGAGTGATGAATTTATTGAGCACGTATACTTATTTGCACCTCTGCACGATATCGGTAAAATTGGGATTCCTGATACAGTCCTGCTTAAGCCGGGGGCTCTGGATGAAGATGAAAGAAAAATCATGCAAACCCATGTTAGCAAGGGTGTTGAAATGGTTAAGAAGATACTGCATGACTTTAATCTTGAAAACTCTTCAGACTCAGCCATCATGAGGAATATTGTAGCTTACCACCATGAGTGTATGGACGGATCGGGCTACCCTTATCATTTAAAAGGCGATGAGATACCAATCGAAGCTAGAATTATTACGGTGGCTGACATTCTTGATGCATTAGTAAGCCAAAGACCTTACAAGAAAAAATGGACAATGGATGAAGCCATAACAGAGTTACAGCGTATGGCAGCTATAGGCAAACTAGATCCAGATTGTGTTGAAGCCGTTGAAAAAAATATCTCCGAGATCAGCGCAGTTATGGAGGAATGCCAAGACTAGGTTCGCTCATCGTTTGGGCATACCTTGCGCTGGATGATAGGGGTTGGTGCCAAGGTAGGCGCGCTTGCGCTTTTAGGCCCTTACGGGAATTTGGTAAATGAAGCAGACTTATCTCGGGCTCTGTTAGCTCGGGTAAATATGCAAAGTGCTGAGTACTTTATATGTCCTCTCCTCGAGGAGGCTCAACTGTGAATGTGCGTGTATGGCAGATGTATAGCCGTTGCTTCATCTGGCGCTCCAATAAGTGATCATTATCTATTGACCTGGTGTACTAGCTCACTGGAACAATTGCACTTAAGAAATTTATCACCCGGGTAACTCGAACCCTTTTTCCCTGAATAGTCGTAAACAGCAATCAACAACATTGGGGTCATAAGATGTTCCGCGCCCCCTTGAGATTTCGTTTAGCGCTTTATCCAGGCCCAAGCCAGGTCGATATGGCCGATGGGAGGACATTGACTCGACGACATCCGCCACTGCCAAGATGCGAGCCTCCAATAAAATCTCATCACCTTTTAATCCTTGCGGATATCCGGAACCATCAATTCGTTCATGATGCTGCAAGGCGATTTGATCTACAGGCCAAGGAAACCCAACATCTTTCAAAACATCATAGCCCGCCTGAGGGTGCATTTTTATGAGTGAATACTCTACGTCATTCAGTTTTGTCGGTTTAGCAAGAATCTCTGCAGGAATCGAAATTTTCCCCAAGTCATGCAAATGCCCTCCAACATTAAGGCCTTCGATACGCTTGTCATCCAACCCCATTTCTTTGCCAATAGCAACAGCAATTAATGCTACCCTACTTTCATGACCTGCAGTGTAGGGGTCTCGCATTTCACTTAAGGTTGTTGCTAACCGCACCATCTTCATGAAAGTAGACTCTAACTGAGTTGTATACTGTTTAATTTTTTCTTCTTGCTCTATTTTATTTTTAAGCTCGCGCATCAAGCTTAGTGTGTTTATAGACAGATTGTCATAGATAGAGATTATGAGCTCGACAAGAACTTTAGCTTCACCGCCCAATCTCTTCTTGGCTAAAATTTTGGCTTCCTCAATAGAGGCGCCGGTTTGTATCGAAAGCACCAAGCCGGCTAAATATCTGTCATTTTCCAAAATATGCGTTGCAAGCCAACGCGTTAAAAAAGACAGAAGTTCTTCAACGATTATCTCTTTTGGAGACGTGTTAATTTTTGCTCTGGTGAGCGTAATTGTTTCAGCAAAACTCTCGTGAATCTTTTTATGTTCTAACTCGGCGGGGTCATTTGGCAGGTACTCGTGCCAAATATGCTCTTCTTCTTGAAAATGATAAATTGCATAATTTGCAAGCTCATCAAAAATGATGTCCAGTTTTGGAATTTCATTACTGAATGCCACATAACTGGCAAGTTCATTTAATAAACGAACAAGTTTTTCATGTTGTTCATCTATTTTTTGAATTCCGGTATTGAAGTTGGCATTCCATGGAAAAATATCTATTGTATGCATCGTTCATCTCGCTTGGGAGGAAATGATAAAAGTTGCGGTAATGATACTTTAATTATGCCCCGCTATGTATTGTTGTTATAAATTGCTCAGTCGAATGCTCCCGAAATTTGTATTTTGTAGTTAAGCAACAGATCAAAAGCGCCTGGTTACCGGATACCTATTCATGGGGATATTTCTACTTTTATTTATTTTATCCCAAATTTCAGCATTATGAATCCCCCATTAAGCTAGACACTACCCGGCCTGTGAAGTATTGGTTAGGGTCAGCCTAAAATGCAAAACGCCCGATGAGGTTCATCAGGCGTTTCAGGTAAATCCAGGCAGCTAACTACCCATCCTGTGGATGGGCCATAGACACTTATTTACTACTTATGCTACCCATGGCTTTAGGGTAAGTCACTACACCCCAAGGCATATTTTTAACTTCAATCTGTTTTGTTACTTCCAATTTGTCAGCATCAATCACGAACACTGCATCTGATTTACCGCAAGCTAACAGAATCTGTTTGTCATCCGGTGTGAATGAAAAGTGCCAGCAGCGATTGCCGGTGGGGATGTCTTTAATTTTTTCATAAGTTTTTGCATCAAACACTTGCAGTGCTTTTTCCTTGTTGGTTGCTACAAAGATATGTTTGCCGGAACTATCATAGGTAATACCATAAGGCGTTTGTCCGGTTTCTACTGTGCGTACAAAATTAAAGTCCTTGTCCAGTACCATGAATTTATTGCCGTACTCTAATGTAGAAAGGTAGGTGCTGCCATCAGGAGAAACCTTAATGCCGCGTGGACGATCACCATATTCGTGTGTTGGTATGGTTTTTAGTAGTTCACCGGATTTAATGTCGTGAACAGTAACCGTGTTATCTGCTTCATTAGTGATGACGAGTTTGCTGCCGTCAGCTGAGAATTCAATTCCTTCAGTTTCCGGGCCGCCAGTGATTTCACGTACTTTTGTGCCGGTTGTTAAATCAACTACAGAGATTGTGGCAGGAATTTTTTCTCCGTCATCATCATCTTCTTCTTTTGCACCTGGTTTTGGCGGGGGTCCACCTTTGGCGCTTGGCTCGGAAGAAACGTAGGCAAAGTTGCCAAGGATACGGACAAATTCAGGATTTTTGCCAACTTTGATTTCCTGAATTGCACCTGTTGCTGTATCAATGACAGACAGGCTCTCGTTTTCACGTGTTGCCACTACCAGCTTTTTACCGTCATCAGTGATAGCCAAGCCGCGCGGGCCTTTGTCTTTCAGATCAAACTGTTTTACGACATTCATGGATGCAAGGTCAATGACGCTAACGCCGTCATCCTGGCTGGTGACGTAAGCAAGACCGGCTGGTTTTGATTCGGCAGCTGCCTGGGTATCAGCGGTTTTTTCTTTATTGCAACCGGCAATCCCGGTGATTAATACCAGTAACAGCAGACTGATTCGTGTTTTGCTAAAAGCAGGTGTAAAGTTCATTCATATCTCCAAAGTATTTCTGGTTACGTTAGCAACGCAGGTATTTATGCGGCAAGTTTTGTTAGCACAGGCTATTAACCCAAAAACAGCTTGTATGCCGGGTTTTCTGTTTCATCCCAATGTGGGTAGCCTAGATTATTTAAGAATTCAGAAAACTCGGATAGTTCATTCGGGGGAACCTGCATGCCTACCAGCACACGTCCAAAGTCCGCACCATGGTTGCGATAGTGGAACAGGCTGATATTCCAGTCATGCCCCATTGTATCCAGGAATTTCATTAGCGCACCAGGTGTTTCCGGGAATTCGAATCTGAATACCTTTTCATTTTCAGCCTGTGGCGCATGCCCACCGACCAAGTGCCTTAAATGCAGCTTGGCGACCTCGTTATTACTCAGGTCCAGTGTTGGCAAGCCTTTTTGTTCTAGCTCGGTAACCAGTTTCGCGGATTCAGATGGGTCTGAAACGGCAACACCCACAAAAATATGGGCATTCTGGGGATCGGAGTAGCGGTAATTAAATTCGGTGATATTGCGGCCACCCAATAAGCGACAGAATGACTTGAACGCACCTGGTTTTTCAGGAATAGTAACCGCCAGTACTGCTTCACGTTTTTCGCCGATTTCGGCACGCTCTGCGATGAAACGCAGGCGGTCAAAATTCATGTTCGCACCTGATGCAACTGCAACCAGCGTTTTATGCTGCAGGTTCTCGCGGGCAGCATAAGCTTTCAGCCCGGCTACTGCCAAGGCGCCAGCAGGCTCTAAAATACTGCGCGTGTCTTCAAATACGTCTTTAATTGCGGCGCAGATGGCATCATTGTCTACGATAATCATTTCATCGACATATTGCTGGCACAAAGCAAAAGTGTGTTTTCCTACCTGCTTGACGGCAGCGCCGTCGGCAAACAGGCCAACTTGTTCAAGCGTCACGCGCTCATTCTTTTTGAGTGACTCGGTCATGGCTTCTGCATCTTTTGCTTCGACGCCTATGACTTTAATATCAGGACGAACCGCTTTAATGTAGGCTGCGATGCCCGCTAATAGTCCACCGCCGCCAACACAGCAGAAAATAGCGTGAATCGGTTCCGGGTGTGCATTCAGGATTTCCATGGCAATCGTACCCTGACCGGCGATTACATCAGGGTCATCATACGGATGGACAAAGGTTAGTCCTTCGCTTTTTTCAAGCTCGAGGGAATGGGCGTAGGCATCAGAATAACTATCGCCAAACAGCACAACTTCAGCGCCACGGCTTTTTACAGCCTCGACCTTGATTTGCGGTGTGGTAGTCGGCATCACAATCACCGCACGGCATTTAAGTTTCTGTGCGCTCAGTGCTACTCCTTGCGCATGATTGCCTGCGGATGCTGCAATGACACCTTTTGCCAGCGCCTCCGGCGGTAAGCTCGCCATTTTGTTATAAGCGCCGCGAATCTTGAAAGAAAATACCGGCTGCATATCTTCGCGTTTGAGCAGCACATTGTTTTTAATGCGCTTGGAAAGATTGATTTGCAGGTCTAATGGCGTTACTTTAGCAACGTCATATACATGTGAATGTTGTATTTTCTCTAAGTAATCTTGTGCGGTATCTGTAGGCATGTTATTTCTGAAATGAACCAGCTTTCTAAAATGGACTAGTGCAGTGTATAGTACTGGATTGAATAAAATTATATAACTTATATTATAAAGGAAATACGGAATAAGTCGCCGAGCGTGATAAAGTGCACCCGTAAAGGGCGTGTCGGTAGAATATATGCGCTAAAGCGCATTATTCATACGTCAAAGGCGTACGCAACGTAGAAACCGAGATAGTATTTAATATACAGCGAGGTTACGAGTACCGCGCAACGCAGCAATTTGCTAGCGCAGGCACTGATTCCGGGTTTCCTAAAGAATTTGCAAGGACATAACTTAAAATGGCATATACACAAGACGAATTAAAACAACAAGTAGCTAAAGCAGCGGTTGAATATGTAAAAAGCGGCATTATTGGTGTGGGCACCGGCTCAACGGCCAATTTCTTTATTGAAGAGCTGGCTAAAGTGAAGCATAAGATTGATGGCGCAGTGGCAAGTTCAGAAGCGACCGCGGCACGTTTGCGCGGCCATGGTATTGAGGTGTTTGACCTAAATAGCGTAGATAGTCTGGATATCTATGTAGACGGTGCGGATGAAATCACCGAACACATGCACATGCTGAAGGGCGGTGGTGGTGCACTGACACGTGAAAAAATCGTGGCGGCTGTGGCAAAACAGTTTATCTGTATTTGTGATGAGACTAAATATGTGCCTGTTCTGGGTAAATTTCCATTGCCGGTAGAAGTGCTGCCGATGGCAAAGAGCTATGTGGCACGCGAATTGGTCAAGCTGGGTGGCCAACCGCAATTGCGCGACTTTACTACTGATAACGGCAATATAATTCTGGATGTGCATGGTTTAACAATTACTGACCCGGTGGCGATGGAAGCAAAAATCAATCAAATTGTCGGTGTGGTGACCAACGGTTTGTTTGCTGCGCGTCCTGCTAATGTGTTGTTGCTGGCTACAGCTGAAGGCGTTAAAACCTATAAGAAATAAATGCTTAAATACATTCTGTAATAATTTTGTCATAATAAGTACATAAGATAACGTACTGGTTAATAGTGGAAAAATAAAATGCATTCTGAACATACCTTTAAGCAATATGATGCAGAGTTGGAAGCGTTGCGTGGAAAAGTGCTGGAGATGGGCGGCCTGGTTGAGCAGCAAATCATCCAGGCGCTAGAGGCACTGGTAAAACTTGACGCTAATCTGGCGAGAGAAGTCATAAATAACGACCATCGCGTAAATGCGCTGGAAGTGCAGATTGACGAAGATTGCAGCCATATCATTGCACGTCGCCAGCCGACTGCAGGTGACTTGCGTATGGTCATGATGATTGTGAAAACCATCACTGATCTTGAGCGTATCGGCGATGAGGCCACAAAGATTGCGCGTACCGCACAGAAAATCTTTGAAGAAGATCGTTTGTATAAGCCACGTTTTAATGAGATCAAGACAATGGTTACCATAGTGCGCGAGATGTTGAGCACTGCATTGGATGGTTTTGCGCGTTTGGACGATAGCAAAACTGTAGCTGTGGCAAAGCAGGATGAACTGGTTGATGAACAGTTCCGTTCAGCGATGCGCCAGTTGATTACATTTATGCTTGAAGATCCGCGTACTATCTCAATGTCTTTGGAAGTGTTATTTGTGGCTAAAGCGATTGAGCGTATCGGCGATCATGCTAAAAACATTGCAGAGTATGTGGTGTATATGGTGAAAGGTAAGGATGTACGCCATACCACCGTGCAGGAAATGGAACGCGAGACGACCCAGTCTTAATTGACGACCATATGTTACTAATAAAAAAGCGCCGATCCCGGCGCTTTTTTATTACATGTTTCGCTTTACGGTTAATTAGCTCTTAGGTGGAACATAGCCACTTGCAGTATCCGCGCCATCACCGAAAAAGTATTTTTCCGTTTGCTCGGTAAGATATTTACGGGCTGATGGGTCTGCCAAGCTAAGACGGTTTTCATTGACCAGCATGGTTTGCTGTTTTAACCATGCAGCCCACGCCTCTTTGGAAACGTTTGCATAGATACGTTTGCCGAGTTCACCCGGATACGGTGGGAAGTCCATGCCTTCAGCTTCTTTGCCTAACTTAATACAATTTACCATGCGTGCCATAATGAACCCTGTGAAATTTCATGATTGAATACTTAAAGTGTAATGATAGCGCATGTTAAAATCTGTGCACTAGATATTATTTGTTAAATTCTTTATTGTCTACCAGCTGAAAGCATAAAATGCAAATTCCTGAAAATGATCAGCATAGGGCTGATCATCAAGTCCCGCAATCTAAACACCTGGCCGCCGCAAGTCCATTCAAAGGCAAAACCGGTATCCGTCGCCTGGTCAATGCTTTTGGTTATTCATTACAGGGTTTTTCTGCAGCGTTTAAACATGAGGATGCTTTCCGCCAAGAGGTTTTTCTTGCATTAGTATTAATTCCGCTGGCAGTTTATCTGGGCGATAGTCCTGTAGAACGGGCGTTGATGATAGCCAGTGTGCTATTGGTACTGATTGTAGAGTTGCTGAATTCTGCAATTGAGGCAGCGGTTGATCACACTTCTATTGAACGTCATCCATTGGCAAAACAGGCGAAAGATATCGGTAGTGCAGCAGTATTTATCGCACTGATCATTGTGGCGGTAGTCTGGGGATTGGTGTTGCTGGGTTAAAGGGCGTTTCTATAAATACATTTTTTGGGCGCATTACTGCGTTGCACGGTTTTTTGGTTACGACACAACCTAAAGGTTAGTCTACACCGCAACTGCGTTGTCGCAACCTCGCTCTATGCCGCATACTATCTCGGTTGCTGTGTACTACATCCCAAACTCTGCATTTATAAAAGTGCCCTATAGGCTATAGAGGCGGCATTGAGTCACCTCTATAGCATTGTGTAGTTAAAAATCAGTACGCAATCCCAGCAGGATAGAGCGGCCACCCTGTGGCGCGATGTCTTTCAGGAATGATGTGTGCTCACGAATTTCCTGGTCAAGCAGGTTGTTGGCTTTTGCAAATACTTCCAGATTAAATTTGGTCGGTAATGTGTAAGTTACCAATGCGCTGACATTGGTGTAGCCATCTGTTGCAAGTTCGTTCTCTGCCGTGCGGTTTTGTTTGAACGCATGCAGCATATCCAGCCGTGCGCCAAAACTGTTCTTTTGGTAATGCAGCCCGGCACCTAATCGCAATGGTGCAATACGCGGCATTGCATCGCTGTTGTCACGGTTAGTTGCATTTACGTAGTCGCCGCGTAATGCCAGGTCAAGATGTTCTGCCAGATTAAACTTTCCTTCAGCTTCCAGGCCTTTGAATGTCGCAGCAAAAGCCGAGAATTGCGCAATCGGCAAGCCGGAGCCGGGGTCCGTGCTGCCAGTATCCAGCAAACCTAAAAAGCTGGTGAATCTGGTGTAATAGGCACCGAAATTGAAATTGTTCTTGCCGTCTTTCCAGCGTATCTGTGCATCGATACCATTGGAGCGTTCTTTACCAAAATTTCTGTTACCAATTTCGTACTGGCCGGTTGCCAAATGCGCACCATCTGCATAAAGCTCAAAATAACTGGGTGCCCGCTCGTTATGGGAAAGATTGGTGGCAAGAGACCAGTTTGGGTTGAAGGTGTAAAGGCCGCCAAAAGCAAAGCTAACCGGGGTGAAGCTATTGTTTTGTGCCGGACCGAATTTAGTATCGTTTTTTGCATCCACGGAAACATGTTCGGTACGTCCGCCAAAGCTCAATTTAAGCTGGTTGAGCGGCAGTTCTTCATAGATATATATGGCTTTGCTCTGTGTATTTACTGCCGGTACAAACGCCTCGTCACCTAGTGCTTCAAAATTCGAGTTCTGGAATTGCAGGCCCACTACGCCCTTTATGTTGCCGATGTTGGCGTGCCCGGCTTCAAGGCTGCCCTCCAGGCCGCGATTATTGAATGTCGTGCCGACGATGCCATCGTCAATTTCCTGATGATGGTAATCGGTGTGCGACAGCTTGAGTTTTACCCGTTCTACGATTGTGCCTAATTCTCCAAATTCGCTGGCAAAATCCCAGCGCTTACTTTGCATGTCAATGCGTACAGTTGGTTCGGCTACTGTGCCGTAATTATTGTTGAACCCTGAATATGAAATGCCTGCATAGCCGTTATCAAACGTGAGTGAGGCGCCTAAAGCGCCACCTTCCCCGCTGGCGCTGCTGTTTATTAACTTGCCGTAATTCTCACGCGGTGTGCCATCAGCCCTGTTTTTACGGCTGGAAACTGCAAACCCGGGGATGTCCAGGTCACTGGTTTTGCGAGTATAGGCATCGGCATGAATCGCAAGTTTTCCATTGCCCGCGTCGATAACGGTGGCCAGGTTGTTCTGGCTATCTGCACCGCCGACACTGCCTTCAGCACGTCCGGTAATGCCTTCCAGTTGTTCGGTCGGAATGCGGTGGTCTATCGCATTAACCACACCGCCAACTGCACTGCCGCCATAAAGCAAAGCCGCAGGTCCACGTATTACCTCTATTTGCTCTACTACAAGTGGGTCCAGAGATACGGCATGGTCAGAACTTAAGCTTGATGCGTCTAAAACACCCGTGCCATTCTGCATGATGCGCACGCGCTCGGCATCCAGCCCACGAATAACCGGGCGGGAGGCATTAGGCCCAGAACTGGATGCGCTGACACCAGGGATTCCATTCAATGTGTCGCCTAAGGTGCTTTCGCGTTTCAGCGAAAGTTCACGCCCATTCAATATTGAAACTGGAGCAATGAGCTCATCAGAACTGACACCTGGTGGATTTCCGGTTACCGGCACAGTGGCTAGCTCGATGGTGGTGTTTGCTTCAGCAGCAGTGGCTTGGTTGGTAAATAAAACTGTTATAACAACTAATAAAGGTTTAAGCGCGCATGTTGCGAGCAGACACGGATTCTGGCTGTAATTCATCTGAGTAATCCCGAAAATAAAAGCAAATTACCGGCAACGTCGTTGTCGGCATGAAAAATTAAATGCTTGTTATTTGCGGGGGCGCGCGAGCGGAATAAGCGCTGCTGAAGTGTGTATCAAAGCTTGCAAAATGACTAACCGTAGTGATGAAATCAGCGCTGATTTCCGGAATTGCAAAAGGAGATAACTGCAGTCCGCTTGCTACTTTTGCGTAGCTGATACACTGCTCACATTGCTCCGCGGCTGCGTGTTTGGATTGAGACTTGCTGTCTTGCTGTGTATGCTGACGTGCGTCAGTTAAGTGGCTGATTTCGTGCGTAGCAACGCCCATCTGCGCTAACGCAAATATAAAAATCAACGCAAAATGAATGACATAACGTTGCAGCATGGCATGAATTTTAACAGACTTTGTCCAATTTACTTTAGATAAAACATATGTTTATCAATAGCAATTTGTGGCACTTTCACTGAGAGAAGCTGTTGAAATGATAGTAGCTGTTTCATAGAAGATGATGGATAAGGTTTTAATTATTACATTCCACCATGAGTTAAATAAAAAGCCCTAGAAAAAACTCTAGGGCTTTTTTACTGTATGCAATTTATAAAGTTACATATATATTTAATACAAATAACTAGTTAGCAACTAAGCAAAGTTAGCCGCTGCAAAATCCCAGTTGGCTAATGAAGCCAAGAATGTTTCTACAAATTTAGGACGTGCGTTGCGGTAATCGATGTAATAAGCATGCTCCCAAACGTCAATGGTTAACAGTGCTTTGTCGCCAGTGGTTAATGGGGTGCCAGCAGGACCCATGTTAACGATGTCTACTGAACCATCCGCTTTTTTAACCAGCCAGGTCCAGCCAGAGCCAAAGTTGCCAACAGCTGAAGCCTGAAATGCTTTTTTGAATTCATCAAATGAACCCCATTTTGCGTTGATTGCATCAGCCAGCGCGCCGGTTGGTGCGCCGCCGCCGTTAGGTTTCATGCAGTTCCAGAAAAAAGTGTGGTTCCAAACCTGAGCTGAGTTGTTGTAAATGCCACCAGCAGATTTTTTAACGATATCTTCCAGGCTTGCGTTCTCAAACTCGGTGCCTTTGATCAGGTTGTTGAGGTTAGTTACATAGGCTTGGTGATGCTTGCCATAGTGATATTCAAATGTTTCTTCAGAAATATGTGGTGCTAATGCGTTTTTTGCATAAGGTAATGGTGGTAATTGATGTTCCATGATAATCCTCTTTCAAATCGTGAAAATATTGAATGCCAACAGCACTATTATAACAGGGTATTTTAGTCGGGTATTATTGTAAGGCAAGCTATTTTTACCGTACTTGCTTTGTTATCACTCAATATTGGAATATTAAAAGGGATGAGGTTGTAATAATTCGACAACCAGTAAATTTGTCATTGCGAACGAAGTGAAGCAATCCAGAACATTATATAAGAAATCGCTTCATGCGCC